>JBOHSY010000157.1:0-8593 GCA_050733355.1 Gemmatimonadales bacterium | reverse complement strand
GCACGCCCATCCGCGCCTGGAGGGAGAGAAACTGGATCTGATTGGACACGTAATCGTTGCGAGTCGTCAGGATGACATCACCGCGTTCGAACGGGATCGACGACAGCGCCTGCATGCACGACGCAGTAGCGCTCTCCGTAAGGCGATGTTCTCCGGCTGTGCCCCGATCAGCTCGGCCACAGCCTGATACGCGGCATGCACCGCGTCCTGACGCGCTCCCGCCGCCTCGTAGCCACCGATGCGGCTCTCCAGGGTGATGTGATCCTGAACCGCGCGTACCACCGGCTCCGGCATGAGAGCCGAACCCGCGTTGTTCAGGTGGACGCACTCCTCACACCCAGGCGTCTCAGAGCGTAGTCGCTCGACGTTCACCCGAATCAACCCTCAGTCGTACGGCTGCGACGAGCGCGGAGCGTCGCGGGCCGGTTCGTCCAGCGACTGCCGATACCGAATGCAGCCGCGCAGGAATTCCGGCCACTCGGGTACCGGCGGCAGCGGATCCTGCTGCTCGGGCAACAGACCCCAGAGCGCGGGGTGATGCCAGCAGAACTCATGGCCGGTGGAGTCGCGGTGGACTCGGATGCCATGGCGGAGTTTCTGAACCTCTTCGATCAGCTGCTCGCGGGACAGGTTGACCAGATCCTCGTCCATCCGCTCCTCCGCAAACCATTTAACGCGCACAGATGCTCAGGAGCTTGCGACAGGTCGCGTGCACCTCGCCCGCCTTGTTCGCCAGCTCGACCGTCAACTCGCGCTCGGCTCTCCCCGATTGGGCGACCTCCGCCCGCAGTGCCGCCAGCTCCTCCCCCGGCAGCCGGAACGTGGGGTAGAGCGTCTCGCGACCGGGGCGGCGAAACTGGATCGTGGCCGCCTTATCCCAGACGACGTAGCCCGGCCCCAGTGTCGGGCGCCGGTGCCCGGTAGGCCGGGAACCAGTTGAAGCCCCAGCGCGCCAGCCGGGTCCGCCATGACTCGGGCATACACCTCACGAGGCGCGGGTACACTTGCCCCGGCGTGCGTCCGTGCCCGGCGTCACCGACCGGGACCCGGCCCCACCGAGCAACTTAGGCGCGGCCGGGCCAGGGCGGTGTCGATTTCGCCCCCCCTCGCTCGACATACAGGTAGAGCCTGAGTGCGGCCGGCCGGGATCGTCCGGGCGCCCGGCTCCGACCCTCAACGGAAGGAGCAAGACAATGCGATTCATGGTCCTGGTGAAGGCCGACAAGAACAGCGAGGCCGGCGTCATGCCCAGCCGGGAGCTCCTCGAGGCGATGGGCAAGTACAACGAGGAGTTGGAGAAGGCCGGGGCGATGCTCGCGGGCGAGGGGCTCCACCCGAGCTCGAAGGGCGCGCGGGTCCGGTTCTCCGGCGACAAGCGGACCGTGGTCGACGGCCCCTTCGCGGAGACCAAGGAGCTGATCGCCGGGTTCTGGCTGATCCAGGTGAAGTCGAAGGCGGAGGCGGTCGAGTGGGTCAAGCGGGTTCCCAATCCGACCGGCGAGGAGTTCGAGATCGAGATCCGTCAGGTGTTCGAGGCGGACGACTTCGGGCCGGCGCTCACGCCCGAGCTCCGGGCGCAGGAAGAGCGCCAACGAGCCCGGGCCGCCGCGACGAAGCAGTAGAGGGCGCGGCCCATGTCGATCGTCGAACCGTCCCCGTCGCCCTGGACCAGCCGGATGCTGAGCGTGCTGCGCATCGTAGCCGGCCTGGTCTACGTGTCTTCCGGCACGATGAAGCTGTTCGGATTCCCCCCGATGCCCGCCGGGGCGCCGCCGATCGAGCCGATGTCGCTGTTCTGGTTCGCCGGCGTGCTGGATACGTTCGGCGGGGCGGCGATCGTGCTCGGCCTGCTCACGCGTCCGGTCGCCTTCGTGCTGGCCGGCGAGATGGCCGTGGCCTACTTCCACGCCCACTTCCCGCTATCGCCGTTCCCGACGGTCAACAACGGCATCCCGGCCGTGCTCTACTGCTTCCTCTATCTGTACTTCACCTTCGCGGGCGGGGGCGCGTGGAGTCTCGATGCGCGGATCGCCCGGTCGACTCGGGCGGGGGCCGGCGTCGGCGCCGCCTCCACCGTTTAGAGACGGGGCGATCGCGTGTCAGTAGCCGCGGCGGGCCCGGGCGACCTGGAGGACGCGCCGCGCGTTCCGCCGGCGCCAATCCATCTCATAGACAATCCCAGCCTGACGGAACCGAGGCACCGCCGCGCCGGTTGTGTGCTTAACGAAAGGATGCTGCATGATCCCGACCCGCAAGCTCGGACGCCAGGGACTCGAGGTCTCCGCCCTCGGCCTCGGCTGCATGGGAATGAGCCAGTCCTACGGCGTGCCAGACGACCGGGAATCCATCGCGACACTGCACCGGGCCATCGAGCTTGGCGTCACCTTCCTCGATACCGCCGAGGCCTATGGGCCCTTTACCAACGAGGAGCTGCTCGGCCGCGCGCTCGAGGGCCGGCGCGACCAGGTCATCCTCGCCACCAAATTCGGCTTCCGCTTCGACGGCCACCAGCTCGTCGGCACCGACAGCCGGCCCGGGCACGTCCGCGAGGTCACCGAGGCCTCGCTCCGCCGCCTGAATACCGATCGCATCGATCTCCTCTACCAGCACCGCGTGGACCCCGCCGTCCCGATCGAGGACGTGGCCGGCGCCATGGCCAACCTGGTTCGCGAGGGGAAGGCCCGGTTCCTCGGCCTCTCCGAGGCGGGCGAGGCGACCATCCGCCGGGCGCACGCCGTGCACCCGATCTCGGCGCTCCAGAGCGAGTACTCCCTCTGGGAGCGGAACCTGGAGCGGGACGTCATCCCGGTCCTCCGCGAGCTCGGGATCGGCCTGGTGGCGTTCAGCCCGCTCGGGCGCGGGTTCCTGACCGGGACCGCGAAGCGGGCGGAGGAGTATCCGGAAGGCGACTACCGGCGGGGCGATCCCCGGTTCCAGGGCGCGAACTTCGACGCCAACATGCGGGCGGGGTCGGTCGTCCACGAGCTGGCGCGGCGGAAAGATGCCACGCCGGCGCAGGTGGCACTCGCGTGGCTGCTTCACAAGGGGGACGCCATCGTGCCCATCCCGGGCACCAAGCGGCGCCGCTACCTGGAGGAGAACGTCGGCGGGGCGTCGCTCGCGCTTGGGTCCACGGAGATCGCGGAGCTCGACCGGGCGCTGGCACCCGACGTGGTGGCGGGGCCGAGATACAACGAACGAATGATGACATTCATCGACCGATAGGAGCGAGACATGAGGATCGGCATCATCGGCGCGGGACACATCGGCGGCACGCTGGCGCGCCGCTTCACCGCGCTCGGGCACGACGTGTCCATCGCCAACTCACGGGGACCCGAGACGCTTGGCGCGCTCGCGAAGGAGACCGGCGCCAGGCCGGTGACGGTCGAGCAAGCCGCGCGGGCGGGGGACGTCGCGATCGTGACTATTCCCCAGAAGAACATCCCGAAGTTGCCGGCCGGCCTGTTCGACGGCGTGTCCGATGACGTGGTCGTGGTGGACACCGGCAACTACTACCCGCAGCAGCGGGACGGCCGGATCGACGGAATAGAGAACGGCACGACCGAAAGTCGGTGGGTCTCCGATCAGCTCAGCCGGCCGGTGGTGAAGGCGTTCAACAACATCTACGCCCACCACCTGCTCGAGCGCGGCAAGCCGGAGGGCGCCGCCGGGCGCATCGCCCTGCCGGTCGCGGGAGACGACAAGCGAGCCAAGGACGTCGTCATCCGGCTGCTCGACGAGCTGGGGTTCGACGGGGTGGACGCGGGGAGCCTGGACCAGTCGTGGCGGCAACAGCCGGGGACGCCGGTCTACGGGACCGACCTCGATGCCGAGGGGGTGCGGCGCGCGCTCGGAGAGGCGAAGCGGGAGCGGGCCCCGGCGTTCCGTGCCACGGCGGGCAGCCCCACCCCAGCGGGCCGCGGCTGACTTGTTGGGTCAGCGGCGATCTGCCCCCGCCGCGCAAACTTACCCTTCTCGTGCGCGGGATCACCGCCCCGCCCCGGACCCCGCCGACATATGCCGGCGAGGGCGATGGCGATTTCGCGCCTGGGACCCAGCCGAGCTGTTGAGGGGTGTCGAATGGGTGGTCGAGGACATCGCCGGCGGCGGCATCATCGATCGCTCGCGCGTGACCTTGACCTTCGACACTGGGGGTCGGCTCACGGGCCGCGCGGGCTGTAACAACTACGTGGGCCGGTACACGTTGACCGGCGAGAGTCTGACAATCTCGACGTCGAGCGTCACGCTGAAGGCCTGCGCGCCGTCGCTGATGCAGCACGAGGACCAGTTCATCGGTGTCCTGAAGGCCGTGCAGCGTTTCGAGATCAGCCCCACTGGCGCGCTGGTGCTGCACACCGCCGACGGCCGCACGCTGACGGCGCGAAAGGAGTAAGCCAT
Organism: Gemmatimonadales bacterium; assembly: GCA_050733355.1. Lineage (GTDB taxonomy): Bacteria > Gemmatimonadota > Gemmatimonadetes > Gemmatimonadales > GWC2-71-9 > DASQPE01. The sequence goes on along the minus strand of JBOHSY010000157.1, from coordinate 4,195 downwards.
GGACTTTCTTGGCGGCACCATCGCGACTCTGCCAGCGGCGGCCCTGCTCGCCGGCGTGATCGGCTGCGCCCGAAATCCCGAGTCGTCGGCCGAGGGGACGGTGACCGGCACGGTCGCCTACCGCGAGCGGATGGCCCTACCGGCCGACGCCGTGGTGCTGGTACAGCTCTCCGACGTGTCCCGGCAGGATGTTGCCGCCCGAGTGCTCGCGGAGACGACGATCGAGCACGCCGGCCGCCAGGTGCCGCTCCCCTTCGAGCTGCGCTACGATCCGGGCGCCATCGAGCCGAGGCACTCCTACGCGGTACGCGCCACGATCCGGAGCGCCGGCCGCCTGCTGTACACCACGGACACGCACGCGCCGGTCATCACCCGGGGCAATCCTACCACCGTGAGCCTGATGCTCGTCCGGGCGAGCGGCGCGGCTCGCACCGCTCCAGCCGAGCTCTGGGGCACGTCGTGGCGGCTCACCGACCTCGGAGGCGTGACCCCGCTGGAGGGGGCCGAAGCCACCCTCGAGTTCCCCGACCGGGGGAAGATCGCCGGCAGGGGCTCCTGCAACCGGTTCTTCGGCACGGTCGAGATCACCGGCGAGTCGTTGACGCTCCGGCCGGTGGGCTCAACGCGAATGGCCTGCGCCGAGCCCGTCATGGCGCAGGAGGGCAAGTATCTGAAGGCGCTGGCGGCCGCTGAACGGTACTCCCTCGACGGCGACGTGCTCCTGATCTACTCCGCGGGCACGGACCGGCCGCTTCGCTTCACCCGCACGGCGTCGTAGGGAGGCGGGCGCCTCCTCGAAAGCCTCGCGGGCTCGTTCTCGACGAGCGCGCCAAGGACGTCATCATCCGGCTGCTCGACGAGCTCGGCTGCGGGCAGCCCACCACAGCGGGGCCGCGGCTGACAGATTGGGTCAGCGGTCAGGCGATCCCGGCTGGGCGAAAGCTTTCGAGCCGCAGGATGTACCAGTCCGGAAAGCCATGCGCTCTCGCGGGGGCGACAATCCGATCGATATAAGCCGCGTGCGCCTGAGCCGGGACGCGATCCGGAGCGATGTAGCACAGTGCTGGCCGCAGCGCCCCGTCCGCCAACTGCACTAATACGGCTTCCGGAAGGTACCTGCCTCCAAGGACCTCCGCCGCGTGCGTGTACAGCCGCTCGAGCTCGACGTGGGTTGCCCGTGCGAGTAGTCCGTAGACGGAGTGCCGATCGGACCGCACCAGATTCGCCAGCGGACCGATCTGGATATCAAAGCCGGGTAGGCGAGCGACCGTGAATGACCGCGCTTCCCAACCAGCCTCGGCCAGGACGCTCGCGTTCATGTACGAGCCGTAGAAAAAGACCCAGACAGCGGTCTCGCTCACTCCAGGCCCTCCCCCTATGCGGGTCTTTACCCCACCCCTTCGGCGGACTGCTGACTGGCGCTTCAGCCGGCGAGCCAGCGGCTACCGCGCCACCATGTCGATCTCGACAGCCGCGCCCAACGGCAGCGCCACGACGCCCACGGTGGTCCGGGCGGGGTAGGGGGGCTCGAAGTAGCGCCCGAATACCGCGTTCATCGCCTGGAAGTCGGCCATGTCCGTCAGGAACACGCCAACCCGGACCACGTCCGCGAAGCTCTTCCCCGCCGCCCGCAGCACCGCCTCCGCGTTGCGGAAGACCTGCTCGGTCTGCAGGGTGACGTCGCCCGGAATGAGCCGCCCGGTGGCGGGATCCTGGGCGACCTGTCCGCTCAGATAGACCAATTCTCCCGCTCGTACGGCGGGCGAGAACGGCCCCACCGGCGGGGCGATTCGGGCTGCGGTTACCGCTTCCTTTCCCATGCCTCCCCCTTGCGCTGGATTCAGCGATCGAACTCGACGGCGGAGGTGTTGCCGCCACAGACCACGACTCCGACCCGCTCGCCCGATTGGGGCCGGTAGCCACCGCACAGGAGCGCGGCGAACGAGGCCGCACCGCCCGGCTCGGCCACGACCCGGGCGACCTGCCAGAGGGCTATCTGCGCCCGGCGAATCGCCTCATCGCTCACCAGCAGTACCCGGTCCACGTGCCGCTGGGCGATGGGGAACATCAGCTCGCCGACCCGCCGGGGGGCGAGGGAGTCGGCCGCGATGCCCCCGGCCTCCGCGTCCACCGGGCATCCGGCCGCGAGCGCCCGGGTGAGCGTCGGGGCGAGCTCCGGCTCCACGCCGATGATCCGCGGCCGGCGGCCCCCGCCGGCGTACCAGGCGGCAACGCCACCCAGGAGTCCCCCGCCTCCAACCGCGATCAGAACCGTATCCAGGTCCGGCGCCTGCTTCTCGAGCTCCGCGCCGGTGGTGCCGGCGCCGAGCAGGGTCTCCGGCTGGTCGTACGCGTGCACCGCAAGGGCGCCGGACGACGCGACCCAGCGCTCGCTCGCCGCCAGCGCGTCGGCATAGCGGTCTCCTGCCACCTCGAGCTCGGCACCGTAGCCCCGGATCTGCTGCAGTTTGATCGAGGAGGCGACGGTGGGGACGAAGATCCTCGCCTGCACGCCCAGCCGCATCGCCGCGAAGGCGACCGCGGCGCCGTGATTGCCGCCCGACGCCGCGACCACGCCGGCGGCGGGAAGCTTCCGGGTGAGCAGATTGGTGAAAGCACCGCGCGGCTTGAACGATCCGGTGTGCTGGAGCTGCTCCAACTTCAGGACCAGGCGCACCGAGCCATCCAGTCCAAAATCGCCGGCAGCGACCTCCGCGACCGGGGTACACCGGATGTGGGCCTGGATGCGGCGGTGCGCCGCCGCGATTCCCTCCCGCCCGATCGCGCCGTCCACGTCGCTCAGACCAGGCTCTGGATCTGGCCGCCATCCACCTGGATCGCGGTACCGGTGACGAAGCTCGCCCGCTCGGACGCGAGGAACGCGACCATCGCCGCCAGCTCCCGCGGATCGCCCGCGCGGCCCAGCGGCGTCGCCGTGGTGCGCTGGCGCAGCAGATCATCGACGTCCTTTCCCTCCCGCTCGGCCCGCATCCGGGCGAGCTCCACCGCGCGGGCGGTGTCGAAGTGACCGGGGAGGACCGTGTTGACCAGGACGTTGTCGCGCGCGACCTCGTTCGCCAGGGTCTTGGCGAAGCCGAGCAGGCCGCTCCGCGCCGTGTTGGAGAGCACGAGGCCGGCCATGGGCTGCTTGGCGGCCATCGAGGTGAGAAAGACGACGCGGCCCCACTTCCGGGCCCGCATTCCCGGCACGCAGGCGTGGGCCAGGCGGATGGAGCCCAGCAGGTTGAGCTCGATCGCGGCGCGGTATTGCGCCTCGGTGGTGCCGTCGACGGTGGTGGACGGCGGCCCCCCCGCGTTGGCCACCAGGATGTCGACCGGACCCAGCGCGGCTTCGGCCTCTCGCAGCATCCGTTCGGCGGCGCCGCTCTCCGCGACATCGCCGGTGATGGCGACCGCCCGCCCGGGGCCCGCCGATGTGATCTCGGCCGCGCGCTGCCGCAGCTCCGCCTCCCGCCGGGCGACCAGGGCCACGGCGGCGCCTTCGGCCGCCAGCTCGCGGGCGATGGCGAGGCCGAGCCCCGCGGAAGCGCCGGTCACCAGCGCTACCTTGCCGCCGAGTCCGAGATCCATCTTGACAAGTTATTAGTCACTTGGCTAATTAGCAATATGCCTACTCCAGCAGCCGCCTCGCTGGTTCCCGCCATGCACGCTCTGGCCAACCAGCGCCGGCTTCAGGTTCTGGAATGGCTGAAGGACCCGGTCGCCCACTTCCCGCCCCAGGTGGACGGCGATCTGGTGAAGGACGGGGTCTGCGCCGTGCTCCTGGCCCGGAAGCTGGGCATCAGCCAGCCGACCTTGAGCGAGCACATGCGGATCCTGTCCCACTCTGGCCTGGTGCGGGCCAAGCGGATCAAGCAGTGGACGTTCTATCGAAGGGACGAGCGCCGGATCCGGGAGATCAAACGCGAGATCGCGGGGCAGGTGTGACCCGGCCCTGGTGGCGTCTCACGTCGGTGCTGCTGACCTCCCGGCCACGAGTCTGCTCCTTGCCCCCGCCCCGCGGCGCTAACGTCCGGTATCAGCCGCCTCCCGGCTCGCGGCTCCAGCGGTCTGCCCCGCATTCGGGTCGAGCTCCCAGACGGCGAACAGGTTCCCCTCGGTGTCGTTCAACTGGGCGAACCACCCCATCGAGGGCACCGGAGTCTTCCCCATGAGCACCTTGGCTCCCAGCCGC
>JBOHSY010000156.1:0-1315 GCA_050733355.1 Gemmatimonadales bacterium | reverse complement strand
CGGCCGTGTTGCTCAACGCGGGCGCGGCGCTTTACGTGGCCGGGTTGGGACTTTCGTTTGCCGATGGGGTAAAGACGGCGGAACGCGCGCTGGCCAACGGCCGAGCGGCGGCCGTTCTGGAGCATCTACGGCGAGCGACGACTCGTAGCTCGTAACTCGTAACTAGAAGTCATCTCATAAATGGCGCAGGAGGATCAGCGCGCACGCCAGCTGGACGAAGCCCCGGAAGTTCTCGAGGTGGTATTCCCAGCGGACCAGCACCCGGCGGTAGTTCTGCAGCCAGGCGTGGAGCCGTTCCATCTTCCAGCGTCGGCGGTAGCGCCGCAGCGGCCGGCCGTCCTGGGTCGGGGTGCGCCGGTTGAAGCGGTGCGGCGCGATCAGCTCGATGCCCCACGCCGCCAGCTCGGCATCCAGCGGGTCCGAGTCATAGGCCCGGTCCCCGATCAGTCGCTCGGGGAGCGCCGCCGTGAAGCCACTGGCGAGGAGCGGCTCGACGAGCGTCGTCTCGTGCGGCGAAGCACTGGCCACGTCGATGGCGAGAGGAAGACCAGCGCGATCTGCCATTGCCATGATCTTCGTACCTTTGCCCCGCTTGGTGGGGCCCACCCCGCGCCCCCCTTTTTGGCGATGACGAAGCTGCCATCGATGAAGCACTCGGAGAGATCGAGGCCGCCGCGGGTGCGGACGTCCTCGGCCAAGGCAAACAGCGCGCGGTCGAGCACCCCGGCTCGCACCCAGGCCTGATAGCGGCGATGGCAGGTCTGATACGGGGGGTAGCGGTCGGGCAGATCATGCCACGGAGCACCGGTCTTGAGAATCCACAGAATGCCGTTCAATACGTCACGTGGGTCGCGCCACGGCCGCCCGCGCCGATCGGTCCGCATCCGGGGCCTCGGCAGCAGCGGGGCCAGCACAGCCCACTGGTCATCGGTGAGGTCCACGAGCCTACACCTGGTCCAAGGGCCCCTGGACTATAGCAGAATCGTGGCTCACCCATTTATGAGATGACTTCTAGTACATACAATCGATTTCACGACCCGGACGAGCGTCAACCTGAAATTTCCCGTCTTCGCGAGTTGCACCACGCTATGGACCGCGTCGTGCTCGATGCGTTTGGATGGACCGACCTACGCCCGGTCTGTGAGTTCGTAGCCGAGCACGCCGATGAAGAAGAGGACGAAGGACAGGTTAGGCGGGGCCGCCGGAAGAACCGTTATCGCTGGCCGGATGAAGTCCGCGACGAGGTGCTGGCCCGCCTTCTCGACCTGAACCGGGACCGCGTCAAGCGTGCGGTCGCAGCGAGAGACTGGTCCCC
>JBOHSY010000155.1:0-10488 GCA_050733355.1 Gemmatimonadales bacterium | reverse complement strand
CGTCGAGTCGGCCCCTGTTCCCGGCCTGGAGGCTCTCGGTTGGCTTCCCGCGCGTCGACCGGGCGGCGCGCTGAGGCGGTTCTTTCCGCCCACCCTCCCTCCTCTTCGATCACCCTGCTCGCCGCGCAGTCTGTTCCGTTTGTCCGCGGGGAATTCCTTTCACCCGGGGGCGGATCGGGCGAACTCGCTGTAAGCCGGGATTCCGCCGCACTTTAGGCGCCGTAGCCAAGTGGTAAGGCAGGGGTCTGCAGCGTGGCTGGCACGATTTCCGCTCGAGTCCGCGCAGCGCCGGCGGCACGCCGTCAGTGATTCGCCGCTTGGACTTGGCTCGTGTTCGCTGCGCTTCAACGAGCCCACCCAGCCCGTCGGGCTGGACGCGTCGAGGCTAGGACCTCCAACGCAAGGGGCACTGACCGAGCAGCCACTTCAACCTGCCGCAGTCGGCTCCTCGCCGCTTGGCAGCTTGACGGACTCGGTGTCCCACAGGCTGTCGAGGCCGAGACCGCGCGCTACCGCGCCGAGTCCGACTGGATGGCGGCATTCATCAATGAGGAATGCATCGTGGCACCGGGAGTGGAGGTGCCCCGCAAGGAGCTGTACGAGGCGTACCAAGATGGGCAGCCGCTCGCGGCGAGTTCGCCGAATCCGCTAAGACCTTCAATGCCCGACTCGACAGTTTCGATCCGCGCCGCGTCAGCCAAACGAAGTACAACGGCGAACGGCTCTGGCGCGGGATCGAGTTACACGCGGCTGAGAGGGTCCCGAAGGATGCCGAGGAGACGGTGCCATGAGCCGTCTGCCAAGGAACCCACAGGATCTCCTGGCGGCCATCAAGGCGGCCGTGCAGGAGCGAACGGCGGCCCGGCATCGGCTCCGCGAGGCTCAGGAGGATGCCGCTCATCATGGGGTGCACTTGACCCCCGAGGAGTTCCTCCCGCTTTGGAGGGCCTGGAAACGCGCTCACCGGAAGCTCGATGCACTGCGCGGAGCCGCGAGGAAGGCCGGAGCCAGCCTCCCCGCCGCTCCCCGTCGCCCAGCAGCGGTCTGCCCGGTCTGCGGGCACCACAGGCACGACACGGAGACCACGGCGTGAAGCATTCGGAGCCCCACCTCAAGCGGATGTGGTGCAGGAAGACAGCCTGCCGGTGATCAGCGCCTATGTCTACGATGGGGGCGCCTGGTACCCATGCCCAGTGTGCGGGCGAGAACACCGGGTCAGCGCGCATTCGCAGATCGTTACGCCGGAATGCCTGCTCGTCGAGATCGGCAAGCACCTACCGCATTACTGGATGAGGATCGAAAGATTCGTGAACTGATGGCTTCACAGCCGAAGAAACTGAGGCTTCTGGCCACGCTCAGGACGCTGGCCGAGGACGAGTTGAGCCCGGACGCAAGCGGGCTGGACTGGGTTGAGTTGCAGGTCTCGAGCGGCGCGACGATGAGAGAGATCCGCGATCGCGTCGTGGAGAAGTGGCCCGAGGTCCATGGCGAGGCCGAGACCGCGAGCGCCGACTGGATGCGGTGGCAGATCGTGGAGACCTGGCTTGACGCAAAGGAGCGCCTCGCCGCTGCCCGCGCGCCTGCCTATCGATCGTCGGGTCGGCGCGCAGTTGACGCGACAAGTCGTCAGATCGTCGCCACGCATCACTGGCAGGTCGAAACCATGACTCTTGACCCAAAGAGAGCGCGTCTTACGAAGACGCCGGCAGGCGCGATGGCGGGAGCGCCACCGAGCGAAGTTACGGAAGAAAGCTCAGAGCTACCACTTCAAGCAGGAGTACGGACTCACACTGCAGGATCGGTCCCGTATGCTTCGTAAGCAGCGGTCGACTACGCTCTGAAGCTCACGCGGACGCCGAGCGCGATCGGGGCGGCCGACATCGACCGCCTGTGCACCGCGGGATTCGATGACCGGGGCATCCACGACATCTGTGCGATTGCGGCCTACTTCGCGTTCGTGAATCGGATTGCGGAGGGACTCGGAGTCGATCTCGAGCCGCGGTTCTCGCCGGCTAACCCTTGATCGCCTTGGCGTACGCCAGCTGGATCGCTTCCTCCGGGTCGGCATCCGTGGCCAGCACACACACCACCGACCCCTCCTGCCAAAACACCAGCGTCAGGCCGGCGGTGCGGTAGACCCGGAAACGAACCCCATCGTGCTCTCGCTCCTCGGCTGCCGGCGGTAGCTCGGAGAGCCGGCCCTCGTACATCTGGCAGACCAACCGTCGGCCGGCCGCGTTGTCGTACGCGAACAGCGCGCTGCGTCGCCCGGCAAGCCGGTGGACCTGACCCCCGGCCAGACGATAGCCCATCATGCCGAAATCGAACACGCGGGTCGCGAAGGGAACGCGACCTCCGGCGAAGAAGCGCTCCAGCGCGCCCGGGTCGTCGGTCTCGAGCTGCAACGCGAGGCTGGCCGCTCGGTAGCTGGCGAAGTCCCGTGCAGCCGCCCCGACGGGGTCCGGGCGGCCGGGCTGCAGCAGGACCAGCAGGAGGGCCGCCGCCGCGGCGAGCGACAAGCCGGCGATCGCGCCGCGCCGCCAGAGGCGAGCCGCCCGGTGCTCGCGAGCCACCCGGCCCCCCCTCTCAGCAGCGAGAGCGGCCGATACTCGCGCTACGACTTCGGGCGGCACCGGGCGCTCCATCAGGTTCTCCCGGACGCTGGCTTTGACGCGGCGCAGCGCGTCGAGCTTCCTTCGGCACTGCCAGCAGCTCGCGAGATGAGCCTCCACCGCCGCGCGCTGGTCGGACCCGAGCCGCCCGTCCAGCAGCAGCTGGAGCTCCTCACCCATGTGAAACCCGTTCGCCATCACGGCTCCACGCCTTTCGCATAGCCCGCCCGCCGGGCATAGTCCTGCAGCGCCGCGAAGAGCAGGCGCCGGCCCCGGAAGAGACGCGACCCTAGCGTCCCGACGGCACAGCCGAGCGCCGTCGCTGCTTCCTCGTACGACAAGTCGTGCGCGTCGACCAGCAGCACCGCGGAGCAGAACTCTTCGGGCAGAGCGCGCAGAGCCGCCTCCACCTCGTCGGTCCACTCCATTCCCCACACCTCGATGCTCCCCGCCTCGCTGCCGCCGGCCGGCACCTCGACGAACAGGCGGAAGCGCTCCTCCAGCTCCTCCACCGGTAGCGGCCCGACCTCGCGCCGCGCCTTCAAGCGCCAATTGATCACCACCGAGTGCAGGATCGTGAACAGCCAGGCCTTGCAGTTCGTGCCGGGGCGGAAGTTGTCGAAGGTCCGATACGCTCGGAGATAGGTCTCTTGCAGCAGGTCCGCCGCGTCCTGCGCGTCGGCCGTGAGACGCAGCGCGGTGTTGTACAGCGCCGGCATGAACGGCAGGGCGACGGACTCGAACCGGATTTGTCTGGCGTCCACGTCGTGGTACGGCATGCCGGGGTCGCGCTCGGGAATTTTTCCGGGGGGCTGGCCTGTTAACCCATGTAACGACTCCTGCGCCCGCGCGGTTTTCGAGCGGTCGGGGCAGATGTACCCCATAGAGAGGAAGGCCCGAGATGCACCAGATTCACCGGGTGGCTTGTGGAGTGGGATTGAGTGCCCTGGCGGTGGCGATCGGCGGCTGCGCCCCCGACGCGCCGGTCCGGCCGGACGAAGCGCCGTCCTTCGTGGCGGCGGGGAACCGCCCGCCGTTCGTCTTCCCCGCCGGCTGCTGCTACTACCAGGGCCGCATCGTGCGCACCGTGGTACCGCCGGCGAGCAACCCCCAGGAAGGACTCGACAACTTCTACGGGTTTCCCGCGGGCGGCGCGGCCGGGCAGAAGGGCGTGGTCGGCGTGGCGCCGGGAGCCCCGGGCTATCACGGAGGGCACTGGAAGTTCTTCGCGGTCACCTGGAACGTGACGCCCGACCTGCTGACGTCCGAAGCTGCCGTGCTCGCCGCCGAGGCAGCGGGCGACGTCACGGTTACCCGGGTCCCCGGCAACGACTTCAAGTGCCCGATCCAGCCATAGCCCAAGCCCCGTCACATCGCGCTACCCGTCCCCGTCCGCTGGACGAGTGAGCCGGCACACGACCGGGCACCTCGTACCCGCCGATCTTCCCGCCGGTCACGGACGGCCTCCCGGCGGTCGCGAACCCCGCCGTGGTGCAGCCATCTTACCGACCACGACGATGGCGGCAGGCTGCCCCCGGCGGGGGAGGATCCCCTGGTCGCGTCAAGTCCGCGAGCTGGCGGTCGCCGGCCGGGGTCTTGCGCGTTCGGAAGGCATGACGTCTGGTACCGCGGCCCGACGCAAGCGGCGCCCGGCCGGTCCCGCGGACGCCCGACCCGTGTCGTCTGGAGGGACGACCATGCCGACCACCGAATCCCCCCCGACCGCCGTAATTCGGGGTTGCGCCGGATCCGGCAGATCGCCGTCACGGTACGGATCTCGAGCGAGCCGTGACCTTCTACCGCGACCGGCTCGGCATGACGCTCCTCTTCCGCGCGCCGCCGGGCCTCGCGTTCTTCGACTGCGGGAGCGTGCGACTCATGCTCTCGTTGCCGGAGGGCGCCGAGGCGGCGACCGGCAACTCGATCGTCTACTACGCGGTGGACGATATCCGGGGAGCGCACGCTACGCTCGCGGAGCGCGGGGTCCGACCGTGCTTTCGCGAGGGCGCCCTTCTTCGGAGGCCTCTCACTTTCATAAGGTCGCATCAGATCGCGCGTCGGAAACCGGCGCAGCTGGGCGGGAACCGTTTTGCGTTGGAGGGGGAGCGAGTGGGCTCCTCCCTCATCACCGGCGCCAGGATCGCCTGAGCGTTCGGCCCCGAGAACGGCGGCTCGCCGGCCAGCATCTCGTAGAGAACCGCACCGAGGGCATAGATGTCGGTCCGGGAGTCGACGGTCTGGTCTGCCGCTGCTGCTCGGGACTCATGTACTCGGGCGTGCCGAGACTCATTCCCGTCTTCGTGATCCGGGCGCCACCATCGCCACGGCTCCCGGCCAGGGCGATCCCGAAGTCGGCCACCAGTGCGCGGCCGTCGTGAAACAGGACGTTGTCGGGCTTGATGTCGCCGTGGATCACGCCGTGGCGGTGCGCGTAGTCGAGCCCGCTGGCAATCTCACCCGCAATCCGGACCGCGTCGGCGATGGGAAGCTGGATCTCGCGGGCGAGTCGGGCGCGGAGCGATTCCCCTGCGACGTAGGGCATGACATAGAAGACCGTCGCTTCGACTCGGCCGGAATCGAACAGGGGCAGGATGTTGGGATGCTGGAGGTTGGCGGTGGTCTCGATCTCCTTCAGGAATCGCTCGGCGCCCATGATCGCCGCGACCTCGGGGCGGAGCACCTTGATCGCGACTTTGCGATTGTGGCGCACGTCGTGGGCAAGGTAGACCGTGGCCATGCCCTCCGGCGCCCAGCTCGCGCTCGAAGGTGTAGCGGTCGGCCAGGGCGATCCTGAGATCATCCAGTGGCGTGGCCATGACTTGCAAAAATAGGGATCGGCTGGACCGGGCAGAAGGTCTCTTGCCGCGGCCCGCAGGCTCGGTCTGCCCATCGAGAGACGACTGCGATCCCGCGCCACCTCCAACCGTGTCCGCTCAAAGGCGCGATTCTGTTTGCCAGATAGGGATGGCGCCCCCCACGCGGCGACATCCAGGAGGCCCCTTGGAACTCGACGCGCTGGCAACGCCCGGAACGATCGCTTATACCGCGCTCGTTGTTCTTGCAACCTTCGTGCTTATCCCACACCGGCGCTGCCCTGATTCCGGTGACCAGATAGGAGTCGGGCACGTGAGCGCTGAAGGAGATCTGGGCGCCGGCAATTGTGCCTGGAAGGTGCGCGCAGTCAGCCTGGTGGACCGCGCGTGCACGATCCACCTTGCCGGGGCTTCAGTGCGACTGAGACGGGGCGACCTTCTCCCGGCGCTGCGCCCCGAGCCGCGGGGGAGCCGCAGCGGCGATCCTCCACCTTCACAGGAGACCACCGCCCGAGTCGTGTCCTGACCCCTCCCCCGCGAGACCGCTCGACGGCTCTCCACTGGGATCCGGGAGCGCTCATCCCGATTGTAGCGTTGCTCCTGCGCTGACAGGCTACGATCCGCGGAAGTTTGCTGCCAACGGGCTAGCATTCCGGCGACAGCGTGGGGAATGCGCGCTTGTTGGAACCCAGCCGAGGACGGCACATTATGGGCATGCCGCAGCCGATCGCTGATTGGACCGTGGCCCGGGTCCTCGAGCTCCCCGACGACGGCAATCGCTACGAGGTCGTCGACGGAGAGCTGCTCGTGACCCCCGCGCCCTCGCTGCTTCACCAGCGAGCGGTGCAGGCCCTGTACGACAGGATCGCCCCTTTCATCAAGCCGCATCCGATCGGCAGCGCGCTGCTCTCCCCCGCGGATATCGAGTTGGACGAGCGCACCCTCGTCCAGCCAGATCTGTTCGTGGCGCCGCTGATCCAGGGTCGCCGGCCGCGCAACTGGCAGGAGATCCGCCAGCTTCTCCTCGCCGTGGAGGTGCTGTCGCCTTCGACCGCCAGAGCCGACCGGCAGGTCAAGCGGCGGCGCTACCAGCGGCACGGCGTTTCCGAGTACTGGATCGTGGACCTCGAAGCCCGCCTGTTCGAGCGCTGGCGCCCGGCCGACGAGCGCCCGGAGATCCTCACCGAGCGGATCGCCTGGCAGCCCCTGCCCGACGCTTCGCCCCTTCAGCTCGACCTCTTGGAATACTTCGCCGAGATTCTGGACGAGTGAGGACGCTGCTGCCGCCGATCCCGGCGATCCTCCCGCCGATCGCGGATATCCTCCCGGCAGTCTCGCGCCGGCCCCAGCGGTCCTCCCTCGCGTCGGTCCCACACGTCCTTGACCCGGTCCCACACTCCTGAGAAGAATTTCACCTCCCCTGGTGTCTCAGGAGTAGCGCGGCGCCCCGAGCAGAGCCGGAGGAGCAGACGTCGAAGAGAATCGACTCTCGTCAGGCGCCCAGGGCCTTCGAGGAGGTGCTCACCGAGCACCTCGACGCCTTGTTCCGCACGGCCCTGCGGCTCTGCCAGGGGCATGAGGCCGACGCCGAGGATCTGCTCCAGGACACGGCCCTCCGAGCGTTCAGCAACTATGGCCAGTTGCGGGAGCCATCCGGCGCGCGCTCCTGGCTCTTCACGATTCTCAGCCGTACGCACCTCAATCGGGCGCGGACCACCCGTCGTCGAGGAGAGACGGTCGGCACCGACCTCGACGACCCGGCGTTCGAGGCGGCATTGGCCGAGTGGGCACCGTTGCCCTCGCCGGTGGAGAACGTGGAGACCTGGGAGCTCGGAGAGCAGCTTACCCGGGCGCTGGACGGACTCTCGCCCGAGCTGAGCAGCGTGGTCTGGTTGGTGGATGTCGAGGGCTTCGCCCAGCGTGAGGTCGCCACTATGCAAGGCGTGCCGGAGGGCACCGTGGCGTCGCGGCTCTTCCGCGCCCGACGCCAGCTCCGAATCGCTCTCGAAGCTCCGGCTCGAGATTCACGCCTCTGGAGGCACCAGTGACGATGACCTGCGGACAGGCGCGGCGTCTGCTCTGGCCGGATGCCGGACCGCGAGAGGCCACCGGGGAAGTCGTCGCCGCGCGCGAGCACCTGAGCCGGTGCGAGCTGTGCCGGCGCTTCCTCGACGACATGCGTCGGCTGAGCGAGCGCATCCGGAATGCGGCGCCCCGACCGGAAGCACCAGTCGGCGTGCGGGACCGCCTCTTCAAGGCGATCGCGCGAGCCCGCATGGCCGACGCAACGCGCAGTGCGACCGGCGGGCATCGGCGCTGGGCCGTTGGGGTGGTCGCGACCCTGATCGTGGGCGGCGCCTGGCTCAGCCTGCGGCTCACGGGGGAGCGGCCCATGTGGTCCGAAGACGCGCTCGGCGCCATCGCGGAAGATCATCTGAGGTCGCAGCAGAGCGGTGGACTGCACTCATCCGATTCGCTCGAGGTGGCACGCTGGCTGGCGGACCGGCTCCCCTTCTCCGTGGACGTCCCGATCTTTCCCGAAGCCCGGCTCGAGGGGGCTCGGCTGTTGCTGGTGAACCGTCAAGCGGGGGCCGCGGTAGACTACACGATCGCCGGTCGGTCGCTCGGCTACTACGTTCTCCCGATTTCCAACCCCGACCGAGCCGCCAGGACCCGGGAAGTGCGCCTCGCGGCTCGTGCCGGATACCGCATCGCGGCCTGGGATGATGCGGGTCTCACCCATGTCCTGGTGGCGGGGCTGCCGGAGTCGAAGCTCATCGAGCTGGCCCGCTACTGTATGCAGCAAATGATGGCTGCCGTCGCGCCCAAGGCACGGGGCGTTCAGGCGTGACTGGCCGCGCCGACGGAGGGCGTGTGCGCCAACCGGCGAAGCCACACGAACGCCAGCCCGAGGACGATGCCGTAAACGATGTGGCCGATCAGGCTGCCGAACGCCACCGGCCGCATCGGCGCCATCCGGAGCGGCGCGAAGACCGGCATGCCAAGTGCCAGCGGCATCAGGATGAGCGCGCCGAGCGCCCACCAGATTACCCCGTAACCGGCGCCCCAGGCGGCCCCCCGAATCATGTGGCTGCTTGCGCGGCCACCCAATAGCCAACCGAACCCGGCGCCGATCACGGCGCTGTTGAACAGGTGATAGAGCCAGCCGACGGCCAAGCTGCTCGATCGCACCACCTGGGCGACCATGGCCATCATCGGCACCTGGTCTCCCTCCGGCGTCGGTGCGCGCATGAGTTGCATCATGACCCCGAACCCGAGGCCCGCGATGAGCCCGGCGACCGCGCCGGCTCCAATGGTGTTTCGCATGGGTTGATCCTCCTCAGCTACCGTGCGTGTGCCTGTGGCGGTGCACACCTCGGTCGAGCTCGGCCCGCACGAGTGCCTTGATTGTCTGAAGCTGTTGGAGACCACCGAACCCGATCCAGCGTGCCGCGATCCTGCCCCTGCGGTCCAGCAGCACGGTGTACGGCAGGCCCGGATACTGAAAGCGCTCCCGCATCGTCCCCCGGCCGAGCACGACCGGAAAGTCGAAACCGAACTTGCCCAGGAACGCGCGGGCGGCGTCCGTGTCCTGCTCCTCGTTGACGCCGAGGAAGACGAAATCCGGGTCGGCGATCTCCCGCCGGAGCAAGTCGAGCGCCGGCATCTCGGTGCGGCACGGGCTACACCAGCTCGCCCAAAAGTTGAGGAGCACGACGCGCCCCCGGAGCGCGGCCGAGCTCAACCGCCCTCCGCGGATCGTGGGGAGGTCGAAGGCCGGGGCGGCTTCGCGCTCGCGCTCGGGCACGCCGCTCAGCAGCCGGAACGGGTCGAGCAGGTACACTCGTCCGTCACCGCCGACCGCGATCGTTGGCACCGGCGTGGACAGCCTGGCCGTTCGCAGGACCCGCCCGGTACCGGGGTCCAGCACGTCCAGGCGCCCTTCGGTCGTCGTGAAGCCTGGCGTACTCAAGACGTACAGGCGCCCATCCGGACCCATGGCGATGCCGAGATTGACCGGGTGATAGTCGATGACGACCTGCTTCCCTCGGACCTCGAAACGGGGATCGGCGGTGGTTTGCGGCAGGCCCCGCCGCGCCACCCAGAGCGTATCGCCCGACGGTTTCAGGGCGACGACTTCGTCGCGAATGAAGGGAGCGTAGTACACCACGCCTTCCCCGACGGCGAGGTGGCCCGCGTTCGCGAGGTCGGCCAGCAGGACGTGGGTTGGACGGACCGATCGCCCGACCGGGGTTGTGGACTCGCCTGCGTGCGACATGCGGAGCAGCAACGGGGTCCCGACCGAGTCGATTTCGTACCCAAACCGCTCCGCCGACCGCAGGATCCACACCTCCCCTGACGAAGGGTCTGCGACGAGTTGCGGGTGCGCGAACGGAGCCGGTCGGGAGGTGAGCAGTCGACCTGCGGCGTCGACGCGGATGAGCTCGCCCGCGGCATCGGTCAGCCAGAGGCCGCCGCCAGCCGCTGGAGCAACGCTGGTAGCCAGCCTGCCCTCGAGCGACAGCGTCGGCCGGCTGACCCGAAGACGCCGGTCGACGGAGAGCACACCCCCCGCCCCGTCCACCACCAGCCACCTGTCTTGGCTTCCCTGGGCCGGTCTGCCCTCGATCCAAAGGAGTCTCGCCTCCCCCCGCGGCGGCAGCGTGTCCGCCACGAGGCGGTCGGGTACCTCACCCCCCGGTGACGGCAGGGCGATCGGCCCCCTGGCGGGCTCGGAGTCGGCGCGAATGAGGGCGGTGGCCGCGAGGCCGGCCAGGACGACGAGCGCGAGGGAGCGGCTCACGCTTTCTTGACCGAAGCGATCTGAATGGCGTTTGCCCCTGCCGCGTCGAACACCTTGCCCGATACGGTGACTCGCTGCTCGGCGAACTCCCTCAACCGATCGTTCTGGCTTTCGCCGGGCATATTGACCGAGGTCGGGACATAGAGCCGTCCGTCGTCACCCAGGATCGCGAGCGGGATGCCCTTGTCGGCGCAGACCTGAGCGCACATGCGATGCTCCGCGCCGGCGAGGCCCTGGCCGAACTTGCAGGAGACATCGA
>JBOHSY010000154.1:0-1106 GCA_050733355.1 Gemmatimonadales bacterium | reverse complement strand
CCGGGATTCCGAGCCACTTAGCGGCCGAGGTGCGCCAGACCCTACGCTCGCCCCAATACCGGCATCCTGCCTATCGAGAGACCGCCAAGGGGTACGGTCCCTGCCGGCTCTGCCTCCGCACCTTCCCGCACCAGGCGCTCGCCTTGGAAGCGCCCGGCAGCTGCATGCGCTGGTTAGGCGGTGCGCGAGCGCCGAGCTCGCCCGCGTCGCGGCGGCGTCACTTCGAGGAGGGCGCGCAGGGCCCGGTTCACGGCCTTGGCATCCGCAAATGCCTCGGCCACGTCCGGATCCAGCACCACGACGTTGGTGCCCTCGCGGTAGCGCGCCACGTACTTGCCACGCACACCACCCCGGAAGTCGTATTCCGGCCGGAGTTCGTCGCTCGCGCGTGACTTGCGACCACGTTGCCTAGGGGAGGTCTTCTTCATAGGTCCTGTGCTCTCGCCGGGTGGCGAGGCGTGCGTGGAAGATCCGAATTGTGGCGGCCCGGTCCGTATGCCCGACAACGAGCAAGCGCTCTCGGTGCGAGCGACCCAAGAGCAGCCAGCGGGCTTCGGCGGCGGAGTGATCTGGGTCGGGCACCGTGATCGAGTGCGGGTCGTCGAAGGCGGTGGTGGCCTCCGGGAACGAGATTCCGTGCTTGCGCTCGTTGGTGGCGGCCTTCTTGGGGTCCCACTCGAAGCGCAGTGGCATGCGGAAACTTACCGGTCACCGAGGCTCTGCGCATCCGCCTAACGAACCCCCGCTTCAGCTGCGGGCGGCAAGCCTCGCAGTTCCGAATTCTATGGTCCGCCGTCCGCCAGCGGCGGACAGCACTGAGCGGAGCTCGGGCCAGGGGCGCCCGTCAGCTGCAAGCGGTGGTTAGGCTGCAGCATCACGGAGGCAAAAGCGCAATATGCTCCACTCTACCGGTATGGTCGACAATGAGAATCTCCTTGCGAGTTCCGGGGAAGTACGCTGGCTTCCAACCGCTCAGCAATAGGCTCTCACGCTCAGTGTAGTGCTTTAACTTCGGCTCGACGCCTTGGCCTCGGTAGTGGTCCATGGCACGCGTGAGGTTCGGGTCGTTCAAGCTGCCGAAACGAATCGGCTCTGGCTCTGCGAAG
>JBOHSY010000153.1:0-4735 GCA_050733355.1 Gemmatimonadales bacterium | reverse complement strand
TGAGCATCACCATGAGTGTCTGCGTCATGGTACCGAAGTTGAGGTAGAGGAGCAGCGCAATCGCCGCGAGCGTCAGCGGGATCACGAAGGCGAGCCGGCTCTTCACCCGCTCGATCGCCTCGTACTGGCCGCTCCACTCCAATCGGTACCCCGGGGGAATACGGACCCGCTGCGCGACCACCTGTCGCGCCTCGGCGACATAGCTGCCGACGTCCCGCCCCCGCACATCGATCGACACGATGTCGTTGAGCGAGCCGTTCTCGCTCCGGATCATCGCCGCGCCGGGGGCATACGAGATCTCGGCGACCTGCGAAAGCGGGACCTGCATCCCCTCCATCCCGCTCACGAGCAGCCGTCCAATCTCCTCCGGGCTGCTCCGGAAGTCCCGGGCGTAACGCACCTGGACCGGGAAGCGCTCGCGCCCCTCCACCGTGGTCGTCACCTGTTCGCCGCCGAGTGCCACCGCGAGCACCTCCTGCACGTCGCCGGTGGTGAGCCCGTAGCGCGCCAGCACCTCCGCCTTGGGACGGATGTCGAGGTACCGGCCGCCGAACGACCGCTCGGCGTAGATGCTCGCCGTCCCCGGCACGCTCGCCAGGGCACCCTCGATGCCGGCGCCGATGCGCTGGATCTCGCGCAGGTCGGGGCCGAAGACCTTCACGCCCAGCGTGGTCCGGATGCCGGTTGAGAGCATGTCGGTGCGGTTCTTGATCGGCATGGTCCAACTGTTCACCGCGCCGGTGATCCGGAGCGCCCGGTCCAGCTCGGCGATCAGCTCGTCCTGGTCCATTCCCGGCCGCCACTGGTCCTGGGGCTTCAGGTTGACGGTGGTCTCCACCATCGAGATCGGCGCCCAATCGGTCGCGGTGTTGGCCCGCCCCGCCTTGCCCCACACGCTTTCGACCTCGGGGAAGGTCATCAGGATGCTGTCCTGTACCTTCAGCAGCCGCCGCTGCTGGGTGAGCGAGACGCTCGGCAGCGTGTTCGGCATGTACATCAGACTTCCCTCGCGGAGCGGCGGGATGAACTCGCTGCCGAGGTGGGCGAGGGGGTAGAACGTAACGGCGATGAACAGCGCGAACGCGGCCAGGATGGCCACCCGCGCCCGGAGCGACCAGCGGAGCACCGGCCGGTAGAGCACCGCAGCCCAGCGATTAAGCGGATTCGAGGCCTCGGGCCGGATCCGGCCGCGAACCAGGTAGCCCATCAGCACCGGCACGACGGTGATCGAGAGCAGCGCCGCGCTCGCCATCGCGAACGTCTTGGTCAGGGCGAGCGGTCGGAACAGCCGCCCCTCCTGGTCCTCCAGCGTGAAGACCGGCAGGAACGAGAGCGTGATGATCAGGAGCGACATGAAGAGCGCCGGCCCGACCTCCTTCGAGGCGGCGAGGACCCGGTCCCAGTGCGGGCGGTCGGGCTCGTGCTCGATGTGCTTGTGGAGGTTCTCGATCATGACGATCGCCGCGTCGATCATGGCGCCGATCGCGATCGCGATCCCGCCCAGCGACATGATGTTCGCGTTGATCCCCATCCACCGAGTGATCGCGAGGGCCGCGAGGATGCCGAGCGGGAGCGTGGCGATGGCCACCATCGCGCTCCGGGCGTGCAGCAGGAAGAGCACGCAGACCAGCGCCACGATGAGCGACTCCTCGATCAGCGTCCGCTCGAGGGTCGCGAGCGATCGCTGAATGAGGTCGGTCCGGTCGTAGGTCGTCACCACGCGCACCCCGGGCGGCAGCGACGGGGCAATCTCGGCGAGCTTCGCTTTCACCCGATTCACCACGTCGAGCGCGTTGGCGCCAGCCCGCATGACGACGACGCCTCCCACCGCCTCCCCCTGCCCGTTGCGCTCGGCGATGCCGATGCGAAGGTCGGGCCCGATGGTGACGGTGGCGACGTCCGCCACCCGGATCGGCCGGCCGCCCTCGCCGGCGCCGACCGCCACCTCCGCGATGTCCTCCACCCCGCGGAAGTAGCCCTTGCCACGGATGGCGTAGTCGCTTCCCGCCACCTCGACGGTGCGCGCGCCCACGTCGCGGTTGGCCTCCCGCACCGCCTGCGCGACATGCCGTGCCGTGACGCCGTAGCTCTGGAGCCGCAGCGGATCGAGCAGCACCTGGTACTGCTTCACGAACCCGCCGATGCTCGCCACCTCGGCCACGCCGCGGAGCCCCTGGAGCGCGTAGCGGACCTGGAAGTCCTGGATCGTGCGGAGCTGGGCTGGCGTGTGGCCCGGCCCCTCGAGCGCGTACTGGAAGACCCATCCAACGCCGGTGGCATCGGGGCCGAGCTCGGTCCTGGCGCCTGCCGGGATGCGCGACTGTACCGCGTTCAGCCGCTCCAGCACCCGCGAGCGGGCCCAGTAGAGGTCGGTGCCGTCGCGAAAGATCACGTACACGAACGAGGTGCTGAACATCGACTGTCCGCGCACCACCTTCGTGTTCGGCACGCCAAGCATGGCGGTCACCAGCGGGTAGGTGACCTGGTCCTCGACCACCTGGGGCGCCTGGCCGGGATAGTCGGTGTAGACGATCACCTGCACGTCCGACAGATCCGGGATCGCGTCCACCGGCATCGTGCGGACGTAGAGCCCGCCCGCGACGAGCAGGGCGAGCGCGAACGCGGCCACCAGCCCGCGCCGCCGGATAGACCACTCGATGATGCGGGCGATCATCGAGGAGCTCCGGGCTTTGCGGTGTCACCCTGTCCGCCCGTCCGCCCGCCCGCCTGCCCGCCCTCCATCTGCATCCCGCCCATGTCGAGCCCCATTCCCATCTGGAGCATGAGCCCCTGCATGGCGCTCCCCAGGTTGGTCTCCGAGTCGAGCAGGTAGGTCGCCGAGGCCACGACCTCATCCCCGGCCTTGAGGCCGCCGACGATCTCCACCAGCGAGTCGCCGCGTGCCCCGGTCTGCACCTCGCGCGGCACGAAGGCGCCATCGCCGCGGTTGACGAACACCAGCTCCCGGGTGCCGGTCGGGAGCACGGCGGTGATCGGCACGCTCAGCCGCTCACTGGCGGCGGGCGACAGCTCGGCCATCGCGAACATCCCGGGTCGAAGCGTGCCGTCCGGGTTGGGCACTTCGATGCGGGCGGTGAGCGTGCGGCTCTTCTCGTCCACCCGGGGCTGGATGAAGCTCACCCGGCCCCGGAAGGTCCGCCCGGGGACGGCCTCGGTGGTGAGCGCAACGGGCGTGCCGACGCGGAGGACGCGCGCGTCGCCCTCGAACACGGCGAGGTCCAACCAGAGCACCGTCCGGTCGGCGATGAGGAACAGGTTGTCGCCGGGCTGCACCGCCTGCCCCTCCGTCACCATCTTTTCCGCCAGCTCGCCGCTGCGGGGAGCACGCAGCACGATGCGTCGCTCTGCGGTGCCGCTCCGCTCGACTGCGGCGATCTGGTCTTCCGCCACGTTCCAGAGCGCGAGCCGGCGGCGGGCCGCCGCCGCAAGGGTCGAGTCGCCCAGCCGCAGCGCGGACAGCAGCTCCTCCTGCGCGCTGAGCAGCTCGGGCGCGTAGAGCGCGAGCAGCGGCTCGCCCTTCCGCACCGGCTTGCCCAGGTAATCGGCGTAGAGCTCCTCCACCCAGCCCATCACGCGGGCGTTCACGTACTCTCGCCGCGGCTCCGCGTACGCGAACGCGCCGGCCACCCGGGTGCCGCGGCCGACGGGGCCCATCGCCGCGCGCGCGAACGTGATGCCGAGGCGTGCGGCAGCGGCTCGGTTCAGCGGCACGGCGGCGGTGTCACCACCGGGACCCATACCTTCCATCTGGGACATGCCGGGCATCTTCTCCTTCATGCCCTCCATTCCCTGCATACCGGCCATGCCATCGGGCTTGCCCTCGCCCCGTCCGCAGGCGGCGAGCGCCACGGCCGCCGTGATGGCCAGCCCCACGGTCCAGCGCGAGCGTGTCATGGTGCCTCCCGGCGGACGAGCTGTTCCACGGTGACGAGATGCGCGAGGTGCTCGGCCGCGACGCGTGCGGCGTCGAGCTCCGCACGATAGAGGGCGTCCTCGGTTGCGAGAACGGTCACGAATTCGATCTGACCCACGCGGTAGCTCCGGAGCGTCGCCTCGACCGTGGCGTGAGCCGCGGGGACCACGCGTCCGGTGAGCAGCTCGAGCCGGCGGGCGCCCGCGGCCACCTGGGCGCGCGCGCTCTGGAGCTCGGCTGCGAGCGCTGCCCGCTCATCGTCCGCCGATGCCCGAGCAGCCTCCGCGTCGATTCGTGCGGCCTCCGCCAGCCGGTGCTGCTTGCGGCCGGCCCAGAGCGGGAGCCGGACGCCGACGAACGCCGAGATGAAGTCGCTGCCGAGCGGCCGGGCGCCGTAGCGGGTCAGGATGGTGAAGTCGGGCCGGGCGCCGAGCTGCTCGACCCGGGCCTGCCGCTCGGCGGCTTCGGCCTGCGCGAGGCGGGCGGCGACGCGCGGGTGATCGGCGACGGAATCAGCCCCGCGCACCAGCGAGTCGTGAGCGGCCCGAATGAGCGCCACGACCGACTCGGCCCGAATCGGCTCGACCGCGAGCGACTCGGCGGCCAGCACGTTCCGGATCGCGGTGAGCCGGGCGCGGAGGCCGTCCTCCTCAGCCTCGAGCTCGGCCTCCTCCGTCTCGAGGCGGGCGAGTGCAACCCGCGCCTGGAGCGGGTCGCTCTGCGGCACCGCGGTGCTCGCGTAGCGGACGGTCGCCACCTCAACGGCGGCCGCGAGCAGCGCCCGCTGGCGCTCGAGCGTGG
>JBOHSY010000152.1:0-3286 GCA_050733355.1 Gemmatimonadales bacterium | reverse complement strand
TCGCCACGACCGCGGCGGCCCTGGTGCTCCGCGGCCGGCCGGATCGCGTGACCGGACACGCGTTCGCCATCCCGTCGGCAGACGACCGGGTCGTGGTCGAAGTGCTGAACGGCACCCCGCAGCCCGGGCTCGCCCGCAGCGCGACGCGCGTGCTTCGGCGCCAGGGGCTCGACGTGGTGTTCTTCGGCAACTGGGACGGCGAAGGCCTCGTGCGGAGGACCAAGATCGTGGTGCGCCGTGGGGCGGATCGGGCCGGTGCGCGGCGGGTGGCCGCCGCGCTCGGCGGCGGGGAGGTGGTCGTGGACGTCGATACGCTCCGACGCGTCGACGTGAGCGTGATTCTCGGGGAGGACTGGAAGGTGCCGCCGGACATCGGGCTCTAGCTCATTCCTCGTAGACGATCTCGCCGCCGATCACCGTCATCACGGCCCGCGTCCGCAGGATCTCGCGCTCGGGGATCCGCATGATGTCGGCCGAGAGCACCGTGAGGTCCGCCCACTTGCCCGCCTCGATGGTGCCGCGCCGATCCTCCTCGAAGGCTGCGTACGCGGGCCACACCGTGAACATCTTCAGCGCTTCCCGACGGGTCGCTGCCTGCTCGGGGTGCCAGTCCGCGTTCTGGAAGCCGGTCGTGTCCCGTCGGGTGATGGCGGCGTAGAACTCGATCATCGGCTCGCCCCGCTCCACCGGCGCGTCGGAGCCGCCCGCGATCGGCACGCCGGTCCGGAGCAGGCTGCGCCAGGCGTACGCGCCCGCCACCCGCTCCGGTCCGAGCCGGCTGGGCGCGAAGTGCAGGTCGCTGATTGCGTGGGACGGCTGCATGGAAGGGATGACGCCGAGCTGCGCGAAGCGGGGGACGTCAGCGGGGGAGACGACCTGGGTGTGCTCGTCCCGCCACCGCGGCTCGCGAACCTTCCGGCCGTCCGCCGGCACCGCCTGGAAGGCCTCGGCGTAGAGATCGAGCAGCAGCCGGTTGGCGCTGTCGCCGATCGCGTGGGCCGCCACCTGGATCCCGTGGCGGAGCGCCTCGCGGAGCATTGGCCGGTAGCGCTCCAGGCGGGTCCGCAGCAGACCGCGAGTATCCGGGCGATCGCTGTACGGCTCGAGCAATGCCGCGCCTCGCGAGCCTAGCGCTCCATCGAGCCAGGACTTTACGGTTCGGACGGTGAACCGCCCGCCGAACTCGCCGACCGATGCGCCCCGCTTCAACACCGTGTCCGCCGCGGGGCCCGGCCCCGACACTGCCTTGTAGATGCGCAGCTTGAGCCGACCACTCCGGTACAGTTCGCGCATCCGCTGCACCTCGTCCCACTCACCGCCGGCGTCGTGTAGCTGGGTCCACCCCAGGCGGATGCTGCGCGCCGCGCCCACCACCAGCGCACTGTCGAGCTGGGCTGGCGTCGCAGCGGGAACGCGCCGCTGTACCAGCTCCTGCGCGCGATCGATGAGCATGCCGGTCGGCTCGCCTTCGGCGTCGCGCAGGATCTCGCCGCCGAACGGTGGAGGGGTGTCGCGGGTGATACCAGCTTCCCCGAGAGCCTTGCTGTTCGCGACCGCGGCATGGCCATCCGACCGCCTCAGGAACACCGGGTTGTCGGGAGCGACCCGATCGACGTCCTGGCGGGTGGGAAAGCGACGCTCGGGCCAGTGAGTCTCGATCCAATTCCTGCCGGTGATCCAGCTGCCCGGGCCCGCGGAGCGCACCTGCGCCTCGACGCGGGCGAGGAAATCGGCGAGGCTCCGGGTACCCTCGAGATTGAAGCTGAGCTCGCGTGCCCCGATGCCGGCCACGTGTGCGTGGGCGTCGGCGAGGCCCGGCACCACAATCCGGTCACCCAGCTCGATCACGCGGGTGTGCGGACCCACAAACCGCTGCACGGCGGCCGCCTTGCCGACGAAAACGATCTGGTCGCCGCGCACCGCCAGCGCCTCGGCCACCGGCGCCCCGTCGTTGGCGGTGTAGATGCGGCCGCCGCGGAACACGAGATCAGCCACCTGCTGACCCTGAAGCGGCGCCGCGATCGCCGCGAACGCCAGCGGATAGCGGATAGCGGATAGCGGATAGCCGTTCAACACAACCCGATCACGATATCCATCACGTTGGTGCCGGTGAGGCCGGGCCGGAGCAGCGCGCCCGCGGCGTCGAGCGCGCGATAGGCATCGTGCACGGCGAGGTCGCTCGCCGGATCCCGCCCGGCGCGCCGAACAGCCTCCCACGTCGCGGCGTCCACGACCGCGCCAGCCGCAT
Organism: Gemmatimonadales bacterium; assembly: GCA_050733355.1. GTDB lineage: Bacteria > Gemmatimonadota > Gemmatimonadetes > Gemmatimonadales > GWC2-71-9 > DASQPE01. The sequence continues at coordinate 1,038 of JBOHSY010000152.1, read as the reverse complement.
CGGTGGGGCCGTCGCGACCATCGGTTCCGGCGGCCACGAGCGCGACGCCACGGCGGTCGCCGCCCGCTCCCGCAAGCTGTTCCGCCGCAGCCAGTGCAAGTTCCTGCGAGCGTCCACCCAGACCCGGCGGCTCGATGCCGAGCGTGACGGTGGTCTCGCCTCCCCAGATGACGCAGCGCCGCTGTTGCAAGTCGGAACCTCGCGCGTAGTTTAGGAGGGTCGTGGCGATCGCGCGGCCCGCGTCCGACGCTTCGCCTTCGAGCGGCGGACGCACGATCTCGGAGACGAGTCCGCGTTGGCGGGCGCGGGCGGCGGCGGCCTCGAGTGCCAGGCCGTTGCTCACGATGAGCTGCGTTTCCACGGTCCGGAAGGCCGGATCGTCCGGTTTGGGGGTCTCGGCGGCGTGACCGGCCTCGACGTCGCCGAGCAGCGCGAGCAGGGCCGGTGGCACGTGAGCGGTGAGGCCGGCCTCGTCGAGGGCGCGACGAACGTCGCGCGCCCGAGTGGGGTCGGGCACGCACGGGCCCGACCCGATCGACGCGAGGTCGTCACCGATCACGTCGGAGACGACGAACACGCGCACTCGTGCCGGCGCGAGCGCCGCCGCGAGGCGGCCTCCGCCCCAGCGCGAGAACCGTTTGCGAATCCGGTTCATCGCGCTGATGTCGAGTCCCGAGCCGAGGAGCTGCGCGTAGAGCACCGCCAGATCGGCGGCACTCGCTCCGTCGATGGGCGCGCCGAGCAGGCTGGTGGCGCCGCCCGAGAGCAGAACCCACGCCTCGTCGCCGGGTCGGGTATCCGCGGTCGCCTCCGCGAGCGCGGCTGCCGCGGCGAGCGAGCCGGGTCCCGGTTCGGGGTGGTCACCGGGCACCACGCGGATGCTCGAATGAGGTTGTACGCCTGCCGCCGGCGGAACGACGAGCCCGCCGGCGGGCTCGAGGCGGTGCGACGCCAGCACCGCGACGGCGGTCTCGGCCATCGGCAGCGACGCCTTCCCGAGGGCGAAGAGCCGCACCGGCCGCTCCGGCGTCACGGGGG
>JBOHSY010000151.1:0-8820 GCA_050733355.1 Gemmatimonadales bacterium | reverse complement strand
CTGGACATGGACGACAGCCTCGCCGAGGCGCACACCTCCCTGGCCTACGCCCGCTGGCTCGGCGATCTGGACTGGTCGGGAGCGGAGCGGGAGTTCAAGCGCGCGCTCGAGCTCAAGTCGAGCTACGTCATGGCCCACGAGTGGTACGCCGAGTACCTGGCCGCGCTTGGCCGGCACGACGAAGCGTTCGCGGAGATCAGGCAGGCCCAGCAGCTCGACCCTCTCTCCGTGCCGGTCAACCGGGCCGTGGGGTGGGTGCTCTATTTCGCCCGCCGCTACGACCTGGCGGTCGAGGAGCTGCGGAAGGCGCTCGCGATGAACCCCGATTTCCTCGGTGCCCGCATGGTGCTCTGGTGGGTGTACGTCGCCCAGGGCGCATACGAACAGGCCATCGCCGATATCCGGAAGGAGGTCGAGCGGCCGGGACTCCGCACCCTGAAGAAGCTGACGTTGGCCTACGCCTGCGCCGCCTCAGGGAACAAGGAAGAGGCCAGCGGGATCCTGTGGGAGCTGGAACCCAAGCTCGCGGGCGACAACCGGATGGCTCTTCTGTCGGCAATGCTGTTCACGGCGCTGGACGCGAAGGACCGGGCCTTCGAGCAGCTGGAGCGGGCCTACGAGCTTCGGGAGCCCGGCCTGCTGTTTCTGAAGGTCGCCCCCTGGGCTGAACCCCTGCGTTCGGACTCACGGTACGGCGCGTTGGTGCAGAAGCTGGGACTCGGCTGACCGGCCAAACGGATCCCGACTCGTGTGGGAGGCGTCGGCCAGGCGGGGGGGATGTGTGTACGCCTATGGGCATGAAGTGATCACGGTGGCACTCTCGTGCTGGCGCTGCTCCTATCAGCTCAAACCTGGGAGGCTCAACCCATGAACGGCCACCGGGGGCTCCCGCTCCTGTCTGCCACCCCTGTACGGCTCGTCGGTCTCGCGGCCTGCCTCGCGCTCGGTACCGGCTGCACCGGCAAGCCGGACGCCAAGGCTCCGGGAACGGACCAGGCTCCGGCTGCCGGCAGCGCCACCGATGCTGGCCCCAAGCCACTGATTGCCGTCATTCGCGCCGCCGACTGGATCGGCCGCGAGTGGGCCGAGGACGCGATCAGGGTGGGGCTCCTGGAATCCGACATGGAACGCGGCCGGGATTACGAGATCAGGATCTCGAGCGCGCAGGGTGATCTGGCCACGCTGCCGAGTCTCATCGACGCAGCCATCGACGCCAAGGCGCAGGTCATCGTAACCCTGCAGGACGCGACCCTTCAAGCAGCCGTGCAACGCGCCAAGACGGTGCCGATCGTCTTCCACCTGTTGTCCGACCCGTTCGCGGCCGGTGCCGGGACCGGTGATAGCAACCACCTGCCCAACATCACCGGCGTGTACTCGCCCGGCTTCGGCGATCCGGAGCAGACCAGGCGGGTGGAGCTGATCCGGCGGACCGTGCCCAAGGCGCGTCGGATCGGCATTCTCTTCAGTCCGGAGGAGGCGCTGTCGGTCAGCTTCAAGGACCGAATGGCGAAGGCAGCTCAGCAGGCCGGCCTGCGGGTGATCGGCGTACCGGTAAGCAACGTCGGCGAGGTTGGCGAGGCGACTCGGTCGCTCTGCAGCCAGAAGGTGGATGCGATCGAGCTCTTCGGCAACGTCGCCCACGCGGGATTCGCGAGCCTCATCAAGGTGGCAAGGGAATGCCGGGTGCCAGTGTTCTCGCCCTCACCGTTCGAGGTCGTGCAGGGAGCCATCCTCTCCTTCTACCCGGACTTTCAGGAAGGCGGCATCGAGGCGGGCAAGATGATCGCGCGGGTGCTCAAGGGCGAGAGTCCGGCGTCGATTCCCTTCTACCGGGTGCAGACCACCAAGCTGGTCGTCAATCCGGGCGACGCGGGCAAGATCGGCATCACCCTGCCCCCTGACGTCCTGAAGCAGGCTGACTCGGTCGTGGGCGAGGGTGCGAAGAAGCAATGAGGATCGACGCCGCTCGCGAGGGCGGCTCCGCGCTCCTGCACCTCGAGGGACGCCTGGATCGGGAAGGGGCCGAACACCTGTCCAACACCCTGGAGGACCTCCTCCAGGACGGTGTGCGGTCGCTGACCCTCGACCTCTCCGGGGTCACGTATGCCAGCTCGGCGGCCACCAGGGTCCTGGCACGCTGGCAGGAGGAGCTGGCCGTCCTGCGGGGTGACGTGCGCCTGTCGTCCGTGCCGCCGGCGGTCCGGGAAATGTTCTCGATTGCCGGATGGGATTCGCGCTTCGATGCGACCGAAGGTCCCGGCTCCGGCCCGACCGGTCTCCAGCGGTCTTCCTGGCACGCCCGGGACGAGTTCGCAAGAAACGGCCAGTACGAACTGTCATCCTGCATTCCAGAAGGCTCGTTGAGTTGTCACCTGCACGGCGACCCCGATCAGCTTGCTCAGGCTCCCTTTGGACCGGGCCACTGCAGTATCGTGGCCCTTCCGGACGGCGCCTTCGGTTTCGGCCTCGGCGCCATCGGGGGTAGCTATGAGGAGTGCCATGAACGGCTCGGGGAGCTGGTCGCGGTGGCGGGGTGCGTCGCGTACTTCCCCAGCGATGGCGCCCGAATGGCGGACTACCTGGTCGGTGGCGGACGAGTCGCCCCGCGTGCGGTGCTGGCGTCGGGTTTGACCTGCGAGGGCGGGTTCTCACAGCTCGTGCGATTCAACACGAAGCCGGAGGCGGAGGCGGTCCCCCTCTCCGAGTTGGCGACCATCGGTCTCGAGGCCGTCGGCGGCAGGGTCGCGGGACTGGTCATCGCCGGCGAGACCGCCGGGCTCTCCGGGGCGAGGCTCCGCCGGTCACCGGCGTACGGCCCCGCGCCAGTCCGGTTCGACGTGCCCGCCGTGCGGGAGTGGCTGTCGTTCGCGCCGGAGCGTACCTACTCCATGACGACGACAGTCATCGCCGGGGTGGTCGCACGGGCCCCGGAAGGCCCCGTCGCTGCCTACCTCCGCCCGCTCGGGGGAAAGGGAAGGCTCTACGGGCATTTTCACGCCGCGGTGTTCTCCTACCATCCCTTGCCTCAGCGAACCGTGGAGCTCACCGCCCTGGTGAGGGGACTCTTCACGAACCATCAGCTTCGCGACGTCCTGCACCTCGTCTGGGATGATCGTGGCGAGGCCGGGGTGGGCGAGAGCGCACTCGTTCGCGGTGTCGGCTGGATCGCACCTATCACGCAGGTCTGCTGAGCCGGTGCCGTGAACCTGCTGATCGGAGCGGCCACGATCGGCCTCATTCTCGCGCCGCTCGCTCTTGGCGCCTTCATCAGCTACCGCATCTACCACACCCTCGATCTCACCGCCGACGGGTCGTTCGGGGTGGGCGCGGCCGTCGTCGCCGCCCTCCTCGTGCGGGAGGTGCCTCCGCTTGCGGCCACTGCCGTAGGCACCATGGCAGGTGTCGTCGCGGGGGCAATCACCGGCGTGCTTCATACGCAGTTCCTGGTGAGTGCCCTGCTGGCGGGTGTCCTGACGAGCACTGCGCTCTATTCGGTGAGCCTCTTCATCATGGGGAGCGGCAACCTTTCCCTCGCCTCGGCCGAGAGCCTCGTGACTCTCGTCGAACGGCTCGGCCAGCGGCTCCTCGGCCTTCCGCCCAGTCTCACGCTGCTCGGCACCACCGTGAGCGCAGGTAGCGTCGTCACCTTGACCGTGATGGCTTTGCTGGCCGTCGGGCTGGCGTTTTCACTGGCGCTCTTCCTGGCAACCGATCTCGGGTTGGCGATGCGAGCCGCGGGGCACAACCCGCAGATGGCCAAGGCCGTCGGCATCGACGTGGATCGCATGGTCGTGCTCGGCCTCGGCCTCGCGAACGGCCTCATCGCGCTTGCGGGAGCGCTCCTGGCTCAATACGAGGGCTTCGCGAACATCCAGATGGGCATCGGGGCGGTGGTGACCGGCGTCGCAACCCTCATGGTCGGGGAAACGTTGCTGGGGAAGCGCCCCCTCGGGCGCTGGATCGCCGGAGCGGTCGCCGGTGCGGTGGTCTTTCGCCTGCTTATAGCGGCCGCGGTGAGGGCCGGGTTGAACCCGAACGCGCTCAAGCTGGTGACCGCGCTCATCGTCCTTGCGGTGCTCGTGCTCCCCGGTCTCGTGCGGCGAGCTCGCCACCGACGCCCGGCAGAGCGTGCGCCGAGCCATGCCTGAGATCGCCCTTCGGCTCGAGGCGGTTTCGCAGGTCTTCCATCCGGGCACGCCGAACGAAGTGCGGGCCCTCGACGGAATCGATCTGGAACTGGCGCGGGGCAGCTTCACGGTGGTACTTGGCACCAACGGGTCTGGCAAGTCCAGCCTCCTCGGTGCCATTGCCGGCAGCCAGGCGCTCGCCGGCGGCAGGGTTTACCTGGATGGGCGGGAGGTGACCCGCTGGCCGGAGCAGCGGCGAGCGCAGATGATCGGCCGGGTTTTCCAGAACCCGTTCGCGGGAACCGCGGCCGACCTGAGCGTCGCGGAACACCTGATGCTCGCGGCCCGCCGTGGCGGGCAACGGGGGCTCCGACGGGCTCTGGGGCCTGATCGTCGCCGGGCAATCCGGGAGAAGGTAGCCCGGCTGGGGATGGGCCTCGAGAACCGTCTCGATACCCCCATCGGGGTGCTGTCGGGGGGCCAGCGCCAGGCGCTCACCGTCCTCATGGCCACGATGGTCCGCCCGTCCCTTCTGCTGCTGGACGAGCACACCGCCGCGCTCGACCCGCGCAGTGCGGAGCTGGTCATCGGGCTGACGCGGGAAGTCATCACCGAGGGCGGGCTCACGACCTTGATGGTCACGCACTCGCTGCCCCAGGCGGTGCAGCTGGGAGATCGCGTACTCGTGATGCACCGAGGGCGGCTGGTGTACGATATCGCCGACCTCCGGCGGCAGCGGCTGGCCGAGGACGACCTGCTCCAGCTGTTTGATCAGCTCCGGTGGGCCGACCGGCTGGACGACTCGGCCGCCGAAATGCTTCGACGCGCGTACGTATAGCGCGGGCAGATTACCATTCGGTCCTGATCATGCGAATGCGACGCGTTTTCCTGACGTGCCGACATCGATGACGGCGGTGCGGAGTCTGCTGGCGGAAGCCCTGAGCGACCGGTACTCGCTCGACCGCGAGCTCGGTCGTGGCGGAATGGCGACCGTGTATCTCGCGCGCGACCTCCGCCATCGGCGACCGGTGGCCGTCAAGGTCATGCACCCCAGTCTGGCCGGTGCGCTCGACAGCGAGCGCTTTCTTCGCGAGATCGAGATCGCCGCCTCGCTGTCACACCCGCTCATCGTGCCGCTCTACGATTCTGGAAACGCCGGCGGTGTCCTCTATTACATCATGCCGTATGTCGAGGGCGAGTCGCTCTATGAGCGTCTGCGGCGGGAAAGGCGACTCTCGCTCGAGGATGCGCTCCAGATGACACACGACGTGGCCGAGGCCCTTGGGTACGCCCACAGCCGTGGAGTGCTGCACCGCGATGTGAAGCCCGAGAACATCCTCCTCGCGGGAGGACATGCGCTGATCGCGGATTTCGGGCTGGCCCGGGCCCTCGCCACCGCGGACTACCGCAAGCTCACCGAGACCGGCGTCATCGTAGGGACCGCCTACTACATGAGCCCGGAGCGACTCCGCGAGGACCGTGACCTCGACCAGAGGGCGGACATCTACAGCCTGGGATGCATCCTGTATGAGATGCTGACTGGCGGACCGCCGTACACCGGACGGTCGCTCAAGGAACTGGCCACCCGGATTCTCCGTGCGCCCGTTCCCTCGGTTCAGCGGGTGCACGCCGACGTGCCGCCCGCGGTCGATCAAGCCATCAGCCGGGCGCTCGCCAAATCCGCGGCCGAGCGATTCGCGACCATGCAGGAGTTCGCGGCCGCGCTTCCCCGGCTGCCTGCGGAATCGACAGCCGAGGCGGCGACCAGCCACGGGGAGTCGGGTAAGCCGCCCGCCGAGCGCACTCCCGCCGGCCGGGGTGGTGTTCTCGGCGGGCTCATTCGCGCCGTGCGCTCTCTCGTATCCCGCGGCGGAGGCTCGTAAGCCCGGAACGGTTCTGTCAAACGCGCCGACTAACGGCGAGTCTTGCCTGGGCGGAGGCAAGCGGTAGCTTGATGAAAAGCCCGATACCCTTTGCTGACTGTCTTGAGGTGTGCCTGATCCGGCCGCCCGGCGGGTGGCGCCGAGGGACACGAAGAGGCTGGCGATGTCAACGGACGCGGATCTGGTTGACCGGCTTGCGGGCCTCGCCCAGCCCTGGGCCTCGCTATACGGTGATCGCCCGGCGGTTCAGACCACGCTCACCTTTCTCCACCTCGCGGGCATCTTCCTCGGCGGCGGCTTTGCCATCGCCACCGACCGGGAGACGTTCGTCGCGCTGCGAGCCGCGCGACTTTCAGGCCAGATACGTCACCTGGCACACCTCCACACGATTCACCGACCCGTGCTGGTGGGGCTGGTGCTGGCGCTGGGCAGTGGGTTCTTACTGTGGGCCGCCGATGTCCAGACCTTTGCGCGCTCGCCGGTGTTCTGGGTGAAGATGGTCCTCCTGGGCCTCCTCCTTGCGAATGGATACGTCCTGGCCCGGACCGAGACCGCACTCCGCGAGGGCGAACCCGACTCACCAGTGCTCTGGGCGCGCCTCCGCTACATCTCCGCCGCGAGCATAGTGCTCTGGCTCGGCCTTATTCTCGCCGGCACAGTGCTGACGAGCTGACGGCCGACCACCGGCCACGGAGACGCCGATGCAGCCGCACCACCAGCAGGTGTCACCTCCCAACGCTGTCTGCGGGGTTTGCGGGGCGGTGGCCTCCCGGCGCGACTTCCTGCGCGAGGCGGCATCCCTTATCGCCGGTGCCGCGGCCCTGGGCGCGGCGCCGGGCAACTCCCTGGGATTCCCGGTCCACCTTACTGCTGCGCTCCGCCTCGGTGGCGGCCAGGCTGTCTATCCGATCCCCCAGCAGGATGGAGCGGCAATTGACCGGGAACACGAGGTCATCGTGGTCCGCCACCAGGGCCGGGTCTACGCCTTCGCGCTCTGGTGTCCGCACCAGCGCACGGCCCTGCGCTGGCAGGACGAGGGCCGACGGTTTCAGTGCCCGAAGCACAAGAGCACCTTTCAGCCGGATGGTACTTTCCTCGCGGGTCGTGCCACGCGTGGCATGGACCGGTATGCGCTCCGCCGAGAAGGGGACACCGTGGTCGTCGATCTCTCGACGCTTTTCCGAGAGGACAAGGATTCGGAACGCTGGGCGCAGGCGGTGGTGCAGGTGTAGAGTCATCCTGCTGCGGGAGCCGCGGAGAACCAGATGGATACGCTGCGAAGGAATGTCACCGGCGCACGGATGACGCGCTGGGCCCTCGAAGTGGCTGTGTTGGCGTGCGTGCCGGCGTGTGGCCGCCCCCCCGGTGACACAGCAGCGCCGACCGTCGAGCCGGCCCCGTCTCCGAGCGCGCCGGTTGCCGCTGCCCCGACCTCGGCCCCGGAACCATCCCGCGACAAGCTGCTGGTCACGGAGACCGAGTACCAGGGATGGAGATACTACCACGTGTACTGCGAGCGCTGCCATGGCCCGGACGCGCTCGGCACCCTTGACGCCCCCGACCTGCGCTACTCGGTTTCGCCCGAGGGAGAGGTCACGCCCGACTCGTTCCGCGTGATCGTGCGCAACGGGACGGAGAATCGCGAAATGAAGGGATTCGAGGATCTGCTGGAAGATCAGCGCATCGACCAGATCTACGCCTATGTAAAGGCCCGCAGCGAGGAGCGCCTCGCGGCGGGACGGCCGCAGCGGGCCTCCGGGCATCAGTGACGTCTGGCCGCGGGGGCGGCAGCCTCGGTTTGTCAGTCCTCGCCAAAGACCTCGTGCAATCGCGCGAACCGAGCCCGGAGTGCATCCGGGTAGGCTCGAGCAACGACCAACGCCTGAACCAGGCTTTGCAGACGCTCGGGCGTCGTCCACCGAGCGACTGGTGCAATACGAGCGGCGATCTCCGATTCGGCGAGTGCGAGGTGCGTCGGAGAGCCGGCCGCCACGACGGCCGTCCCAGACATGTGAGCCTCGGCGGGAAGGGCCTACACGCTGCAACACGGGGACACCGCAGTCAAGTCTCCGCTGTCGATACAGTGGCGCACAGAACGAAGTCGGGTCCGCTGGTCTGGTACCGCGACGCCATGGTGCTGCCAACCAGCTTGCCGTCCTGGAGCCGCCAGACGCCCCGCGTCCTGACTTGAACACCTTCGGAGGCGCTCTCGTAGGGCCTGCCTCAGGAACAACGCTGTGCCCGATGTGCGGGTCGTTCATCCCTAGTCTTCGTTACCGCTGGCGTTACCACGCGTCGCGGCGGCGCCCAACGGGCGCCTCTGACGTTACGAGAAGCTCAAAGGCGGGCGGTGATCTACGAGGATGGAGCGGACCGGGATCGAACCGGCGACCCCCTGCTTGCAAAGCAGGTGCTCTCCCAGCTGAGCTACCGCCCCCGAAGTGTCCTGCGTCAAAGAAGATACCGCTACATCTGTACTGGTGGAACTGGCCGGGTGTGTCAGAAACTGTGTCAGATTCACGCTCGTGCCCTCCGCTCGCGCAGCTCGAGCCCGCCCGTCACAACACGCAAGAGCGTCTCGTCATCCGGCTGCTGGTAGTGCCTGAGTAGCACCGCAGGCGATTTCCAACCGCCGGCCGCGGCCACGTCGGGAAGCGGCAGATGCTTGCGCGCGGTTGCCCACGCGCGGCGGTACGGATGGAAGCTTCCTCCCTGCTGCTTCGGCACGTTCGCATTGGCCTCGGCCTTCAGCAGCCAGTGCCGGCATCGCTCGTAGCTCACCGGCTCGGTTGGATTGGTCGGGCTCGGGA
>JBOHSY010000150.1:0-1713 GCA_050733355.1 Gemmatimonadales bacterium | reverse complement strand
CCATCACGTTGCACGCCCGCATGTTGATCCGCTTGCCGGTGGCCGCGATCGCGCCCTTGGGGCTCTCCAGCGGCCCCGTGTGGGTGCCCGTCCACGTCAACTCGAGCACGACCGTGTTTCCGCTGACGAGGGCGCAGTGGAATGTTGGCGCCGAGTCGGGGAACGCGGTGGCCCACCCCCGCCAGAGGGGCATCACGGCGTCCGCTCCCTGAACCTTTCGGTCGGTGGCGACTTCATCGTAGACGAAATCGGAGGTGATGCTGGCTTTCACGGCGTCCCAGTCCTTCCGGCCGTACGCGAGCAGCGGCGTCTTTGCGGCATCGGTGAGCTGCTGCGGTGAGAGTTTGGTTGCCTGAGCTGACAATGATCGTCCTCCTTGTGGGGTGATGAATGCATCAGGGGCCGCTCCCCCAGCGAGCGCTGAGTTCGGCCCCCGTGGGTCACGGCCGGGCGGTCTGGATGTCCCAGAGATAGTCCTGGTGGGAGGGGCAGATTTCGTTGAACTCGTTCCCCTCCGCCGGCCGCTCCTTGGCGATGGCCGCGACGATGCTGTCGCTGCTCGCCAGGACGGCCTTGTGACTCGCACCGTCGAACACCAGCAGGCGACGGTACTTCCCACCGGTCGCATGCTCGTACCACGCCCAGGAGCTCAGGCCGCCTTGCTTGACGTGGCGGGCAAAGATCGGCGCGAACGCCTGCGTGGTGAGGGTGTCGGCACGGGTTTGGCGCGCCATGGTACACTCGTAGTAGATCGAGTACCCGGCGGCGGGACGCGACCGCGCCAGCTGCTCGCCCCCCTGGGAGGACGCGACGGCTTGCCAGATGTAATCCTCGTGGCTGCTGCAGATGCTGTTGAATTCGGCCCAGGCCTTGGCCTGGCGCGAACGCATCTCCGCGCCCACACCGCTCTGGGCGTCGAGCAGCGCGTCCCGGGTCGGAGCGACGGAATAGGACACCCGACGCCATTGCCCGCCGAGGCTGTGGGCGAGCCAACCCCATGCGGTCAACTTCTTGTCGGCTACGCGCTGGTCCAGGAGGGGGCCGATGGCCTCGCGCATCAGGGCGTCCGCGCGCGCCTCCCGCGACGGATCGCACTGGAAATAGGTCGCGTAGACAAAGGGCAAGGGGGACGCTTGTGCGGTGGCGAGGGAGGGAAGGGGAAGGACAAGCACGAAAGTACAAGCAGAGCGCAGCCAGCTGGGCGCGCGCGTCATGATCAACTCCTCGTAAGGGAACGAGCTGGTTCGGGGCTTACCGGACTGCCGGCCACGGGGGCCACGGCTACTGCTTCGCCGGCGGCGCGTTCGGGCTCCACATGTCGTAGACGATCTTCCACGACCCGTCGGCATCCTTCTTCAGCACGGTGATGTACTTCCCTTCCTCGGTTGGAAGGGGCTTGGCGCCGGCCTTCTTGGGCGTCACGGTCATCCGATACGTGCCGACGTCGTAGGCCAGGTCTCCCCGCCCGTCAACGGCCGTGGGCGTGAGCTGAATGGGTCCGGAAAAGGCGTTGCCGAAATCGACCCAGTACTTCTTCGCCGCCGCGCCCTCGGCGGCCGGCTCCATCGGCGGGAGCAGGGTTGCATTCGAGGCATACAGGGCGCCCACGGCGTTGTAGTCACCTGCGGAGGCCGCTCGGGCCCACTCGGCGCTGACGGCGCGAACGGCGGCCTCGTCCTCGGCGGACAAGGCGGCCGGGGCAGCCATCGATCC
>JBOHSY010000149.1:0-4193 GCA_050733355.1 Gemmatimonadales bacterium | reverse complement strand
ATCTGGTGGTGTTCTTCATCGGTTCGCGGGTAGTGGCCACGGGCGACCTGTACGTGCCCATGCTCGGCCCCTGCGACTGGGCCAACGGCTGCCGCTGGGACGACTACGTGTCGGGAATCCGCCGGCTGACGGCGCTAGTCCCTTCGGATGCCGTGATTCTGCCCGGGCACGGACCGCCGAGCACCCCCGCCGAGTTGCGCGAGTTCGCCGGGCTGCTGGGAGACGTCACCGCCCGGGTGCGCCGGGCGATGGCTGCTGGGCGGAGCCGGGAGCAAGTCGTGGCGGAGGGACTCCCCGCCCGCTACGCTGCCTGGGCGCGACGCGGCATTCCGGCCGATTTCTTCCTGGGCAACGCGTACGACGCGTTGCGAGCCGGGGCAGAGTCGGAGTAGCCGCGAGCCGGGGGGCGGGCTTGCGCTCCCGGCTTCGATCAGGCCGAGGATTCGCCACGGCCTGGCCGAGGAGCTCAAGGCCTTTGTGCGCGACCGGTTGGAACCGTACAAACATCCGCGCGAGGTGATCTTCCTCGATTCCCTCCCGACCACGCACCTGGGGAAGGTGGATCGGGGCCGGCTCAGGGCCAGACCGGGAAATGATCGGACAGCGACCCCGCCTGCCAACCCATAGGCGGGCGCACCCTCGCGGCTCTACCGGCCGATCGAGGGCGCGTGTAGCGTCCCTATCAGACTGTTCATCGGCCGACCCGTGAGCACAGGCACCTTCCTGGTATTTGAGGACCGGCCGTCAGATTCGCCGCTGGTCGAGCGGGTCTGGCGCTGCCACAGCGAGCGTGCGGGTACCTTCCTGTCGGTGGCCGCGAGTCACTGCGAAATGGTCCTCACCCGCCATCGCGGAAAAGCGTTCCTGACGCTGCGCGGGCCGGAAACGCGGGCCACGACGGTTGACTGCCCCGCGGATGGGGAGTGGCTCGGCATCCGCTTCTCGCTGGGCACCTTCCTGCCCCACCACCCCGCGGCAACGCTCATCGATCGGAGAGACGTAAATCTGGCCCGGGTGACTGACCGGTCGTTCTGGCTGCAGGGCTCCGCATGGGAATATCCCGACTTCGAGAACGCGGAGACCTTCGTGACCCGGCTCATGCAGGCCGAGGTGCTCGCTCGCGACCCGGCCGTGAGCGCCGCCTTACACGGGGAATGGCAGGCGCTGTCCCGGCGCTCAACCCAGCGGCATTTCCTCCAGGCGACAGGGATGACCCACCGCGCGTATCGGCAGATCGAGCGAGCCCGATCTGCAACGACCCTTCTCACTCGAGGGGTCTCCATCCTCGACACCGTCCACGAGGCTGGATACTTCGATCAGGCCCACCTCACCCGATCGCTCCGGCGATTGATCGGAGAGACCCCCGCGCGGCTCCGGGTGCAATCGAAGCAGTTGTCGTTTCTGTACAAGACAAGCCCGACGCACTGAGCCTATCTTGCCCCGCCTCCGACGGCGACCTCGATTCGATGAACGCGTCCGAACACATCACCAAGCACATCGACTCTCTTGCCGATTGGCGCGGCGTGCTGCTCGCGCGACTGCGCCGGCTGATCCGAGCAGCCGGTCCCGGTCTGGTCGAGGAGTGGAAGTGGAGCACGCCGGTGTGGTCGGGTCGCGGAAACGTAGTTGCCGTCGGGGCGTTTCAGGACCACGTAAAGATCAACTTCTTCAAGGGTGGCGGGCTGGACGATCCCAAGGGCCTGTTCAACGCCGGACTAGGGGCCAAGACTACCCGCGCCATCGACGTCCACGAAGGCGATCCTCTCAATGAAGCGGCGTTCAAGGCCCTGATCCGGGCCGCCGTCGCGCTCGACCAGCGGAAGAGGGCCGGAAGACCGCCAAAGCAACCGACGCGAAAGAGATAGCACGATGACGTTTTTGATTGTGGTCCAGTTCGCCAGGGTGCGCGGTTGAGCGCCGGACCCGCCGCGCGTGCCGGGTCCAGTGGGAAGCTCTGGATCGGGCGGATCATGAGTGGGTTCGTCTCGTTGTTCCTCTTCGTGGATGGGGGAGCACGCCTGGCGAGGTTCGCCCCCTACGTCGATGGGATGACGCGGTTCGGCTATGCGGCCGACCTGGCACCATGGGTCGGCCTCACCCTGCTGTTCTGCACCGTGCTCTACGTCGTCCCCCGCACGGCCATCCTGGGCGCGATCCTGGTGACAGGATACCTCGGCGGCGCCACCGCATCCCAGGTCCGCGTGGGCGATCCATGGTTCCTCTTCCCCGCAGCCCTCGGCGTGATGGCCTGGGGAGGGCTCTGGCTACGCTACGCCGTTCTGCGCGACTTAATCCCCGCGATGAAGAGATGAGCCGGGCTGGACCGTGGCTTGACGTTGCAGCAGGGATGAAGGCTCGCTTCCACTGAGCCCGACCTTTCGGACGCGCGTGAGCCGTTCGAAATTCGGTTGCATGACACTCAGTCAAACGCCTCGAGTCGATTACCGGCTGGACCGCGCCGTCGCAGTTGTCACGTTCGCCAACCCACCGGTCAACGGCCTGGCGACGTCCGCCCGGGCACCTGGGAGGCGGCCCCGGCTTCAGGCGCCGGGCAAGTCCGCCAGCAGTTGATGGAGCACCAGCCGAGCCTTGCGCCAGTCGCGTTGCGCGGTGCGCTCGGAGACCCCCCGCAGCTCGGCGATCTCCCCCAGGCTGAACCCGCAGAAGAAATGCAGGTGCACCAGCTCGGCCAGCTCGGGTGACGCCTTGGCCAGCTCGTCGAGCGCGTCGCCCAGGCGGGCCAGCTCGTCGGCGTCCGGCCCGGCACCCGCGACCTCCTCGTTCCCGCCGAGCGTGATCTCGAACTCCGCCCCCCTCCGCCTGGCCCGCTTGCGCCGGGCATAGTCGATCACCAGCGCCCGCATCGCCCGCGAAGCATAGGCGAAGAACCTGCCCCGGTCGGGAAACGCCAGCTCCCGCTGCCGCCCGATGCGGAGATAGGCCTCGTGCAGCAGCGTGGTCGGGCTCAGGGTGAGCGCGGCACCGCCGCCGCGCCCCAGGTGGTGCTCGGCCAGGCGGTGCAGCTCCTCGTAAAGCGCGACGAAGAGACGGTCCGGACCGATACCGTCGGGACTGGTCGCCGCCTGTTCGGGCTCCGGATCCACGCTGGGGGTCTCCTGGTAGGACGTCCGTAAAAGATATCACCGCAAGTGAATGTCGGGATTTCCCGCCGAGCTGCGTTTGTCGGTGTGGGCACGCTCACCGCGGCCGCTTCAACCCGAAGGCAAGCAGGCAGGTACCTCATCCGGAGGAAGACCGTGCGTATGACGTCCATGGCTCGCACCACGACCGCCACCACGCCACTGTGCCTCGTGGTGGGCATGCTCTCGCTGGCAGGCACGGCGCAGGCGCAGTCCCCGCTGTTCGAGGTCGAGACGGGAGACGCGACCAATCTGCTCCAGGTGACCGACGATGCTGGGTTCCTGGTCCGCGGCACGATCGGCAGTGGTACCATCCCGGCGGCCGGCGCCGGGGTGCGACTCATGTGGTATCCCCGGAGGGCCGCCTTCCGGGCCGGCGAGGTGACCGGGTCGCAATGGGACGATGCAGACATCGGGTCGGGGTCCGTCGCTCTGGGCCGGAATACCAGCGCCAAAGGCACCACCTCCCTGGCCTTGAACCACGGCACAGAGGCAAGCGGGGCGCAATCGATCGCCGGAGGCTACAACTCGATCGCGAGCGGTTCAGTTTCGCTTGCCCTTGGTGCCAGCGCCGTGGCGAGCGGCCAGGCCGCCAGCGCTTTGGGCCAAGAAACCGTAGCGAGCGGTGCCGCCGCCGCCGCCTTGGGCTACAAGACGGCCGCGAGCGGCCTGGGTGCCGCCGCTTTGGGCCGAGAGACGGTCGCGAGCGGTGACCAATCATTCGCGGCGGGCTTTCGGACGAAGGCTCTCGGCCCGGCCTCGGCGGCCCTGGGCGTGGAAACGCAGGCCGGCGGTGCGCAGGCCCTGGCCGCGGGCTTCCGCACCCAGGCGCTCGGCACCGTGTCCATGGCCACCGGCAGCGGGACCGTGGCAGCCGGTGCGGCCAGCGTCGCGCTGGGCTCGGTGGTCACCGCCCAGGGCGACGGCAGCTTCGCCTTCGGCGACCGCAACACCCAGTTTCCCGTCACCGCGGGGCCCAACGAGTTCCTGGTGCGCGCCTTCGGCGGCATCGGCCTCAACACCGGGGTCAACATCGGCTGCGACCTCCCCGCG
>JBOHSY010000148.1:0-4268 GCA_050733355.1 Gemmatimonadales bacterium | reverse complement strand
GCTGAGCGCCGGGTGGGTTCTGCCGCTCGACGCGCCGCCGATCGAGGGCGGCGCGGTGCTGGTCGGGCCCGACGGTTTCATCGAGCGGGTGGGCGCCGGGTCCGAGGTGCCCCGGCCGCCGGGCGTGCGAGCGATCGAGGCGCCGGACGCCGCGCTGGTGCCCGGCCTCGTGAATGCGCACACCCACCTGGAGTTGACCGGCTTCGACGGCCTGGTGCCGGACGACGACTTCGCCGCCTGGATCAGTCGCCTGCGCGCGCTCAAGGAGCAGCGCTCGTCGGAGGCGTACCTCGAGGCGGCGAAGCGCGGCCTCCGCGACTGCTGGGCCTCGGGCGTCACCACCGTGGCCGACACCGGCGACCGGGGCGTCGCCGCGCGCGCCCTGGCGGAGCTCGGAGGATCGGGCATCGCCTACCAGGAGGTGTTCGGTCCGCATCCGGACCAGTGCGCCGACAGCCTCGACGAGCTGCGTCGCGCGGTCGATGCCATGCGGCATTACCGCTCCCCTCGGGTCCGCCTCGGGGTGTCGCCGCACGCGCCCTATACCGTGAGCCCGCCGCTGTACCGCGAGGTCGCCTCCTGGGCTCGGGCGGAGGGGCTCCCGATCGCGCTGCATCTGGCGGAATCGGCGGCGGAAGTCGACCTTCTTCGCGCCGCCAGCGGCCCGTTCGCGGACGCGTGGCGACGGCGCGGGATTCCGCTGCCGGCGTCCGGCCGGTCGCCGGTCGAGCTGGTGGCCGAGCAGCAGGTGCTCGGCCCCGATACGCTGTGCATCCACGCGGTGCAGGTCGATGCGGCCGATCTCGAACGGCTCGCGCGCGCCGGCGCGGCGGTCGCGCATTGTCCGCGCGCCAACCGCCGGCACGGGCATGGGGCGGCGCCGCTCGCGCGGTTCCTGGGCGCCGGCATCCGCGTCGGGCTGGGCACCGATTCGGTCGCGAGCGAGTCGCCGCTCGACCTGTTCGCCGAGGCGCGCGCGGCGCAGGCCATCGCCGGGTTGACACCCGCCGACGCGCTCGCGCTCTGCACGCTCGGCGGCGCCCGCGCGTTGGGCCTCGAGCGGGAGATCGGCACGCTGACGGCGGGCAAGCGCGGCGATATCGCGGTAGTAGAGCTCGGTCCGGCGCGAGCAGACCCGGCGGACCGGGTGCTCGCCGCGGGCCGGGTCGGCGTGCGGGCGACATTTCTGGGCGGGCGGGAGGTCTACCGGAGGGTGGACGGATGAAGATCCAACGCCAGGCGGCGATCCTGCGAATCGTGCGCGAGCAGCGCATCCAGAATCAGGAGCACCTCCGGCACGCGCTCGCGGCGGAGGGGTTCGCCGTCACGCAGGCCACGCTGTCGCGGGACATCCGCGAGCTCGGACTGGCCAAGCTCACCGACCAGCAGCACGGGGCCTACTACGCGCACCCCACCGACGGCAACCTGCGCCCCGATCTCGCCCACGTGCTCCCGGCGCTGCTGGTGAGTGTGGACGGGGTCGGACCTTTTCTCGTGCTGAAGACCGCAAGCGGGTCCGCCGGGGCGGTGACGGCCGCGCTCGATCAGGCCGGCTGGCACGAGGTCATGGGCACCCTCGCCGGGGACGACACGGTGCTCGTCATCACCCGCAGCGAGCGCCTGCGCCAGGTGGTCGCCCGCCGCATCGAGGGCATGCTGAAATAGGGGCGCCTCCCTTGCCCGGCTCGCTACCGGCCTTGTACGATTTGAGAGCTTCTCGGGGGACGAATTCGTGCGTTGTCTGGCGTTGAATGCCTCATTCGAGCCGCTGACCATGGTGCCCGTGCGTCGGGCCCTCCGGCTCGTGATCGAGGGGAAAGCGGAGATCGTCGAGGCGGACGGCGTTGACGTCGTCCGCAGCGAACGACTCACGCTTCCCAGACCCGCCATCATACGCCTCGTCAAATTCGTCCACGTCCCGCGCCGGTTCCGCCGCCAGGTCACCAACACCTTCCTCTTCGCCCGCGATCACTACCGCTGCCAGTACTGCCAGCGCAGCCAGATCGAGCTGCGTCACCGCGAGTGCCTGACGCGCGACCATCTGGTCCCGCTCTCGCGGGGCGGCGACAACGAGTGGAGCAACGTGGTGACCGCCTGCAGCACCTGTAACACGCGGAAGGGCAATCACCTGCCCGAAGAGTGCGGGATGCACCCGCACCGCCCGCCACACGAGCCGCACTTCGTGCACCTGGCCTGGGCGGTGCGCCGCCTGACCGCGCAGCAGGCCAAGTACATCAAGCTCTTCTACGGCGAGGCGGCGCTCAGGGCACTGGGTGGCGTCGCCCCACCCCTCTCAGCGTGAGCCGGGCCAGCGCCGCCAGGCGAGCCAGATAATACAGCTGGTACAGCAGGAGGGACCGCAGGATCGGGGCGGATATCCCGTTGTTCATGCGTCGGTAGGCCACCGTCAGCGCTGGTGCCGCGAACGCGAGCGCGGGCGCGATCACGGCGGCCCGACCTGGCGATGCCTGGACCGCTACGCCGATTGCCGACCCGAGCAGCAGGGCGTGCAGGATCGTCATTGCTGTCGGCCGGTCGAGTCGCTCCCGGCGAACCGTTCCGAGCATACCCAGCCCGCGCCAGTGTTCCTTGCGAAAGAAGGCGGCAAGAGACGCCGGATTGTCGAGATGCTCGGCTTGCAGCCACAGCGCCTCGAAAATGCGAACCCCGGCCGCCGTCAGCCTCGCGCACAGCTCGGCGTCCTCGCCCGTAACGAGTCGCTCGGCGAACCCGCCCACGCGTTCGAAGGCCTCGCGACTCACCGCGAAGTTCGCCGCGGCAAGCCACCCCCGCCAACCGTCGGACCGCGGTGCGTGGAGCAGATCCCAGGTCCGGGCGATCCACCCCTCCCGCTGAGGCACGGTGACGGTGCAGCCCGCCGCATCCGCGCCGGTTTGGTCGAGCACGGCGGCCAACCGATCGAAGTACTCGGCCGGAACCCGGACGTCGGCATCGATGAAGCAGAGGAACGCACCGGTCGCCACCGCCGCGCCGCGGTTGCGGGCGAGTGCTGCCGTGCCGATGTCGAGGGGCACGATGCGCGCGGTTGGGGCAATGGTCCGAAGCAGCTCGGATGAACCGTCCGTCGACCCGTGGTCCACAAGGATGAGCTCGGCGTCGGAGCGGCCGGCGAGAGCCTCGACGATCGAGCCCAGTGCGGCGGAAAGCACGGCCGCCTTGTTGCGAACCGGCACGATTACGGACCAGCGCAGTGTGCTCATCTTTGTCTGCTGGGCGCCACCTCGGGCTCGGAAGCCCGACCGGCTGACCGGGCCAGCCACCCGCCGACCGCCAACGCCCCAAGCGCCGGAACCGTCTCAGTCGACCACCCAACCGGCAGTCCCGCCGAGGACGGAATCACGATCAGTCCGAGCAGCAGCACCGCGATTGCCGCGAGCAGGCCGCTCCACGGCGATGCCCGACCCGCCCACCATCCGAGCGGAAGCATCCAGCCGGTCAGCCACACCGCGGTGAGCCATCCGCTGCCGCGCCCGTGGGCGTAGTCGAATGGAAGCAAGAGGCTCCAGCCCCATTGCGCGCTCATGGGCACCACCTGTTTGCCTGTGATCCCCGAGTCGATCGCCACGATGAACGACAGGGGCCCGCGCGACAGTCGACCCTCGACGACCATCGCGCCGGTCTCCCCCGGCGCGAAGCCGTCGGCGAGCCGCACGGCCGGCGGACGGAGCCGGAGGTCGAACGCACGGGTACGCAGCCGGTAAACGAGGTCGTCGCCCCAGCGCCCCACCAGCGCGATCTCCCGCTGCTCTCCGTCGAAGATGCTCACGACCGGCGCGAGCCCGGCGGTCGGGGGGCCGGGCAGCGCGTCGGCCCAGAGCGGTTGGCCCTCGAGCAAGAGCTGGCGAACGTCCGCGGAGTTGCGGAGTTGGGCGGAGGGGAGGCGCACCGGTCCGACGCCAGCCGCGATCACCTCGCCCTCGAACCGCTCGAACTGCCCCAGCTCGGGTGCGAGCTGGCCCCAGTAAATCGACGCCGGCAAGGCCGGGTGTACCGCGTACGCCGTGCCGGCCACTTGAGCCAGCCAGAGCCCGCCGAAACCGGCGACGAGCCAGCGCGCGCCGGCCGGGCTGGGGAGGGCGATCGCGCGCCAGCGGAGGCCGAGCAGCGCGCCCAGAAACGCGCCAACCGTATTGGTCAGGAGATCGCTCAGCGAGGGATCCCGGCCCGGGACCAGGAGCTGGATGAGCTCGATGGCGAGGCTGAGCCCACCTCCGACCATTGCCGCCCGAAGCGGCGGCCGTCCGCCG
>JBOHSY010000147.1:0-10008 GCA_050733355.1 Gemmatimonadales bacterium | reverse complement strand
TGTAGCCCTGCTGGAGCGCGAAGCGGATGTAGTGCACGCGATCCGGGGTCGGCGTGATCAGCTTCTGCGGGATCAGCTTCGGGTCGTAGGTCTCGCTGCCGGCGGCTCGCCCGGTCTCCAGGCTCCGGATTCCCTTCCACAGGGCGTGCTTGAAGGTGCGCCCGATGGCCATTACCTCCCCGACGCTCTTCATCTGGGTGCCGAGGAGCGGCTCGGCGCCCGGAAACTTCTCGAACTGCCATTTGGGTATTTTGACGACCACGTAATCGATGGTCGGCTCGAAACAGGCCGGCGTCTTCCGCGTGATGTCGTTGCGAATCTCGTCCAGCCGGTAGCCCACCGCCAGTTTCGCGGCAATTTTCGCGATCGGAAAGCCGGTGGCCTTGGAGGCCAGCGCCGAGCTGCGCGACACGCGCGGGTTCATCTCGATCACGAGCATGCGGCCGGTGAGCGGGTCCACGGCGAACTGCACGTTGGAGCCGCCGGTCTCGACGCCGACGGCCCGCATCACGATCTGCGCGGCGTCCCGCAGGCGCTGGTACTCGCGGTCGGTGAGGGTCTGGGCCGGGGCCACGGTGATCGAGTCGCCGGTGTGCACGCCCATCGGGTCGAAGTTCTCGATGGAGCAGACGATCACGACGTTGTCCGCCCCGTCGCGCATGACCTCCAGCTCGAACTCCTTCCACCCCATGATGCTGCGCTCGACGAGCACCGATCCGACCGGCGACAGCTCGAGGCCGCGCCGGATCAGCTCCTCGTACTCCTCCCGATTGTAGGCGATCCCGCCGCCCGTGCCCCCCAGCGTGAACGAGGGCCGGCAGATCGCGGGGTAGCCGGTGCGCTCCACCGCCTCGCGGGCCTCCTCCAGACTCCGGATCACGTTGCCCTCGGGCGTCGCGAGCCCGATGCGCCGCATCGCGGCGGCGAACTCCTCGCGGTCTTCCGCCATCCGGATCGCGCGCTCGCTCGCGCCGATCAGTTCCACCCCGTACTTCGCCAGCGTGCCGTCGCGGTGGAGCGCCATCGCCACGTTGAGCGCCGTCTGTCCGCCCATGGTGGGCAGCAGCGCGTCCGGATGCTCGCGCTCGATCACGCGCGCGATCCACTCGGGCGTGAGCGGCTCGATGTACGTCCGGTCGGCGAGCTCCGGGTCGGTCATGATCGTCGCCGGGTTCGAGTTGACCAGCACGACCCGATACCCCTCCTCCTTGAGCGCGCGCACCGCCTGCGTGCCCGAATAGTCGAACTCCGCTCCCTGTCCGATCACGATGGGGCCGGAGCCGATGAGAAGGATGGTGCTCAGGTCAGTGCGCTTCGGCATCGGCGATGTCCCGCAGCATATCGTCGAGAGTGTGGACCGGCGCCCAGCCGGTCGCGCGGCGCAGCCGGCCGGGATCGCCGACCAGATGCGGAATGTCGGTGCGGCGCGCCAGCATCGGATCGACCACGGGCTCCGCCCGCACGCCCAGGATCCGCGCCAGGGCCGTGAAGTGCTCGCGCAGGGGCACGCCTTCGCCCCGGGCAACGTTGTAGATCTCGCCGGGCGTGCCCCGCTCCAGCAGCAGCAGGTACGCCGCCACGACGTCGCGCACGTCCAGGAAGTCGCGCACCGGAGCGAGATTGCCGGTGGGCACGGTCGTGGCCCCGCTCCCCCGCGCGGCGCGCAGCCGCTCGGCGAGCGCGGGCAGCACGAAGCGCGTGGTCTGCCCCGGGCCCGTGTGCTGGAACGGCCGAGCGATGATCACCCGGAGCCCGGTCCGGCGCCAGGCCTCGAGGCCCGCCAGCTCCGCGGCGGCCTTGCTGGCCGCGTAGGGCGCGAGCGGCGCGGGCGGATCGGACTCCAGCCGGGGGCGCGCCGCGCCCTTGCCGTACACCTCGGCGCTCGAGATCAGCAGCACGACGGGGTCGGCCAGCCCGGCGTCCCGCCGCTCCGCGAGACCGCGGAGGAGCCGCACCACACCCAGTGCGTTGACGTTCCAGGCTTCCTCGGGCTCGCGGAGCGCTTCCGCCGTCGAGCTCACCGCGGCGAGGTGGACCACCGCATCCGCGCGCTGGTCGGCGGCCGCGGCCACCGACGTGGGATCGGTCAGCTCGAGCGGGACCCAGCGGGCGCCCGACAGCGCCGGCTCGGACACCGGCGCCAGCTCTCCGACCGGGCGACGCCCACCGACCACCTCGTGTCCCTCGGCCAGCAGCCGGCGCACCAGGTAGCGCCCGACGAAGCCGTCGGCGCCGGTGACGAGCACCTTCATCCCCGCCCGGCGAGCCGCCGGACATCCTCGTCCACCATCGTCCGCACCATGGTCTCGAACGACATCCGCGGGATCCATCCCAGGTCCGTGCGGGCGCGCGTCGGGTCGGCGAGCAGCAGATCGACCTCCGCCGGGCGCACGAAGCGCGGATCCTGAACCACGTAGCGCCGCCAGTCGAGGCCGACGTGCGTGAACGCGATCTCGACCAGGTCGCGGACGCTGTGCGCCACGCCGGTACCGACCACGTAGTCGCGCGGCTCGGGCTGCTGCAGCATGCGCCACATCGCGTCCACGTAGTCCCCGGCGAAGCCCCAGTCACGCCGCGCGTCGAGGTTGCCGAGCCGGAGCTCGGTGGCGAGCCCCAGCTTGATACGCGCGATGCCGTCGGTGACCTTGCGGGTCACGAACTCGATGCCGCGCCGCGGGGACTCGTGGTTGAACAGAATCCCGCTCACGGCGTAGAGACCGTACGACTCGCGATAGTTGACCGTGATCCAGTGGCCGTACACCTTGGCCACGCCGTACGGCGACCGCGGGTAGAAGCGGGTGGTTTCCCGCTGCGGCGTCTCGGTGACCTTCCCGAACATTTCCGACGAGCTGGCCTGGTAGAACCGCGCAGACGGGTGCACCAGCCGGATCGCCTCGAGAATCCGCGTCACGCCGAGCGCCGTGAACTCCCCGGTCAGCACGGGCTGCGACCACGACGTGGGCACGTACGACTGCGCCGCGAGGTTGTACACCTCGTCCGGATGGGTCTCCTGCAGCACCACCGTCAGCGAATGCTGATCCAGGAGATCGGCCGGCACGATCGTGATCCGATCGAGGAGATGGTCGATCCGTTCGTAGCTGTGGTGGCTGGTCCGACGCACCACGCCGAACACCTCGTAGCCCTTCTCGAGCAGAAGCTCCGCGAGGTAGGACCCGTCCTGGCCGGTGATACCGGTGATGAGTGCCTTGGGCATGGCAGCTATCCGCTATCCGCTATCCGCTATCCGCTCGTTCCGCGGTCGCTCGGATCTCCGTGCGACGCGCCGCGCCGCGGCACCGAGAGCGGATAGCGGATAGCGGATAGCGGATAGCAGATAGCGGGTTGTCATTCACCGCACGCATGGCCATATTTCGCCGCTCACGCCAACGAGGAACCTGCATGGCCCGCATCTGCGCCGTGTGCGCCAAGGGGCCGGTGACCGGCCACAACGTGAGCCACGCGAAGAACCGGACCAAGCGTCGCTGGTATCCCAACCTTCAGACGGTCCGCGTCCTGGTCGATGGCGCCCCGCGCCGGGTGCGCGTATGCACGCAGTGCATCAAGAGTAACAGGGTCAAGAAGGTCAGCTGATCCGCCCGGCCTGACCGGCGCGCACCGAAAAAAAGGGGACCCGAGGGTCCCCTTTCGTCGTTCGCGGGCTCCGGAGATCGGTGCGCCGATCACTCGGACAGGAGCTCGATCCGGGCCAGGTCCGCACCATCGCCGGGACGGTGCCCGAGCTTGAGAATGCGGGTGTAGCCACCGGGACGCGCGGCGAATCGCGGCCCGATCTCGGCGAACAGCCTGCTCAAGGTCTCGCGGTCGCGGATCTTCCGCTCTGCGAGTCGGCGGGCGTGGAGATCGCCCCGACGGGCGAGCGTGATCAGCTTCTCGGCGTACGGCCGGAGCTCCTTGGCCTTCGCCTCGGTGGTGACCACGCGGCCGTGCGCAAAGAGGCTGGTGGCCATGTTCCGGAGCATGGCGCGCCGGTGCGTGGCGGTGCGGGACAGCTGCCGTCCCTTGGCGCGGTGCCGCATTACTGGCCCTCGCTCGCCGGGGCCGGATGCGGGCCCGGCGGCGTGCCCGCGCGAACCACGCGCACGTCGCCGTCGGCATCTTCGAAGGCCATGCCGAAGTTGAGCCCTTCGCGCTGCAGCAGATCGGAGATTTCGGTCAGCGCCTTCTCCCCGACGTTCTTGACCTTGAGCAGGTCGTCCTCGCTGAACTCGACGAGATCGCGCAGGGTGCGGATGTTCGAGTTCTTGAGCGAATTGAGCGACCGGACCGAGAGCCCGAAGTCATCGATGAGCCGGCCGAGACGCTGCTTGAGGTTGCCCCCGCCCACCGGGCCGGACGCACCGGCGCCGTCGATCTCGCGGGCCCGCGGCACTCGGCCGAAGTCCACGAAGTGCTGGAAGTGCACCTGGGCGAGCGCCGCGGCGTACGCGATGGCGTCTTCCGGCGAGATCGTGCCGTTGGTCTCCAGCGTGACCGTGAGCCGGTCGTAATCGGTGCGCTGACCGACGCGCGTCTCGGCCACCGTGAAGTTGGCCCGCCGCACCGGATTGTAGATGGCGTCGACGCGCACCAGGTCCACCGGGAGCGAGCGGTCGGCCGGATGCAGCTCCGCCTCGACGTAGCCCCGGCCCTTGTTCACGTAGAGCTCGCCGCTGATGTCGCGGTCGTCCTGCAGGGTGAACAGCAGATGATCCGGATTGACGACTCGCACCGAGCCGTGCTCCTGGATGTCGCGCGCGTAGACCGGCCCGGCGCCCTCGCGGCGGATGTGCAGGACGGCTTCGTCCACGTCTTCGGCGAGCACTAGGGTGAGCGCCTTCAGTCGCTGGATGATCTGGTGGACGTCCTCGAGCACGTTGGGCACCGTCTGGTGCTCGTGCACGACGCCGTCGAGACGGAAGCCCCAGACGGCGCTGCCCCGGAGCGACGACAGCAGCAGTCGGCGCAGCGAGTTGCCCAGGGTATAGCCGAAGCCGCGCTCGAGCGGCTGGAGCCGGAATTCGGCGGCGTTGGGGTTGTCGTCCCGCTTCGCCATTTCGACGACGGAGGGACGCACCAGGCCGGTCAGATCGATGCTCATGGTCACGTCAACTCAGACGCGCCGCTTCTTGGGGGGGCGGCAGCCGTTGTGAGGAATCGGAGTCACGTCGCGAATGGACACCACGCGCAGCCCGGCCGACGCGAGCGCCTGGATGGCCGACTCGCGGCCGCTGCCGGGGCCTTGCACACGGACGTGCACCCGCCGGAGGCCCATGTTCACCGCCTCGCGGGCGCAGTTTTCCGCGGCCACCGTGGCGGCGAACGGCGTGGACTTCTTGGAGCCCTTGAAGCCGGCCTTGCCCGCCGATCCCCACACCAGGGCGTTGCCCTTCATGTCGGTGATGGTGATGAGCAGGTTGTTGAACGTGGCCGAGATGTGGGCGATGCCCTCGGACTCGACCACCTTCTTGCCGCGCTTGGGCGCAGGCGCCTTGGCCGGAGCCGCCGGCGTCGGAGTCGGAGTCGGAGTGGTCATGGTGCCTTACTTCTTGGTGATCTTCTTCTTGCCAGCGATGGCCCGCCGGGGTCCCTTCTTAGTGCGGGCGTTCGTATGGGTGCGCTGGCCGCGCACCGGCAGCCCGCGCCGATGGCGCATGCCGCGGTAGCTGCCGATGTCCATCAAACGCTTGATGTTCATGGCGACTTCAGTGCGCAGCGCGCCCTCGACCTTCACCGTCCGCTCGATGTACTGCCGGAGGCGCGCGACTTCCGCATCGGACAGATCGCGCACCCGGGTGTCCGGGCTGACGCCGGTTTCGCCGAGGATGCGGCCGCTGGTGGGCCGACCGATGCCGAAGATGTAGGTGAGCGCGATCTCGACGCGCTTCTCGCGCGGAAGGTCCACGCCTGCAATGCGCGCCATGGCTCAGCCCTGCCGCTGCTTGTGCTTGGGATTCCGCGTGCAGATGATGCGGACGACGCCTTGCCGCTTGACGACCTTGCAATGCTCGCAGATCGGCTTGACGCTCGAGCGAACTTTCACCCTCAGACTCCATGGTTCGGCTTAGTTTCTGGGCCAGCTTCCCAAAATAGCCGGGGGCTTCGGGTTACGCAAGTCGAAGGGTGGAAAAGGGAGGCGGTAAGGGCGGTCCGCCCTTACCGCCTACTCGTCACCCGCCGACGCGCAGCTCTACGAGGACCCAGCCTGACGGTCCCATACGGTACCCGAGCAGCAATGTCTGACTCCTGACGTCCTGAGTCCCAGAGACGCGGTATTTCCGCTGCAGCTCCACGTAGCCCCGCCCCGGCTCCACCTCCCGCGCCGAGCGGGTCAGCGTCTCGACTTCCTCGGCCGAGGCCATGAAGTCGCGGAGAAGCGCGGCCGCCTGCTCGGGGCCGATGGCGCCGGACGGGTCCGCGCCGGGCAGCCTGACCATCACGCGCGAGGTGCTCGCCACGATGGCCGAGGCGTCGTGGGCAAACCAGGCGCGCCGGGCCCGATCGGCCTCGCGATCGAGATCGGGAGCCTGCGCGTGGATCGGCGCACCGAGACATGCCGTCGCGGCGGCAAGCGCGAGCAGCAGGCTCACACTCCGGTACACGCCGCCTCCGCCGCGAGTGCCCGGAACGCCGCCGCCGGATCGGCCGCCTGGAGGATCGGTCGGCCGACGACGAGGTGCGTCGCGCCCCGGGCGGCGGCGTCACCGGCCGTGGACACGCGGACCTGATCTCCGGACGCATCGTGACGCCCACGAATCCCCGGCACCACGACCAGTGCCCGCGGCCCGAGTGCCTCGCGCACCAGGGCCGTCTCCTGCGGGGAGCAGACGACCCCGGCCAGACCCGCACGCTGCGCTTCGCTGGCGAGCCGGCGCACCTCAGTTGCGAGATCGACCCCATCGCGGCCGACCGCGCGGCCGTAAGACTCGGCATCGTGGGCGGTTAGCACCGTCACGCCCAATAACGCGAGGTGGTCGCCCGCGGCGCGGGCGGCGCGTTCCAGCATTCCCGGCCCTCCCAGGGTGTGCACTGTCGCCATCGCGACTCCCATCTCCCGGGCCGCTTCGACCGCCCCGGCGACGGTGTTGGGGATATCGTGCCACTTGAGGTCGAGAAAGACCTGCAGCCGGCGGCGCCGTAGCTCCTGCACGAATGGGGCCCCCGACCGCGTCAGTAGTACCGCGCCGACCTTGACCCACCGGAGATCCGGAATCCGGTCGAGCAGGCGGAGACCCGCGTCGGGATCCAGATCGAGCGCGAGGATCACCTCAGCCACGGCCGGCCTCCAGGTCGCGGATCACCCGCTCGGGGAGACGAGGGTCGGCAAGCGCGGCGGTGCCGATCGCGACGAGCGACGCGCCGACGCGGAGATACTGCCGCGCGTCGGCGGCCGATCGGATGCCGCCCACGCCGATCACCGGCGTGCTCCCACCGGTCCGCTCGACGACGCGCGCGGTAGCGAGCACGCCGATCGGCAGCAGCGCGGGACCGCTGACGCCTCCGGTGCCGTTGCCGAGCCGCGCAGGCCCGGCCCCGTGATGCAGCAGTCCCGGCAGCGTGTTCACAACGGTGATGCCGTCGGCGCCCGCGTCCCGGGCGACGACGGCCATGCCGGCGATGTCGGGAAGCACGGGGGAGAGCTTGGCGAGGAGTGGCAGGCGCGTGCGAGCCCGGCAGCGCGCGACGATGCTCGCCACGCACGCCGGGTCGGCGCCGAACTCGATGCCGCCTGCGCTCGTATTGGGGCACGACAGGTTGAGCTCGAAACCGGTGATACCCCCGACCCCGTTCAGGCCGGCTACGACCTCGGCGTACTCCTCGACGGTGAAGCCCACGACGTTCACGAGTATCCGCGCGGCCCGGAGCCGGTTCGCGAGCCAGGGCAGCTGATCGCGGCGCACCGCGTCGAGGCCGGGGTTAGCGAGCCCGACCGAGTTCAGCATCCCCGACGCGAATTCCGCCACGCGCGGCGGCGGGTTGCCCTTCCGCGGCTCGCGGGACACCGCCTTCGTGACGATGCCGCCGAGTCGGTCGAGATGCATGACGCCGTCGAGCTCGCGGCCGAAGCCGGCGGTACCGGCCGCGAGCAGAACGGGATTCTGGAACCGTTGTCCGAGGATGTCGCGTGCGAGGGCGTGCGCGGCCACTAGCGGGCGCTGAGGCCGGAGTCGGCCGCCGCGTCGGTCCTGCGCTCGTATTCCTGGAGGTAGTCCACCACCGCGTCGGCGATCGAGGCGGCGATCTGCCGCTGACCGGCGGCGGACGCGAGGTAGCGCGCATCGGCGGGATTCGTGCTGTAGCCCATCTCGACCAGCACCGCCGGGCGGCGCGCCGACGTGAGCACCATGAAGCCGGCCTGCTTGACGCCGAGATCGGGCCCGGTGTGCACCCGGCCGAGACCGCCCTGCACCAGCTCGGCGAGACGCGCCGATTCCCGCAGGTGCTCGTTGAGCTGCAGGTCCTTGACGATGAAGTCGATGCCGGTGAGCGTCTGCGCCTGGTCGTAGCCGGCCTCGAATCGCACGGCCTCGTTCTCCATCCGCTCGACCCGCTCGGCGTCCTCGGTCTTGGCCTCGGCCAGGAAGTAGGTCTCGAAGCCGCGGCGCTCGGTGAAGCCCCGGCGCCGCGCGAGCGAGTTGACGTGAAGGCTGACGAACAGATCGCAGTTGGCCGTGCAGTATCCGCCGCGGTCGCCGAGCGCGATGAGCGTGTCGGTGGTGCGGGTCATGCGCACCGTCACGCCGCGACGCTTGAGCTCGTCACGCAGGAGGAGGGCCACCTTCAGGGTGACGTCCTTTTCGCGCACACCGCGCGGGAAGTAGAGCCCGGGGTTGCCGGGATCGACGCCTCCGTGTCCGGCATCCACCGTGACCACGTGGCCCGGCTTGAGCCCCCCCGCCGTCCGGCCCCTGCCGCCGCCGGCCGACTGGTCCGCGAGCAGCCGGCTCCGGTCCTCGACCAGTCGCGCGTTCCGCCGATCGTACCGGTAGCGCTCCGCGAGGAAGGTCGGCAGCACCTCGGCCACGAACTGGAAGGGAAGGAAGAGCGTATCGCGCTCCACCGTCACCGGGGCCGCGAGCGCCTGGAGCTTGTGGTTGAAGTGATACATCGGCGCGCCGAGCAGGAACCGAAACCCCTGCTGCGCGATGGTGACCTCGGCCCACTCCGAGGTGAGGCGGATCGTGCCGCCCAGCGCGTGGACGAGCTGGGCGGCGGCAAGCACGGGCGCGCCGGATGCGTCGGTTCGCACCGCAATTCGCAGCTCGCCCCGCGCGGTGGAAACGGTGACCGCGCGCGGCGGCGCTGCCGCCAATGCGAGGGCCGCCGTAAGGGCGGTTGTCGTGCCGAGGATGCCCATCAACCCCGCCGCCGCGCGGCGACGGCGCGCGCGGCCTCCCGCTCGTCGATGCGGCGCTTCACGTCCTCCCGCCGATCATGCTGCTTCTTCCCCTTCCCGAGTGCCAACACCACCTTGGCCCGCCCATGCTTGAAATAGAGCTCCAGGGGAACAAGCGTGAGTCCGCGCTGCTCGACGGCGCCGATCAGCCGCTCGATCTCGCGCCGGTGCAGCAGCAGCTTCCGCGACCGCACGGGATCGTGATTGTACCGGTTGCCCTGCTCGTAAGGCGTCACGTTCATCCCCTCGAGGAAGATCTCCCCGTTCCGGAGCCTGGCGTACGCCTCCTTGATGGAGGCCTTGCCGTTGCGGAGCGAC
This sequence comes from Gemmatimonadales bacterium, assembly GCA_050733355.1. Lineage (GTDB taxonomy): Bacteria > Gemmatimonadota > Gemmatimonadetes > Gemmatimonadales > GWC2-71-9 > DASQPE01. The sequence goes on along the minus strand of JBOHSY010000147.1, from coordinate 296 downwards.
TTGACCTCCGTACCGGTCAGGACGATCCCGGCCTCCCAGGTCTCGAGGACGTGGTAGTCGTGGGTCGCCTTGGGGTTTCGGGCAACCGTCTGCGAGCGTTCCGCGGACGGCGTCGGCTTAGGGGCCACAGGTCAGAAGGTTTTGCAAATGATAGGCCAGTCGGCGACGCGCGGTCAACCGGCCGCTTGACGCCAACGTGGCGCGGGGGCTAGGTTTGCGCCCTCGCCGAAGTGGTGGAATTGGTAGACGCGCTGCGTTCAGGGCGCAGTGGGCGTAAGCCCGTGGGGGTTCGAGTC
>JBOHSY010000146.1:0-7400 GCA_050733355.1 Gemmatimonadales bacterium | reverse complement strand
CGGCGAGGCGCTCGCCGTTGACCGCGACGTCGGTCAGCGACCGTACCCGGAGCGTCCGCCGCCGCGCGCGCGGGGGCCGCCTGGACGCGCGCGTCACCTTGGCCGCCTGACGGACCAGCTTCGCGCACTCCTCGCGGACGTCGTCGAGCATCTCCTCGACGGTGCCCAGCCGGGTTTCGAGGCGGGCGACGGTCTTGAAGAGCTCGTTCGTGCGGCGGGCGAGCTCGCCCACCACCCGCTCGAGCGACATCGGGTACACCGCGGTGGGCGTGGGACGGCGGCGGCGGGCCATGGACTCCCCTCCCCATCGTCGGGCGTGGAGAACCACGTACAGGGACGCCGTATGATAGCGTCACGGCCGCCGGGCGGCAACCCTACCTTCATCGCCGTGCGAGCACCCCGGCCCAGTAGAGCAGTCCGAGCACCGCAACCAGAAAGACGAGCATCCCGATGATCACGACGCTGAGGGGCCACTCCTTCGGCGGCGGGTCGGCGTCATCGGGGAGCGCCGACGGGCGCCGCGGCTCGGCCAGGATCGCCGGCGCCGGCGGGGAGACCGTGACCGGCGCCGTCGGAGGTCGAGCGGTGAGTGCCCGGTGGATCGCATCCAGCTTCGCCGCGATCCCCGCTGCCGAGAACGAGACGACCGTGATCAGCAAGCCGAGCGCGGCGGCGATCTCCTGCATGATGGTCTTCGCGCTGAGCAGGACCATGAGGCTGATGAACAGCGCGAGGACGCCGACGAGGGTGGCGAAGACGCTCATGGCGCGCCCTTCACTCCGGCACGAACGTCCACCCGTGCTTCTCTTCGAGGCAGCGCCGCATCTGAGTGTGGTAGCGCACAACCTCGCTGATTGACGGGTCGCCTCCGAAAGTGGAGTCGCCTCCGAAGAGCGTCATCTCACAGTCGAAGCGATCGGGCCGATACTGCTTCGGAGCCTTGGCGGCGTGCATCGGGCGGCCCTTCGGACTCGGGACCCGCCCCTTGAAGTATTGATCCAGGTACTCCACGCAGGCCGCACTCCGGCTGTCACGACTGTCTCGGCAGGCGTCCTCCGCGATGTCGTCGGGGCCATCGAACACCGCGCAGCCCGCCAGGGCGATCACCATCACGGCGAGGCCGCGGGACCGCGCGCCGATCACGGCTCCCCCCGTGGATCGCGTCCCGGCAGCCACACCGGCGGCCGGCGCCAGAAGCCCACTACAGTCCGACCGTGATCACGCGGAACCGGAAGGTGTGCGGCGTCGTCTCCCCGCCGATCTGCAGCGGCAAGTAGAGCGAGACGGTCTCGCCGGCCCGCAGCCGCTCGAAGTACTGCCCGTAGCTCCACCCGTCACCCACGCGTGTATTGACCGCTCGCAGACGCGTCGGAGTGCTGTAGTCAATTCGATCGGCGGGGAACACGAAGTCCTCGACCGCCCCGCCCGGCGGGATGGTCGTTGGGACCATGGCCTGACCACGATCGACCAGCCGTATCCCGCGGTGTACCACCCGCCGCGACACCCCGTCAGGCCCGGTGAGGCTCGCCTGATCCCAGAGAATCGAAACCGGGCGGGACCCCGCGTTCTTCACCGCCAGTGCGAGGGCGTGCGTCGTGAGGCTGACCTTCGTGAACCCGAACGCGAACCCGAGCGGGTAGACTGAGGGCGCGTCGACGACCGGGATGGTGATCCTGCCCTGGCCGTCCCCGGAGGACGCGGCGTGGATCATGACCAGCTCGCCGGTCGCCCCCGCGGGCTCTACAAGCTGGACGATCGTCTTGACCGGTGGCTCGGCTCGCGGTGTTGGGGCTGGCGGCGCCGGCGCCGCCGCCACCGGCATAGATCGAGGGGCAGCGCAGCCGGTCAGCGCAACCGTCAGGACCACGACGATCATCCAGTAGCTCATCGCGCGCCTCCCGTCAGTTCGGCGACCCCCACGGCCGCGCGGATCGCCCGCCCGGCACCACCAGCCGCTCCGTCCGGATGATCGTCCCGGCCAGCTGCGCGAGGACGGCCAGCACGGCCATCGCCAGGAACCCGATCGCGCCGACGATCCGCCAGCGCTGCACCTCCCGCTCGAGCTGCTCGATGCGACGGACCAGGACGGCCACTTTCATGCCCTTGCTCACTCTCAGCGTGTAGTCGACCCGCCCCCGGGCCTGCCGCTGCGGCCAGCCGTCGACGATTTCGATCGCGCCCGCCGTTTCCTCACGGCGCACCAGGTCCTCGGTCCAGCCGCGCACATGCAGGGCTGGGTCAATGAGCTTCGCCCTGGTGTCCGCTTCCCCTCTCCCCGAGCGGCATGCAAGCGGATTATAGCCGAAGGCAGCGGAACTTCTGTGGCGGGTTCGTGGAGAATGCGTCCCCCGACTAGGGCGGGATGCGGTAGTCCGCGCCCGTCGTCCTGGCCACCGTAGGCGTCCAGGCTCGAACAGGTCTCCCGGCCTACACCTGAGCGCCCGGCACAGCTGGGTGAGAGTGGACTTGACCCGGTTCCGTGGACACTGCTCCCCTTTGGGGGGAGGAGGGAGTCCACGATGCCGAAGACACGACCGCCATATCCCCCGCAGCTCCGGGCGCGGCTCGTCGAGCTGGCCCGGACAGGCCGCACCCCCGAGGAGCTCGGCCGGCAGTTCGAGCCGTCGGCCCAGACGATCCGGAACTGGCTGCGTCAAGCTGATCGGGATGACGGCCGCCGCTCGGATGGCCTGACGACCGAGGAGCGGGAGGAAGTGCGCCGCCTGCGTCGCGAGGTCAAGGCCCTCCGCGAAGAGCGGGAGATCCTCCGAAAAGCCGCGGCCTGGTTCGCCCGGGAGACCAGCTCGCTCCCGTCCAGGGATTCGAGTTCGTGACGGCGCCCCAGGGGGAGCACCGCGTGGCCACCGTGTGCCGGGTGCTGGGCGTCTCCGCCAGCGGGTACTACGCGTGGCACCACCGGCCTCTGTCAGCGCGGGCCCAGGCCGACCGGGCGCTCATCGAGCAGATCCGGGCGATCCACGAGCGCTCCCGCGGCACGTATGGGGCGCCCCGCATCCGGGCCGAGCTGGCCGCTCAGGGCACGCACGTCGGCCGCAAACGCGTCGCGCGCCTCCTGCAGGCGGCGGGCTTGGCCGGGGTGAGCCGGCGTCCCTTCGTGACCACCACCCGCCGCGATCCCACCGCGCGGCCGGCCCCGGATCTCGTCCAGCGCCGCTTCGCCGTCGAGGGCCCGAATCAGCTGGGGGTCGCCGACCTCACCTACATCCCGACGTGGGCGGGCTTCCTGTACCTCGCCGTCGTCCTCGATGCGTGGAGTCGCCGCGTCGTTGGCTGGGCGATGGCCACGCACCTCTGGACCGAGCTGGTCCTCGACGCCCTGAACATGGCCGTGACCCAACGCCGCCCCACGCGCGTGATCCATCACTCCGACCAGGGCTGCCAGTACACGTCCCTCGCCTTCGGGCGGCGCTGCCAGGACGCCGGCGTGCGGCCGTCCATGGGCTCGGTCGGCGACGCCTACGACAACGCCCTCTGCGAGAGCTTCTTCGCCACGCTGGAGTGCGAGCTCCTCGACCGGCGGCGCTTCGCGACCCAGGTCGAGGCGCGGCTCGCCGTCTTCGACTTCATCGAGGGCTGGTACAATCCGCATCGTCGCCACTCTGCGCTGGCATACCTGTCGCCCTTCGCGTACGAGCAGCGGGGCGCTCGCGCGGGCGCGGCGAGCCCCACGGAGGCGGCTTGTGCGACTTCCTGATATCGTGATATCAGAAATGCCATGGCGCCCCGCGGCCGCCCGCCCGGACCGTATCCCCGCCAGCAAGGGATCTTCGTGCGCGTCTCGGACATCGAGTGGGGCGCGCTCCGCCAGGCCCTGCAGACCGAGCACCCCGTGCCGGCGCGTCGGCCCACGCTGCCCGAGTGGATCCGCGATCTCATCGTCGCCCATGCCGGCGAGGTCCTGGGTGTCGCGGTCACTCGAGCCAGCCTGCGCCATACCCCGGGCGGGGCGCCGAACTGGAAGCGGTGGCGCCTTACCCGGGCAGTCCGCCGCGCCGCGCCTCGCCGGCGCAAACCTCGCCGCTAACCCGTCACCGTCCATGCCTTGGCCGAAAGTCCTTCACCGTCCACGAAACCGGGGCTATGCCGAGTTCGAGACTATGCGGAGATGAGCCGGCGGATCGTGCAGGCGTGGACGTTCCAGCGGGGCGTCACTGCGCATAGTTACAGGGCTTCGAGGAAGGTGAGGAGGCGGTCGCGTGCCCGAAATCGCAGAGGTCCTGGCGCGGGGTCCTTGAGGCGATGGAGGGCGGCCTCCTTCATCGCGAGGTCGGCCTCGATGTACAGGTGCGTGGTGGCCGGATTTTCATGGCCGAGCCACAGGGCGATGACCGTAATGTCCACGCCCGACTGGAGGAGGTGCATCGCCGTCGTGTGGCGCATCGTGTGAGGCGAGATCCGACGGCCGACGAGCGAGGGGCAACGTTTCGATGCCGTCGTGAGCGCGACGCGAAGCCGGTGCTCAACGCCTGAGCGCGACATCCGGGCACCGGCACGATTGGGGAACACCGGTGTGTCGGGGCTGGTCTTGATGCGCGGCAACCACTGGCGCAGCTGCGCTGCCGTGCTCTTCCAGAGCGGGATGACACGCTCCTTGCGTCCCTTGCCGTGCAGGTGTAGCGCGGACGCGCGATCGAGGAGGACGTCGGCGAGCCGCAGGCCGGTGATCTCGGAGACACGGGCGCCCGTGTTGTAGAGCACGGCGAAGAGGACGGCGTCGCGCTGTCCGCTCCACGTGGTGCGGTCGGGAGCGTCGAGCAGGAACTGGACCTCTTCGCGCGAGAGGAACCCGAGGACGGGGTGGTCGAAGCGCTTGGTGGGGATCGCGAGGACGCGCTGGGCAACGGGGAGCATGGTGGGATCACGGACCGACGCGTAGCGCAGGAACGAGCGGATGGCGGTGAGGCGGAGATTTCTCGTGCGCGAAGAGTTGCCGCGCTCGGCTTCGAGATGGTCGAGGAACGCGAGCACGATCGGCGCGTCGAGGTCTTCGAGGGTCAGCGCGGACGGTGATCGTCCGGTCGTCTGCTCGGCGTAGCGCAGCAAGAGCTCGAACGCGTCGCGGTAGCTCGCGATCGTCTGGGCACTCGCGCCACGCTGCGCGATGAGGCGCTGCTGAAAGAAGTCCTGCAGGAGCGCGGGGAAGGCGATCTGGGGCGGCCTCACGACGCACTCTCCTGCTCTCGCCGGGCGAAGCGCTCGAAGCGATGCGAGGTGATGGCCATCAGCTCGGGGACGGCGGAGAGGTACCAGAATGTGTCCGTGACCTTGGCGTGGCCGAGGTAGGTCGCGAGCGCGAGGATGTTGCGATCGACATCGAGGCCGTCTTCGTACCAGCGCAGGAGGCGGCGGACGGCAAACGTGTGCCGAAGGTCGTGGATGCGCGGCCGCCGCGTGCGCCCCTGCGCGGTCCAGCCGAGACGGTCCCGCAGCCGGCTGAAGGTCTTCTCGACGGCCGCTCGCTCAAGCGCCGGCGTGTGGTCCGTGCGGAAGAAGAACTCCGACGGCGGCGCGGCCTGAAAGGCGTCGCGCCGGGCCGCGTAGCGAGCCAGCGCCTGCACGCCGGTGGCGTGGAGCGGGACGAGTCGTGACTTTCGGAACTTGCCAGCGCGGACGGTGAGCAGGCCTTTGGAGAGGTCCACATCGCGGCGGCCGAGGCGGCATGCCTCGGAGAGCCGCAGGCCGGTCGAGGCCAGGAGCGCGAAGAAGGCGACGTAGGTCGCGGGGCGCAACCCGTCACGAGGCTGCAGCAGGCTGCACTGATGAAGGAGCGCAGAGATCTCCACGTCGCTGTAGATGTGAGGCTGCGCGCGGCGCGGGATGCGGCCGAGCAATTCCGACGACGGGATCTCCGTCGCGGGATCGAACGCGGCGCGGTGTCGCGCGAACTGTCGAACGGCCCACAGACGCCGCGCGGCATTGGCGGGGCCGCCCGAGCGCCGGGACAGGGCCCAGCGCACAGCGAGATCGACCGTGATCGGGCCGCGATGCTCGATTCGGTCGGCGAAGCGGGCGAAGTCCCGGAGGAGCCAACCTTGCCTCTCGACGTCGAAGCCGTGGTCGCGGCGAAGGGTAAGGTAGTCCTCGACGAGGGGAAGGAAGCTTGGCGTCATCGGGTCACCTCCGGCCACGGGAGAGCCACCTCGGAGAGCGCTGGTACGTCGAGCTTGGCGTAGATCGTCGTCGTATCGAGGCAGCGGTGTCCCAGCAAGTCGGCGACCTCCTTGAGAGGCGTCCCCCGCCGCACCAGACGACTCGCCATGGTGTGCCGGAAGACGTAGGCGCCGGCCAGAGGCGCCTGGACTCCCGCGCGGCGCAGCGCTCGAACCACGGCGGCCGTGACGACGGCGCTGGAGATCGGCGCACCTCGATGGCGCCCGCGGTGCTGCACGAACACCCGGCGCTCATCCGTCGCCGGGCGCTCTCGGCGCAGGTAGTCGACGATCGCGCGGCCGGCGTCGCGCGGAAGCGGAAGAACGGCGCCTCGCCGTGTCTTGCGCGTACGCAGGTGGACGGTGCCACGGTGCCAGTCGATGTCATCGAGATGCAGGTCGGCGACCTCGCCGGGCCGGACCCCCAGGGTTGCGAGGCAGCGCACGATGGCTTGGTCCCTTCGGGCACAGGGCGTGGAGGCGTCGCGGCTTGCCAGCAGCTGAGCGAGCTGCTCCTCGCTCAGGCATCGCGGAAGCGTGGAGAGCCGCCAGTGGGCGACGGCCGGGATTGCGGCTTCGAGCCGCTCGTCGCAGAGGCCTTCGGCGCGGAGGAATCGGAAGAACGACCGCAATGCCGTGCCGACGGTCCTCATCGACCGAGGAGAGAACTGGCCGGTCATTGCACTGACGAACTGGATCACGTCAGAAGGGCCGAGACGCCTGAGGTCGATCGGGTCGTCTCCCATGGCCGCACGAATCAGAAGGCGAACGAAGCGCGCGTAACCGAGTAACGTCGGGTCACGGAGACCGCGCGTTCGTCGCTGGTGCTGCTGGTACGCCTCGACGAGAGCATCGAGTGTCCACGAGCCTGGAACCGTCATGGAGTGCTCCTTTCCGGCCAATGAGGCCGGAAGAAGCATCCCGACTATGCGCAGTCCTGGGAAGACCTCGACTAACGCAACCCCTCAGTGTAGAAGCACTTCGCTCCAGGTCGGTCCGCGCACTCCGCATAGTCTCGAACTCGGCATAGCCCCGGCTACGCGGAGCTCCGCATAGCCGGGGCAACTCCACCTACGAGGGGACCCGCGGCTCTCAGCCGTTGATGGCGGTCTGGGTCGAGGAGGACCTGATTGTGGGCGACGAGTTCCGGGACGGCAACGTCCCGGGCAACAAGGATCCGCTGACCTCGGTACGGCGCGCCTTCGCGGCGCTGCCGGCCTGGGTGCAGCA
>JBOHSY010000145.1:0-9429 GCA_050733355.1 Gemmatimonadales bacterium | reverse complement strand
TCCGTCTTCTGCTCCGAGAGCAGCGTCGCCTTCTCCTCCAGCTCGATGTTCTTCCGCTGCAGCTCGTCCTGCTGCTTCTTGAGCAGCTCCTCGGACTGGCGCAGCGAGTGAGTCTGCTGCTCCAGCCGCTTGTTGGTCTCGGTGAGGGTGTCCTGCTGGTTCTGAAGGTTCTCGGTGAGCGCCTGCGACTGCTTCAGGAGCTCCTCCGTCCGCATGTTCGCCTCGATCGTGTTGAGCACGATGCCGATCGTCTCGGCGAGCTGCTCGAGGAAGGTGAGGCGGATCTGGTCGAATTCCTCGAACGTGGCGAGTTCCAGCACCGCCTTGATCTCGCCCTCGAAGAGCACCGGGAGGATCGCAAGGCTCCGGGGCGGCGCCTCGCCGAGGCCGGAGGAGATCCGGATGTAGCTGCGCGGCACCGCGTGGAGCACCAGCATCCGGCGCTCGAGCGCGCATTGCCCGACCAGCCCCTCGCCGAAGCGGAACACGCGGGCGACCTTCTTCCGTTCCTGGAAGGCGTAGCTGGCGAGCAGTATCAGCACCGGATCATCGCCCGCGGAGTCGACGACGTAGAAGGCGCCGTGGTGCGCGTTGACCAGGGGGGCAAGGTCCGAGAGGATGAGCTGCGACACCGCCGCGAGGTCGCGCTGGCCCTGCAGCATGCGGCTGAACTTGGCCAGGTTGGTCTTGAGCCAGTCCTGCTCCGTGTTCTTCCGCGTGGTGTCGCGGAGGTTGCGGATCATCTCGTTGATGTTGTCCTTGAGCTCCGCCACCTCGCCCTGGGCCTCCACCGCGATGCTCCGGGTGAGGTCGCCCTTGGTCACCGCGGTGGCCACGTCGGCGATGGCGCGGACCTGCGTCGTCAGGTTGTCGGCCAGCTGGTTCACGTTGGCGGTGAGGTCGCGCCACACGCCGGCGGCGCCCGGCACGCGCGCCTGGCCGCCCAGCTTGCCCTCGACGCCCACCTCGCGCGCCACCGTCGTTACTTGATCGCCGAAGGTGGCGAGCGTCTCGATCATGGTGTTGATCGTGTCGGCCAGCGCGGAGATCTCGCCCTTCGTTTCCACGACCAGCTTCTGCTTGAGGTCGCCGTTGGCGACCGCGGTCACGAGCTTGGCGATGCCGCGCACCTGGCTGGTGAGGCTCGCCGCCATCGAGTTCACGTTGTCGGAGAGGTCCTTCCACACGCCGGCCACGCCCGGCACCTTGGCCTCGCCGCCCAGCTTGCCCTCGGTGCCCACCTCGCGGGCCACGCGGGTCACTTCCGAGGCGAACGAATTGAGCTGGTCCACCATGGTGTTGATCGTGTTCTTGAGCTCGAGGATCTCGCCCTGCACGTCCACGGTGATCTTCTTGTTCAGCTCGCCCTTGGCCACCGCCGTCGTCACTTCCGCGAGGTTCCGCACCTGCCCGGTCAGGTTGCCGGCCATGAAGTTGACCGAGTCGGTCAGGTCCTTCCACGTGCCGGCCACACCGGGCACGTAGGCCTGGCCGCCCAGCTTCCCCTCGGTGCCGACCTCACGGGCCACGCGCGTCACCTCGGAGGCGAAGGAGTTGAGCTGGTCCACCATCGTGTTGATCGTGTCTTTGAGCTCGAGAAACTCTCCGCGGACGTCCACCGTGATCTTCTTCGACAGGTCGCCGTTGGCCACGGCCGTCGTCACCTCGGCGATATTGCGGACCTGGCCCGTGAGGTTGCCGGCCATGAAGTTCACGTTGTCGGTCAGGTCCTTCCACACGCCGCCCACGCCCTTCACGTTCGCCTGCCCGCCCAGCTTGCCTTCCGAGCCCACCTCGCGCGCCACGCGGGTGACTTCCGACGCGAAGGAGTTGAGCTGGTCCACCATCGTGTTGATCGTGTCCTTGAGCTCGAGGATCTCGCCCCGCACGTCGACCGTGATCTTCTTGGAGAGGTCGCCGTTGGCCACCGCGGTCGTCACCTGGGCGATGTTGCGGACCTGCGCCGTCAGGTTGCCGGCCATGAAGTTGACCGAGTCGGTGAGGTCCTTCCACGTGCCCGCCACGCCCTTCACCCGCGCCTGCCCGCCCAGCTTGCCCTCGGTGCCGACCTCGCGGGCCACGCGGGTGACCTCGGAGGCGAACGAACCGAGCTGGTCCACCATCGTGTTCACCGTGCGCCCGATGCGGAGGAACTCGCCCATGAGCGGGCGGCCCTCGATCTCCAGCGCCATGGTCTGCGAGAGGTCGCCCTTGGCGACCGCGCCGATGACGCGCGCCACCTCGCTGGTCGGCTGCACCAGGTCGGCGATCAGGGTGTTGACCGACGCCACCGAATCGCTCCAGGATCCCGCCGCGTTCCGCAGGCTCGCGCGCTGCGTGATCCGGCCTTCCTTGCCCACCGCCTTGGCGACCCGCTCCAGCTCCGACACCTGCTCCTCCTGGAGCTCGATGATCTCGTTCAGCGTATCCGAGATCTTGCCGGCGACCCCCGTGAGGGTGCGCGGCATGCGTGCGGTGAAGTCGCCCCGGCGCACGGCCGTCAGCACCGCCAGGAGCTGCCCGGCATCCAGGGTGTCGCCGGCGCCGGGGGGACGACGCGGGGTGGACGATTTCTTCGAGCGACCGTTGGCGGCCGTGCGGCCATTGGCGGTTGCCGTTGAGGTGGGCATGCCGACTCCAGATTGGCGAGTTGAAATCGGGGATCTGCTTCAATCTGATCCTGATGGACCCCCGGTCGGTGACGCGGATCACAGGGCGGTTGGCGGGGCAGCTCACGACCTACCGCGGCTCCGTCCCACACATTATAGGTATCGGTACGCCGCCGTGCCTCGTCGATCGGCGGGACGACCCTCGTGCCCGGGCTGGTGCATGCCGTCGGATCAGCTCAGGATCCTGATACTCGAAGACATGCCGATGGATGCCGAGCTGATGGAGTACGAGCTCGGCCGCGCCAGCATTCCGTTCACGGCCCGGCGGGTGGAGACCCGGGAAGCGTTCCTCTCGGCGCTCGACGAGTTCGCGCCCGACGTCATCCTGTCCGACTATACCCTGCCCCGCTTCGACGGCATGACCGCGCTGGCGCTCGCCCGCGAGCGGGTCCCGAGCACGCCGCTCCTCATCGTCACGGGGTCGGTGAACGAGGAGACGGCGGTCGGGTGCATGAAGGCGGGCGCAGACGACTACCTGCTCAAGGGCAACCTGTCCCGCATCGGTCCGGCCATCGAGGCGGCGCTCGCGCGGCAGCGGCTCCAGGCCGAGCAGTCCCGGTCCGAGACGGCGCTCCGCCGATCGGAGGCCAACCTCCGCGCGATCTTCGAGCACAGTCTCCAGTGCTTCGTGCTGGTGGACCGCGAGGGCACCGTCCAGGCCTTCAACCGGACCGCGGACGAGTGGCTCATGAAGCTCCGCGGCCGTCGGCTCCGCGAAGGCGAGCGGATCACCGAGTTCCTGCCGGGGACGTCGGAGACGCTCGCCGCGGCGCAGGAGGGCGAGGTCCACCGGCGCGAGTGGGCGATCCCCGACGTCGAGGGCGAGCTCCGGTGGTTCGAGACCAGCGACGTGCCGATCGTGGACGACGGCGGCCAGGTCATTGGTGTCTGCCTGAGCGCGGTGAACATCGACGAGCGGAAACACGCGGAGCATACGCTCCGGGAGAGCGAGGCGCGCTACCGTGACCTCTTCGACAACGCGAGCGACCTGGTCTGCGTAACCGACCTCGACGGCTCGTTCGTGTACGTGAACCGGGCCTGGCACGACGCCACCGGCTACTCGGATGAGGAGCTCCGCCGCATGCGCCTCGCCGACCTCGTGCCGCCCGAGCAATACGCCAGCCTGGCCGATGCCTACGCCCGGGTGCTCGCCGGTGAGACGGTCGGCCATCTCGACCTGACGTTCCTGACCCGGAACGGCAACGCCGTCGCCGTGGAGGGCAGCGCGAGCTCGGTGGTCAAGGACGGCCGGGCCGTGATGGTGCGCGGCATCTGGCGCGACGTCACCGAGCGGAAACGGGTGGACGAGCAGCTCCGGCGGGCCGAGCGGATGCAGGCCGCCGGGCAGCTCGCGGGCGGCGTGGCCCACGAGGTCAACAACATGATGACCGGCGTGATCGGCTTCGGCAGCTTCGTGCTCCGGAGTCTCGATCCGCACGATCCCCGGCGCGCCGACGTCGAGGAGATCATGAAGGCCGGGAACCGCGCGGCGGACGTCACCCGCCAGCTCCTCGCCTTCACCCGCCAGCAGTTCCGCCGGCCGGAGCTGCTCGAGCTCAACCACGTCATCGCGGGCGTCGAACGGATGCTCCGCCGCTCGCTCAGCGACGATCACGAGCTGGTACTCCGGCTGCGCGATACCGCGGGGCGGGTGCGGATGGATCGCGGCCAGCTCGAGCAGCTCCTGGTCAACCTCGTGCTGAATGCGCGGGACGCCATCAGGGCGACGGGCCAGGTCTCGATCGAGACCGACCGCGTGCTCATCGACGGCGACTACGCCCGGCGTCACGAGCTGGTCACCGTGCCGAGCGGCCCCTACGTCATCGTCGCCGTCGCGGACAACGGCTGCGGCATGACCCCCGAGGTGCAGGCCCGGATGTTCGAGCCGTTCTTCACCACGAAGCCGGTGGGCCAGGGCACCGGCCTCGGCCTGTCGACGGTGTACGGCATCGTGAAGCAGAGCGATGGATTCATCTGGGCGTACAGCGAACCGGGCCGGGGCACCACGTTCAAGGTCTACCTTCCGGAGGCCGGCCGCCTGGTGCCGGTGGTGCAGCCCGCCGCCGGCAACGGCGACCTGCGGGGCGGTGCGGAGACCATTCTCGTGGTCGAGGACGAGGAGATGGTGCGGGGCCTGGCGGTCCGCTGCCTCACCGACCAGGGCTATCGGGTGGTGGAGGCCCGAACCAGCGGCGAGGCCCTGGCGTACGTCGAGATGAACCCGGGCAGCATCGACCTGGTCCTTTCCGACGTCGTCATGCCGGTCATGGGCGGCCGGGAGCTGTCGCAGCGGCTCACCCGCCTGGCCCCTGAGCTGCCCGTGCTCTTCATGTCCGGTTACACGGGCGAGGACGTGGTGCAGCGCGGCCTGCTCGACGCCGGAGCCCCGTTCGAGCAGAAGCCGTTCTCCCCCGAGAGCCTCGCCCGCAAGGTGCGTGAGATGCTGGACGGGCGCGCCACCAGGTCCCCGGCAGGGTCGCCCTCCCCGGCCCCGCTCTCGCCATGACCTTGCGTCCGGCATCATGACGGCTGCATCCGTGGTCCGGCGGGCCTCCTTTCTGGTCGGCGACAGCGAGATGGCGCGGCGGATGCGCGACCTGGACTGGTCGGCCACCGCGCTCGGACCGGTGGATTCCTGGCCACAAAGCCTCCGAAGCGCGGTGAGCATCCTGCTGCCCTCCAGGGCGCAGATCGTGCTGTTCTGGGGTCCGGACCTCACGACGCTGTACAACGATGCCTACCGGCCGGTCTTCGGCGCCAAGCACCCCCGCGCGCTCGGCCAGCCGGCCCGAGAGGCCTGGAACGAGATCTGGGATGCCGGCTTGAAGGAGCTGTTCGAGGGAGTGCTCCGCACGGGTGAAGCGTATTGGGCGCGAGATCGTCTGTTCTTCCTGGAGCGGCACGGTTATCCCGAAGAGACGTTCTTTGATGTGTCGTACGATCCAGTGCGTGACGAAAGCGAACGCGTCGGCGGCGTGTTCTGCATCGTCAGCGAGACCACCTTCCGGGTTGTCGGCGAGCGGCGGCTCAAGACATTGCGGGAGCTGTCGGCGCTGTCCGCGGAGGAGGTGCGGTCCCCGGAGCAGGCGTGTCGCACCGCGCTGCGGGTGCTCGCGGCGAATCCGAACGACCTGCCGTTCGCCCTCATCTACCTGCTCGACGCCGATGCCCGGAGCGCCCGCCTGGCCGCGACCGCGGGCCTGCCGCCCGACTCGCCCGCGGCTCCGGTCGCCATCGATCTGTCCCCCGGCGTCCCCGCTGAAGGCTGGCCGCTCCAGTCAGCCCTCGCGGCGAACCGCATGGAGGTGATCGAGAACCTCCGCGAGCGGTTCGGCGAACTGCCGCGGCACCCCTGGCCCGAGCCGCCGCACGCAGGCGTCGTGGTGCCCTTCGGCCAGCGAGGCCAGGACCCCCCCGCGGGGTTCCTGGTGGCCGGGGTGAGCTCGCGGCGGCGGCTGGACGACGCATACCGGGGCTTCTTCGAGCTGCTCGCCACCCACGTCGGCACTGCCATCGCCAACGCGCGCGCGTATGACGAGGAGCGCCGGCGGGCCGAAGCGCTCGCGGAGATCGATCGCGTCAAGACCCTCTTCTTCAGTAACGTGAGCCACGAGTTCCGGACCCCGCTCACGCTTCAGCTCGGGCCGCTCGAAGACGTGCTGGACGATGTGAGGCATCCGCTGGAGCCCGTACACCGCGAGCGGATCGAGGCAGCTCACCGCAACAGCCTGCGGCTTCTCAAGCTGGTCAACACGCTCCTGGACTTCTCCCGGATCGAGGCCGGCCGCAACGAGGCAAGCTATGCACCGGTCAACCTGGCGCGGCTCACCGCCGACCTGGCCAGCTCGTTCCGCTCGCTCATCGAGCGCGCGGGTCTGGCCTACGACGTGGACTGTCCGCAGTTGCCGGAGCTGGTCTACGTGGATGCGGAGATGTACGAGAAGATCGTGCTCAATCTCGTCTCGAACGCGTTCAAGTTCACCCCCGCCGGCTCAATCTCCGTGTCCCTGCGATGGCACGCCGCCGCGATCGGCGCGTACGCCGAGCTCGTCGTGCGCGACACGGGCGTGGGAATTCCGGCAGGCGAGCTGCCGCACGTCTTTCAGCGCTTCCATCGGGTGCGACAGCCCGGCGCCCGCTCGCAGGAAGGTACCGGCATCGGGCTGGCGCTGGTGCGGGAGCTGGTGCGTCTGCACGGCGGCGACATCGACGTGCAGAGCGAGGCCGGCGCCGGAACGACGTTTGCGGTCCGGCTGAGGGCCGGCGCCTCCCACCTTCCACCGGACCGACTCGGGGGATCCCGAAGCCCGGCGGCCGCGGGACGCGCCTCCGCCTCATTTCTGGCCGAAGCCGGCCGCTGGTCGAGCAGCCACTTGAGTGCCGAACTCCAGCCGCCGGCCGAGCCCGCGCCGGCGGTGGCGACCGTGGAGCGGCCTCGCGTGCTCGTGGCGGACGACAACGCCGACATGCGGGAGTACCTGGAACGGCTGCTTGGCGATCGCTACGCGGTCGAAGCCGTCTCCAACGGCACCACAGCGCTCCATCGGGCCCGCGAGCGGCGCCCGGATCTGATCATCGCCGACGTGATGATGCCTGGGCTCGACGGTTTCGAGCTGCTCGCGGCGCTCCGGCAGGAGCCCGCGACGGCAACCGTTCCGATCCTCCTGCTGTCAGCGCGCGCCGGCGAGGAGGCCCGCGTCGAGGGCCTCCTGGCCGGCGCCGACGATTACCTGGCGAAGCCGTTCAACGCCCGGGAGCTGGTCGCCCGGATCGATGGCCAGCTCGCCCTGTCCCGGGTCCGGCGGGAGGGCATGGATGCGCTTGCGCGCTCCGAGAGTCGCTATCGGTCGGTGATCGAAGCGTCTGCACTCCTCATCTGGGTGGCGGGGCCAGACGGCCTGATCATGGAACCCTCGCCGAGCTATCAGCACTACACGGGGCTCAGCACCGAGGAGTTCATCGGGTTCGGCGGTTTGCGAGCGACTCACCCGGACGACCTGCCCGGCGCGCTGACGGCGTGGTCGCGGGCGTGCGAGACGGGCAGGCCCTACGAGGCCATGCTCCGGATCCGCCGCCGCGACGGGGTCTACCGGTGGTTTCTTTCGCGTGCGGTGCCGGTGGCCGGACCGGGCGACACGATTCGCGAGTGGATCGGCACGTGTCTCGACGTGCACGATCACCGGATCGCCGAGGAGCGGATGCAGGAGCTGCAACGACTGGACACCGTCGCCACGCTGGCGGGCGGAGTCAGCCACGAGGTCGCCAACCAGATGACCGCCGTCCTCGGACTCGGCGCCTTCGTGGAACGCGCCCTCGGCGCCGACCACCCCCAGACGGCGGACGTCCGCGGCATGGTTCGCGCGGCCAGTCGCACGGCGGGTATCGCGCGGCAGCTCCTCGCGTTCAGCCGGCAGCAGCCGAGGCGGCCCACCCCCATTGCGCTCAACGCGATGCTCCGCCAGTCGTATACCCTGCTCCAGCAGACCCTCGGTGCCGAGTACCTGCTGGAGCTGACGGCGGGGGAACGCACCGGTCTGGTGCTGGCCGATGCCGGTCAGCTCGAGCAGGTGCTGGTCAATCTGGTGCTGAACGCGCGGGATGCGCTCGCCGCCCTCGGTCCCGGCAGGCCGGCCCGGGTGACGATCTCGACCCGGACGTGCCAGGTGCCGGCAACCGAGGCGGGTGCGCACAGCGACGATCTCCCCGCGGGTCGCTACGTGGTGCTCAGCGTGCTCGACGCTGGCGCCGGCATGACGGACCACGTGCGCGCGCGGGCGTTCACCCCCTTTTTCACTACCAAGCCGGTCGGCAAGGGCACGGGCCTCGGCCTCTCGTCGGTGTTCGGTATCGTCAAGCAGCACCAGGGCCACGTTCTTCTCGACAATGGGCCTGGCGGCGGGACCGAGGTGAGCATCTGGCTCCCGGAGCTGCCCGACCGGCAGGTTCGGCCCGACGACGCGCCGCCCACTCCCGGCACCGACGGCCCGGCCGGACAGAGCCGCACCGTGCTGATGGTGGACGACGAGCCGGTGGTGCGCACGCTGACCCGCCGGATGCTCGAGGGCGCGGGGTTCCGTGTGCTCGAGGCGTCGACCACCGGGCAGGCGATTGCGCTGCTGCGGGACCTCATCGCGGCGGTGGATGCCGTTGTGTGCGACGTGGTCATGCCGGACGGCGGTGGGCGCGCCGTCGGCGACTTCGTGGCCACGCTGCCCGATGGGCCGCCGGTGCTCTTCATCAGTGGCTTCCCCGGAGATGAGCTGGCCCAGCGGAAGCTGCTGTCCCCGGGGGCCAACCTGCTCACGAAGCCGTTCGCGCCGGAGGAGCTGGTCCAGGCGGTGGTGGGCCTCATGGTGGGGCGCCGTCCGGTTGGGCACGCGGACGCTGCCGCCCGGGCTGGCGGGGACGCCGCTTCGAGGTAGATTCCGCCACCCCCGACAACCCATTCCCCGAGCGAGATGACGTTTCCCGGCGGGGAGCAGGCGCGCTCAGCGCTGCTCGTCGCAGCCAACCGGGCCGCGCTGCATGGCACGGTCTCGCGCTGGCTCGTGCACGACCTTCGCGGCCCCGCGCAGGCGCTGTCGCTCGTGACCGATCTCCTCGAGCAGGGCGACACCCTGGACGAGCCGGCCATGCGGGTGTCCCTGCAGGAAGCCTCGGCACGCCTGCGCAACCTGCTCGACCTGCTGGATCAGCTGTTGCGCCGTCCCGACGCCGACGACGAGCCTCGGCCGGTGGTGCTGCGCGAGCCGCTCGGGTT
>JBOHSY010000144.1:0-19330 GCA_050733355.1 Gemmatimonadales bacterium | reverse complement strand
GAGGGTGCTGAGGGACGGTGGGCAGCGAATGGAGTTCGTGAACGAGCTGCTGCGGGCGTGTGCGTACCGGGCGGTGCCGTCGCCGGTGCGGAAGCAATTGCACTCGGAGGTGGCGGACTGGCTGTTGGAGGGGAAGAAGGGGGCGGAACAGGCCGGGGGTTTGGAGCTCGCGTGGCATTGTATTCGGGCCGGGCGCCAATCGGAGGCAGAGCCATTCCTGCTCAAAGGAGCACGCGAAGCTCTCTCGTATGGCGCGCCGCACGAAAGCGAGCGAGCTCTGTCGACCGGCCTGAGCTGGCTGCGAGGCTCAGCGCGAACACAGGGCCAGCTAATCCTGGGAGAAGCGCTTCAGGAACAGGGCCGGTGGTTGGACTCTTTGAATGCCCTAGCGTCGTTGCCCACCGCCTTGCCCCCGCACGAAGAAGATCACGCGCGTATCATGCAGGTTCTCGCTTCATACCATCTTGAGGACCTTACGGTTGCAAGCGGGATCGCAGCGATTGAGCAACTTACAGCGGTCGTGGAACGGTGCCCTGCCATCTCAACTCGGATCGTCGCCGCGAATGCCCTGTCGGGGGTATGTGGCCGATTACGGGTGCCTGAGCTCGCGGCGGGTGCGCTTGCATGCACGAAGGCTATAGGCAATCCAGACGTGGGCGTGGAGGATCGCGTCAGTTTGCACTTGTCGAGAAGCATACTGGCCTACCACTCCGGCGACTTTGACGACAGCGAGCGCGACCTCCAAAGTGCGGTGGCGCTTCTGGAGGACACGAGGTTTGCCAGTTCCATCGCAGGGCGCGTGTATTCCGGGTTGGCGTCGCACGACATTCTCCGCGGGGACTACGCCAGCGCCTTGCAGCATGGACTCAAGGCGTTTGCCGTCGCTAGCCGCGTGGGCGATGAGCTTAGGCTTGGGAGCATCCCGAGCAATTTGGCCTTGTATCACGCGCGACTGGGCAATGTGAGCGACCAAATCGACTGTGCAGAACGGTGCCTTCAATTGGCCGGTAGCGCCTTTCGCGGTCTTCCGGAAGTCCAGGCATCGTACTTCCGAAGCATGGGTTACGCGATTCAAGGACGCAGTGATGCTGCAGTAAGCGCCCTTGAGGAAATGCAAGCCAGGCTGCCGCGCCAAGCACCTCTTTGGGCGCACCAGCTGTGGAGCCTTTTCAAAGCCGACGTACTGGCAATGCTTGGGCGAAAGCACGATGCGATTGCGATCGCGGCGCCCATCGTTGCTGAAGCGCATCGCGTCGGCTTCCAAGCGTCGCATAGGGGACTGCTTGCGCGTTGGACGGCTCTATGCGTCGAGAGCGTAGAAGATGCCCGGGCCGCTAGAGCCACGTTGTTCGGCATGTGGAGGGAAATGGAAGCGCTTGCGGTCCTCGATAGGACTGAGATCAGCTGTGCCTTGCATAGTGTCAATCGTTACTTGGGCATCGAGGATGCCGCTCTGGAGGAAGGCCTTCAAATGCTGCTTAGCTCTCTTCCCCCCGCCGTAACGCGCACCCTTGAGCGGATTGGAACACTCCGGAGGAACTAAGCCCGCCGAGCACGCCAGAGACTTGCTGCACCCCAGCTCGGCCGGCGTCGACTCATCGACTTCGGGACATCCTGAGTATCGAGGAGAGGGGTAGCTATAAGTCTTCGGACCGCCACCGATGAGATCGTGATATCCACGACACGCGGATCAAATTGGCTCCCCCGGCACTTCTGCAGTTCTCCGATGACGACCTCGAGGCTAAGTCGCTTCCGATACGGCCGGTCCGTGGTCATCGCATCGATCGTATCTGAGATTAGAATGATGCGCGCACCGATCGGAATGGCTTCTCCTCCCAAGCCGTCTGGATATCCCCTACCATCCCAGCGCTCGTGGTGATGACGCACCGAATCCTGAACGAAACCGCGGAACTTCGAAATGATACCCACTAGATCTGCACTACGCGCTGCGTGCGTCTGCATCAAAGCAGTCTCCGAATCCGTAAGTCGAGCCTCCTTCCGCAACAACGGTGCGAACTCCTCATGAATCTTGCCGACATCATGAAGAAGGGCGGCCGTCTCCACCTGCTCCACTTGCGTCGCTGAAAGGCCGAGTTCAACCGCGATCGTTCGCGAAAGGCGGCTAACCCGTAATGAGTGGCCAGAAGTATAGGGATCACGGGCTTCGATCGCCTTGACCATGACCTGGAGCAATTCTTGGCCGCTCTCCTGGAGTTGGTGATACAGACCATAGACGTGCCGGATCGCGACCACTGGCACGACGACTCCGAGCAATCCGATAGGTCCGAATCCGAGACGATACTCCGATTGCACGTAGAGCCAAGCCACGAGCAAAGCGACGAGGCTCGCACCGAGATCGTACGCTAGCACGCCGCGCGTGTTGAGATTCCAAACTTCGCGGAATGCGCGCTCGGAGCTTAGCGCCACAGCCTTGCTTACGAGTGCGGAGTTGATGAGGAAGTACGCGGCGGCGAAGAGCAAGAAAAGCCCCAAATCCCGCTGCACTTCCGAAGACGACAGGCTTGTCGCCACTCCGAGATACGACGGCGGAATAGATCCGCCGAGACCGCTGTAGATCCCGAGCGCCAAGACAATGGTGACGACCCGCTGCGCCACATTAAAAGTCGTCTTGATCGGCGTGCTCTCGCGCGCAAACTCGCCGAGCAGCGTCGAGATCCCCGTAATCAAGGCACCCCAGAATGCCCCGAACAAGAGAGCGGACGCCATGTGGATGATGAATGACGTCGACCCCTTTGCCGCTAGCCTGAGCTGCGTGCTCAGTCCTTCCAGCGCGCAAGCCACGACGAGGAACGCACCCAGAGCCCACCAGCCCACAAACGGAGCGCGAGCTTGCCAAGCCCACGTTCCCAGGCCGAATGCGGCGGCTGTTACGCCACCGACATAAAGGTGCGTTAATGCCTTCGTCATGAAGAAAATGGGTGGGGACCCATACCGCCCCAAGGGACTAGCTCCAGGTCTGTCCCTCGGATCGTCCGAGCGCCTTCGCAAAGAAGCCGACCGAACTTGCAAGCAACTGCGCCGCCGCATCGAACCAGCTGATCTTCAACATGAGCGTCACCTCCCTTCGGGAATCCACTGCTCCGGGAAGTGGCCTCGCCTCGCTATGGCGTAGCCAGACGCTCCGCTCGATCAGTTGTCCGCTCGTCTCCGCTCTTACCGCCGGCGACCGGGGTCCCCTCCCTGTGTTCCTTTCATATCCCTCGGGTGAACTGCCCTGCGGGTAGTCTGCCCCTCACGTCAGGTGGGACGGCGTGCCTCCGTCCACCGGTTCGTCGCATCCAGCACCGCGAACACCGACGCCCGCTCCGCGCTCTCCTTGATCTGCGCCGTGCCCGTCAGGAGCCGCGTCTCCCGCCCGCCCAGCCCCTGGACCGCCACGAACGCGAACTCGCGGTCGAACGCCTCCACGATCTTGGCCCCCTCGAGCGCCACCGAGTGATCCGTCAACAGCCGGTCGAGCACGCCGACCGTGGCCTTCGCCGCCGCCTCCACCCGGCTCCGCGGCGTGTCGCTGCTCTCCTCCTCCGCCGACTCGGTCAGCCCCCGGTACGACAACGTGACGCTGATGGTGATCCGGTGCGGCCGCCGCCCGGGCGCCACGGTCAGGTTCTCGAACAGTACCGCCCGGTGCAGCGCCAGCTCCCGCACCGCCCCCTGCTCCAGCGCCTCGATCGGGCGCACCTCCGCGGTCTGCGCGATGCTGATCTTCCGGTGGTCGATCTTGAGCCCGAGCTGCGCCAGCAGGGCCGACTCGATGTTGCGCACGATCTGCTTGGGCGCGAGGCCCGAGCTCGCCAGCACGTGGACCTCGCTGACCTCGCCCAGCGGCGTGGTGACCACCCGCGCCGACAGGATGCCGTCGAGGCTCGTCAGGAGGTTCTCCGCCCGGCGCACACCCCACGGATCCGGCATCGCTTCGGGCGTACCCGGCGCCGGCCGGCCCGGATCCGACGGCCGGCCGCCGAGCGGCCCCGACCCCGTCCCGCCGGCGCCCGGCGCCCCCGCCGTCTCCCCCCTGAATGCCGTCATCGCACCCCTCTCGCCCGCCTACGCCACCACATTGCGGCCCGCCGCCTTGGCCCGGTAGAGCGCCCGGTCCGCCGACGCCAGCAGATCCCCCTCCAGCGGCTGGCGGGGATCGAACTCCGCCAACCCCACGCTGACGGTGATCAGCCCCGCCTGGTAGCCGAGCCGCCGGCCGACGCCCTCGATGCCCGCGCGAAGCGCCTCCCCCACGCGCGCCCCGCCCTCCAGATCGGTGCGGGTCAGGATCACCACGAACTCGTCTCCGCCGTACCGGGCCGCCACGTCCGACGCACGCACCGCCTGGCGGATCTCCCCCGCCACCGCGCGCAAAATCTCGTTGCCGGCCTCGTGCCCGTACTGGTCGTTGACCTGCTTGAAGCGGTCGAGATCCAGGAAGAGCAGGGCGAACCCCTCGGTGCTCCGCTTGCTGCGCTCGATCTCGAACGCCAGCCGGTCCCGGAGCACGCGGTACGTCGACAGCCCGGTGAGGTGGTCGATCGCCGCCGCCTGCTCCGCCTCCTCGGCCCGGCGCTCCTGCCACGGCACGCACTGCCGGAGCGTGGCGCGGCCGCTCGCCGCGGCTTCGGCGAACCGCTGGCAGGTGGGGTACCCGCAGGCGCCGCAGTCCCACGGCCGGCCGTTCGGTCCGAGCCCGATCTGCTCCAGCACCGCCGCGACGGCCTCGGGATCCGGCGGCACGTGCGGCTTGATGTCGAACGTGGCCCCGATGCTCGCCACGACGGTCGCATCCACCACCGGCACCCGGCTCCGCGGCGGCTCGGTGCTGGCGACCAGCGCGCGGCGCCAGAAGAGCTGCTCCTGCGGCCCCGACACCGGATGGTCGAGCGACCCCTCGCGTGACAGCAGGTCCACGAAGCCGAGATCGAGCCGGTCGACCGCCACCGCCCGCGCGAGCGCCGGCAGCGTGGCCAGACCGCGAAGCTTGAGGAAGCGCCGGCTGGTCTGCCGGGCGTTCTCCAGGAGCGCGAGCGGCAGGCCGCCCGCCGCGCTCACGTGCCGCCGCCGCTCCTCCGGAACCCGCTGGAAGAACCCGGGCTGGGCCTCCGGCACGATCGCCTTCACCCGCAGGATCTGCTCCAGCTCCGCGAACGTGATCGCCGCGTCCAGATCCGCGCTGTTGCCGGGCGGCACCACGCCCGCGTACACGATGCGGAGCCCGGGCCCGTGCCGCGCGCGAAGGTAGCGCGCCTCCGCCACCGCCGGCACCGTCACCGGCGCCAGGTACGGAATGAGCTCGGGATACTGAGCCCGGATAGTGTCCACCACGACCGGATCGGTGGACCGGATCAGCGTGCCCCAGCCCTCCTCTTCCCAGAGCCGGAGGTACTCCGCCGCGACCAGCTCGTCACCGATGACCCCCCGGGTCACGGTCCGGAAGCCGGCCGCGTAGCATGCGTTTATGAGCTGCTCGGGAGTTGCGGGATAGAAATGGGCTACCGATTCCGGACTCAGGATGAGGACCGCGTCACCCTGGGTCGCGATCGCGAGCGCCCGCCCGAGCTCCCCTGACACCGTGACGGCATCGTGCGGACACACGGAATAGCACTCGCCGCACCGGATGCAGGCCTCGTCCACCACCTGGACCAGCGGCTTGACCTCGGCCCCGACCACCGCGATGGCGTCGGTCGGACAGACCCGCACACAAGCCAGACAGGCGACACACCGATCCGGATCGATGGCGAAATTCACGACCACCGACCCAAAATGAGCCACCCGCTATTCCGCCGGGTGCAAATATACGAAGCAGAATTCAAAGCTGTCAACACATCACCCCAAGTAAATTGTTGACAGACAGGCTATTACAGGCCTCGGCCCGGGGGCTTCCCACCCCGGAAACGACCCGATTTTCGGACATCCGAGCGCGCCTGTGCTATTCAACCGTCACGCGGACAACGGGTTGCAAACCGTCGACGGCGCTGTCAACAAATTAATCAGGGTTCCAGCCGGTATGTCTTGATCTTACGGTAGAGCGTCCGCTCCCCGATGCCGAGCATTTCCGCCGCCCGGCGCCGGTTTCCATTCGCCTCCCGAAGCGCCACCGCTATCGCGGCTTTCTCCACATCAGCCATTGTCATGCCAGACCGGTAAACCACCTCGTCCTCGGCTGTCGCCCCCCGTTCCACCTCGGGCAGCAGGTCGATGATCGGGGTCCGGGACCCGATGTCGATGACCTGGACCCGGGAGGGGTGATCGTCGAGCCGAAGCCGCAGTTCCTCGACCTGACGCCTCAGGTCCACCAGACTCCGGAGGATGAACTCCAGCTCCCGCGCCGGCGCATCCCCCGGGGTGGCCGCTATCCGCGCTGGGAGCATGCTGCCAGGGCCTTCGAACACGTCCGGCGGGATGTCCGACGCCCTGATCTCCGTGCCGGGGGCCAGCACCACCATCGACTCGATCAGGTTCCGGAGCTGCCGCACGTTCCCCGGCCACGGCGCGCCGACCAGCCGCTGCATGGCCTCGGGGGTGATCCCCCGGAACGTGCGATCGTGCTGCCGGGCGAACTCCCGGATGAACCGCCGGACCAGGAGCGGGATGTCGGCCCGCCGCTCGCGGAGGGGGGAAAGGTAGATGTTAAGGACGTTGAGCCGATAGTACAGGTCGTCCCGGAACTCGCCCCGCGCCACCCGGTCCTTGAGGTCGCGGTTCGTCGCCGCGATCACCCGGACGTCCACCTTGATCGGTTGGGTGCCCCCCACCCGGAAGAACGAGCGCGCCTCGAGCACGCGGAGGAGCTTGACCTGGGTGGCCGGCGCCATCTCGCCGACCTCGTCGAGGAAGATCGTCCCCGTGTCCGCGAGCTCGAACCGGCCGAGTCGCCGCTCCGCGGCGCCGGTGAAGGCGCCCTTTTCGTGGCCGAACAGCTCGCTCTCGAGCAGCGTGTCCGGAATGGCCGCGCAGTTCACCGCGATGAAGGGCTTGTTGCGGCGGGGCGAGAGATCGTGGATGCCCTTCGCGACGAGCTCCTTGCCGGTGCCGGACTCGCCCTGGATGAGCACGGTGCTCGACACCGGCGCCATCTGCTCGATCCGGACCAGCACCTCCTGAACGCCGGCGCTCTCGCCGATGATCCCGGTCCGCTGCTGGAGCCCGCGCCGGGCGAGCAGGCGGCGCGCCGTGGCCGCGACCTCGTCCGGGTGGACCGGCTTGACCAGCACCTCGGTGGCGCCGAGGCGGGTCACGCGTTCGCCCCGCTCGGAGTCGGTCGGCTCGAGGAGCGCGAGCGTGGAGATCTCGGCGTCGCGCGCGAGCGCGGCGAGCTGGAGGTTGGGCGTCTCGTGTACGGCGCCCGTCAGCACCACCAGGTCCGGATTCTCCCGCCGCACCGAGCCGCGCGCGTCGTCGAGCGAGCTGAACATCGACGTGATCAGCCCGGCCGCCTCGAGCGCCGCGTTGGTCCGCACTGCGGTCTCCAGGTCGTCCATCGTGATCAGAATCTGCGCGGCCATCGGATCAGTGTCCCGTCCGCTCCCCGCGCACCAGGTCGACGGCGTGCTCGATGAAGGTCTCGAGGACACCGAGGCCGTCGCGCACGCCGCCGGGGCTGCCGGGGAGATTGACGATGAGCGTGCGGCCCCGGACGCCGGCGACGCCGCGGGAGAGCGCGGCCCGCGGAAAGCGGGGAAACACCGCGACCCGGAGCGCCTCCGCGATGCCGGGCGCCTCCTTGTGCAGCACGGCCCGGGTCGCCTCGGGGGTCACGTCCCGCGCCGTCAGGCCGGTGCCGCCGGTGGTGAGCACGAGGTCCACGGCGTCCGCGTCGGCCCAGCGCCGAAGCGCCTCGCCGATCTCCGCCGGCTCGTCCCGCACGAGCGCGCGCTCGGCCAGCGCGTAGCTCCGGCCCGCCGCCCACGAGGCGATCGCGTCGCCCGAGGTGTCGACCCGCTCTCCCCGCGCGCCCGCATCCGAGATCGTGAGGATCGCCACCCGCATCAGCCGGCCGCCTGCCCGCCCGCCCCCGCCCGCCTGCCCGCCGTCCCCCTGGTCCAGAACGGCCGCTTCACGACCTCCGCGGGCGTGGGCTCGCCA
Source organism: Gemmatimonadales bacterium (assembly GCA_050733355.1). GTDB lineage: Bacteria > Gemmatimonadota > Gemmatimonadetes > Gemmatimonadales > GWC2-71-9 > DASQPE01. Next base: position 11,236 of record JBOHSY010000144.1, on the reverse strand, counting down.
CGGATCTCGACCTCGAAGCGGGTGCCCGTCACGGCCGCGGCCGCCGGCAGGAACGTGGTGCCGATCGGGGCGCCGAGCGACGGGCTCATGGCCCCGCTCCGCACCAGGTCCACCTGCCGCCCGTCGTGCCACACGGAGGCGCCCTGCCGCGGAATCCCCCGCCCCTCCAGCCGGAAGCCGACCAGCCTGCGGGTGACGCCGCGCTGCTTCTGAGCCCGGAGCGCGGCATCGCCGACGAACGGGGCGCCCTTGTCCAGCTTCACGATCCAGCCGAGGCCCGCCTCGAGCGGGGTGATGGTGCGGTCGATCTCGTGGCCGTAGAGCGCGTATCCCATCTCGAGCCGGAGCGAGTCGCGCGCCCCGAGTCCGATGGGCGCCGCGCCGGCCGCGGTGAGGGCGCTCCAGAGGATGCCCACGCTCCGATCCCGGCAATACAGCTCGAACCCGTCCTCGCCGGTGTATCCGGTCCGCGAGATGAAGCAGTCCACGCCCGCCACCGAGCCGGCGCCGAAGTGATAGTACCCGATGGCGCCCAGCAGCACGCGCGTGAGCGGCTGGAGCAACGCCTCCGCGCCCGGGCCCTGCAGGGCGAGCAGCCCCACCTCGTCGGAGATGTCCTTGAGCCGGATGTTCGCGCCGCCCTTGTGATCCACGAAATGCTTCCACGCGGCGGCCACGTTCGAGGCGTTCACCACGACCATCCACTTGTTCTCGAAGCGGTACAGCGTGCAGTCGTCGACGAACGTGGCCTCGGGCGTGAGGATCCCCGAGTACTGCACGCCGCCGGACTCGACCAGGGTGACGTCGTTGCAGGTGACGCGGTTCAGGAAGGCGTTGCGGTCGGGCCCGGTGATCTCGAACTCACCCATGTGCGAGACGTCGAACAGCCCGACGCCGTTCCGCACCGACTGGTGCTCGGCGAGGATGCCGCCCGGATACTGCACCGGCATCTCGTAACCGGCGAACGGCACCATCTTGCCGCCGAGGGCCCGATGAACGTCGTAGAGTGGAGTGCGCTTGAGTTCGATATCCGGCATCGTTCCGTGTCTACGTGAGCAGTGAGCGGTGAGCAGTGAGCCGGAGGCTGAGATACCGGCAGGGTGCCGGAGGCACGGCTCACTGCTCCCTGCTCACTGCTCACTCCCCATGAGAATCGCCATCAGCGCCTTCTGCAGGTGCAGCCGGTTCTCGGCTTCGTCCCATACGCGGGACTGCGGGCCCTCGATCACCTCGTCGGAGACTTCCTCGCCCCGGTGGGCAGGGAGGCAGTGGAGGAAGATGGCGCCCGGGGCCGCCCGCCGCATCAGCGCCCCATCCACGATGTAGCCCTTGAAGGCCTTCTCGCGCTCCGCCTGCTCCGCCTCCTGGCCCATCGACGCCCAGACGTCGGTAGTCACGACGTGTGCCCCGGCCGCCGCCTCGGCCGGATCCTCCGTCAGCCCGATGCGGGTCCGGGAGCAGTTCCGCTGCACGATTCCGGGATCGGGCCGGTAGCCCGGGGGACACGCCAGCCGGAGCTCGAACCCCAGCACGCCGGCCGCGTCGAGCCAGCTGTGCGCCACGTTGTTGCCGTCGCCGATCCAGGCCACGGTCTTGCCGTCCCACGCGCCGAGCGCCTCGCGCACGGTAAGGAGGTCGGCGAGGACCTGGCAGGGGTGCTGGAGGTCGGTCAGCCCGTTGATGACGGGGACCGACGCGAACCGGGCGAGCTCCTCGACCTCCGCCTGATCGAACGTGCGGATCATGATGCCGTCCACGTACCGGCTGAGGACCCGGGCGGTGTCCCGGACCGGCTCGCCGCGGCCGATCTGGATGTCGCGCGCGGAGAGGAAGAGCGCGTGCCCACCGAGCTGGTAGGCGCCGACCTCGAAGGATACGCGCGTGCGCGTCGAGCTCTTCGCGAAGATCATCGCGAGCGTGCGGCCGGCGAGCGGCCGGTCGCGATACTCGCCGCGCTTCATCCGGGCGGCGAGGTCGAACAGGCTGAGCAGCTCGGGCCTGCTGAAGTCGGGAATGGCGAGGAAGTCGCGCTTCGGCATGAGATCGGTGGCAGGGGTCGGCCGGACGGACGGCGGATTCTACTCGGGGCCGATACCCGGCGCCAGAGCGCCGTTGACGGCGTGCCCGGGGGCGCTACGTTCCGGCGACTCTCCTCCCGCATGCCTCGGAGCGATCCCTATGACCCGCGTTTCCCGGCGTGTGCTCGGCGCCGCCCTCGTCATCACGCTGGCCGGCGCTTCACGCCTCCGGGCCCAGGACACCCTGCCGGTGACCGTCGTCCGCGCGGCACGCCTGCTCGACGTCGCCCGGGGCACGATCGTCGAGCCGGGTGTGATCGTGGTGCAGGGCGATCGACTCCTGCGCGTGGGCGGGCGCGACGTCCCGGCCGCGGCCGTGAGCATCGACCTTGGCGACGTCACGCTGCTGCCGGGACTCATCGATGCGCACACCCACATCACCGGTCAGCTCGATGGCGACTGGTTAGGAGCACCGGTGCGCGAGACCGCGGCCGACGTCGCGCTCAACGGCGTCCTCTACGCGGGCCGCACCCTGCGGGCCGGCTTCACCACCATTCGGGACGTCGGGGCCGGAGGGTTCGCCGACGTGGCGCTGATGCGGGCGATCGATGCCGGGCGGGTGGTCGGACCGCGCATCGTGCCGGCCGCCAATACCGTAGGCATCACCGGCGGCCACTGCGACGCGACCGGCTGGAAGCCGGGGGTGCTCGAGGGCGACTGGAAGAACGGTGTCGCGGACGGCCCCGACGAGGTGATCAAGGCGGTGCGATACTCTGCCAAGCACGGGGCGAAGGTGATCAAGGTCTGCGCCACGGCGGGCGTGCTGTCGTTCGAGGGGCCGGTAGGGGCGCAGCAGCTCACCGAGCCGGAGCTCGCCGCGATCGTCGGCGAAGCGCGTCGTCACGGCCTCAAGGTGGCGGCGCACGGGCATGGCAACGAGGGCATCGCCGCCGCCGTGCGGGCCGGGGTTGCCTCCATCGAGCACGGCTCCATCCTGTCGTCCAACACCATCGCGCTGATGAAGCAGCGCGGCACCTACCTCGTGCCGACCGCCCATCTGCTCGGCGCCGTCCCGCTGGACCGGCTGCCCCCCCCGATCCGCGCCAAGGCCGAGAGCGTGATCCCGCGCGCCCGGGAGAGCCACCGCCGCGCGATCCAGGCAGGGGTGAGGATCGCGTTCGGCACCGACGCCGCCGTGATCCCCCACGGGGAGAACGCGAAGGAGTTCGCGGCCTACGTCGCGTACGGGATGACGCCGCTCCAGGCGATCCGTACCGCCACGGTGAACGCCGCGGACCTGCTCGGCGTCAGCGACCGGGGCGTGCTCGCGGCCGGGAAGCTGGCCGACGTGATCGCGGTGCCGGGCAACCCGCTGGCGAACGTGCGGGCGCTCGAGCGCGTGAGCTGGGTGATGAAGGGCGGGCAGGTCGTGCTCCCCGCCGCGCCGAGGCCGGTGACGGCGGTGCGCGCGGCCCGGCTGCTCGACGTCGTCGCCGGGCGGATCCGATCGCCCGCGGTGGTCACCATCGAGAACGGACGCATCGCGAGCGTGGGCCCGGAGGCGCCGGCCGGCGCGCAGGTGACCGACCTGGGTGCCGTCACCCTCGTGCCGGGCTTCATCGACGCCCACGTGCACCTCACAAGCGAGATCGAAGGCGACTGGACGCTCCGGCCCGCCCGCGAGGGCGCAGCCGACGAGGCGCTCCGCGGCGTGCCCAACGCCCGAAAGACGCTGCTCGCCGGGTTCACGACCGTGCGGAACGTGGGCGCGAGCGGCTTCACCGACGTCGCGCTGATGAAGGCAGTGGATGCCGGCGAGGTCGACGGCCCCCGGATCGTGCCCGCGGGGCACTCGCTCGGCATCACCGGCGGCCACTGCGATCAGACCGGCTTCGCGCCCGACGTGCTCGAGCTGGGTGCCCGCGAGGGGATCGCCGACGGAGCCGATGGACTGGTCGAGGCGGTCCGGCAGCAGACCAAGTACGGCGCGAAGGTGATCAAGGTGTGCGCGACCGCCGGAGTGCTTTCGTTCGAGGCGACGGTCGGCGCACAGCAGATGGCCGACGAGGAGCTTCGCGCGGTGGTCGAGGAGGCCCGGCGCCACGGCATCAAGGTGGCCGCCCACGCGCACGGCGCCGAGGGGATTCTCGCCGCGGTGCGCGCCGGCATCAACTCGATCGAGCACGGATCGATCCTGACGGACGAGATCCTCGCGGAGATGAAGCAGCGCGGCACCTACCTCGTGCCGACTACCTATCTCCGCGACATCGTGCGGGAGGATCTGCCGGAGCCGATCCGGAGCAAGCGGAAGAGCATCGCGGAGACCGCCAAGGCGAGCCATCGCCGCGCCGTTCTGTCGGGTGTGAAGATGGCGTTCGGCACCGACGCCGGCGTCTTCCCCCACGGGCAGAACGCGCGGGAGTTCGCCTCGCTCGTGAGCCGGGGCATGTCGCCGCTCGAGGCGCTCCGCGGTGCGACGATCCACGCCGCCGACCTGCTCGGCGTCGACGACCGCGGCGTCATCGCCCCCGGCAAGCTGGCGGACCTGGTAGCGCTGCCGGGCAACCCGCTGGAGGACATCCGGGTGACCGGAAGGCCGACCGCTGTAATCAAGGGAGGGGTGCTGTACGAAGTGAGCGGTGAGCGGTGAGCGGTGAGCAGTGAGGGCCGTGCGAAGGGGGCACTGCTCACCGCTCCCTGCTCACCTCAGAGAATGTACCGCCGCAGATCGTCGTCGTTGACGACGCGGGTGAGCCGCTCCCGCACCTCCGCGGCGCTGAAGACGATGCGCGGTTCCGGCCACTCGGGCAGGTCGAACAGCAGGTCCTCCATCAGCGTCGCCATCACGGTGTGGAGGCGGCGCGCGCCGATGTTCTCCATCCGATCGTTGGCGAGAAAGGCGAAGCGCGCGACCTCCTCGATGCCGTCGGGCGTGAATTCCAGCTCGCGGCCCTCCGCCGCCACCAGGGCCTGGTACTGGCGCGTGAGCGCGTTCTCCGGCTCGGTGAGAATGCGGATGAAGTCGTCCTGGGTGAGCGGCTGCAGCTCCACCCGGATCGGGAACCGGCCCTGGAGCTCGGGGATGAGGTCCGACGGCTTGCTCACGTGGAACGCGCCGGCCGCGATGAACAGGATGTGGTCGGTGCGCACGTAGCCGTAGCGCGTCTGGATCGTGGATCCCTCCACGATCGGCAGCAGGTCGCGCTGCACGCCCTCGCGGGAGATGTCCGGCCCCGCCGATGGCCCCCGCTCGCCCGCGATCTTGTCGATCTCGTCGACGAAGATGATGCCGTGGTTCTCGACCCGGTCGAGTGATTCGTTCACCACGTCGTCCATGTCCACCAGCTTCTTCAGCTCCTCGTCCACGAGGATCCGGCGCGCGTCGGGCACCTTCATGGTGCGCCGCTTCTTGCGCTTGCCGAGCACGTCCTGGAGCATCTCGCCGATGTTGACGTCCTGCCCCTCCATGCCCTGCGGCGGCTGCATGAACTCGAGCATGGGGAGATTCTGCTGCGGGGTGACCTCGACCTCCACCTCGCGGTCGTCGAGCCTGCCCTGGGTCAGGAGCTCGCGCAGCTTCTCGCGGGACCGGCTCCGCCGCTCGTCTTCGGGGGGCGGCCGCTCCGCCCGGGTCTGGCCAGCCGGTCCAACGACGAACACGGGTGACGCGTCACTGCCCGCCGGCCCGCCCGCCCGCCTGCCCGGCTCCGCCACCGGCGGCGGCGGCAGCAGCAGATCGAGCAGCCGCTCCTCCGCACGCTGCTCCGCCCGGGGATAGACCTCGTCCTCCCGCTCGCCGCGAACCATCGTGATCGCGGAGTCGACGAGGTCGCGCACCATGGACTCGACGTCGCGCCCGACGTACCCGACCTCGGTGAACTTCGACGCCTCGACCTTGATGAACGGCGCGCCGGCCAGCCGCGCGAGCCGCCGGGCGATTTCCGTCTTCCCCACGCCGGTCGGACCGATGAGGATGATGTTGTGGGGCGTGATCTCGTCGCGGATTTCCTCGGGCGTCTGCGCCCGGCGCCAGCGGTTCCGCACGGCGATCGCCACCGCCTTCTTCGCGGCGTCCTGCCCCACGATGTAGCGGTCCAGCTCCCCGACGATCTGCCGGGGCGGAAGCTCCTCCAGCCAGGGCACCGGCTCCGGCGCGGGCTGCGGCTCGGTGTGGGCGACGACATCGGTCATACCGGCAGCTCCAGCACCGTGATGTTGCGATTGGTGAAGACGCAGATGTCCGCCGCGATCTCCAGCGACCGCTGGACGATCTCGCGGGCCGACCGCCCGGGATCGGGCAGGAGGGCGCGGGCGGCAGCGAGCGCGTAGTTGCCGCCGGAGCCGGCGGCCACCATGCCGTCGTCCGGCTCGATCAGCTCGCCCGCGCCGCTCAGCAGAAAAGCGTGCTCGAGGTCGGCCAGCACGAGGAGCGCCTCGAGGCGGCGGAGCACGCGATCACTCCGCCAGTCCTTCGCGAGCTCCACCGCGGCGCGGGGCAGGTTGCCCGGGAACCGGTCGACCTTCTCCTCGAACTTCTCGTACAACGTGATGGCGTCGGCCACCGAGCCGGCGAACCCGGCGAGCACCTTGCCGGACTTGAGCGTGCGGACCTTCACCGCGGTCCCCTTCATCACCGTATCGCCGATGCTCACCTGACCGTCGCCGCCGAGGGCGACGCGGCCGTTCTTCCGTACCGCGAGAATGGTCGTGCCGTGGAATGTCATCGTCGTCTCTAGGCGCGTGGGTGCGCCCGTTTGTACACGTTCTTCAGCCGCTCCACGCTCGTGTGGGTGTAGATCTGGGTCGTCGTGAGCGACGCGTGCCCGAGCAGCTCCTGCACCGCGCGCAGATCCGCGCCCGCATCGAGCAGGTGCGTGGCGAACGTGTGCCGCAGCGAATGCACCCGCATGCCGTCCGCGCCGACCGCGTCGAAGAGGCGGTGCATCTGGCGCTGGACGCCGCGCGCCGACAGGCGGCGCCCCCGCAGGCTGACGAACACCGCCTGGCGGCCAGCCCCCGGTTCGCGGGGCATGACCTCGCGCAGCCGAAGATAGCCCCGCAGCGCGCTCACCGCGCGCGACCCGATCGGCACGATGCGCTCCTTCCGCCCCTTGCCCCGCACCTTGACCTGGTCGGAGAGGAGGTCGAGGGCACCGAGATCGAGACCCGCGAGCTCGGACAGCCGCATGCCCGTGGAGTAGAACAGCTCCAGCATCGCGAGATCCCGCGCGGCCATGAAGTCCCCGCCGCCGGCGCGCTGTTCGGCCCACGCGAAGAGTGTATCCAGCGTCTGGCGGTCGAGGTAGCCGGGCAGCCGCTTGTCGATCTTCGGCACGCGGGCGGCCCGGACCACCCCCGCGGGGACGCCGTGGTGGAGCTGGAGCCAGCGGTAGAAGCTCCGGACGGCCGAGAGCGCCCGAGCCGCCGACCGCTTCGAGAGGCCGCGGCGCTGGAGATCACCCAGGAACCCGCGCAGTCCCGCCCGGTCGATCGATTCCCAGCTCCAGCTGCCGTAGTGCCGGTCGCAGAACGCGGTGAAGTCCCCGAGATCGCGCCGGTAGGCGGTGACGGTGTGCGGGGAGTGCTGCTTCTCCTTTTCCAGGTGGAGGAGGAAATCGCAGACCCGGCGGGCAGGCGGACCGGCGGACAGACTCACAGCTCCGCCGCCCAACTCTCGAAATCGGCCTGCGCGCGTTCAACCAGGAGCTGCTTCTTCCGCTCCTTCCACTGTCCCCCCGCCCGCCTGCCCGCCTGCTCGCCCCCGAGCGGCGCGAGCAGTCCGAAGTTCGCGTTCATCGGCTGGAAATGCCGCGGATCGGCCTCGCGGAGATAGCGATAGAGCCCGCCGAGCATCGTGGTCGGCGGGGGAACCGCGGCCGGGCGACCGGAGAGGCGGCGCGCGAGGTTGATGCCCGCGAGCAACCCGGTGCCGAGCGACTCCGTATAGCCCTCCACGCCGGTCATTTGGCCGGCCAGGAACACCCGATCGTCGTCCCGAAGCGTGAGCGCCTCGCCCAGGCATGCCGGGCTGTTGACGTAGGCATTCCGGTGGATGCTGCCGAACCGCAGGAACTCCGCGTTCTCGAGGCCCGTGATCATGGTGAACACCCGGCGCTGCTCGGGGATCCGGAGCCGGGTCTGGAACCCGACCAGGTTCCACATCTGCCCGGCGCGGTCCTCCCGTCGGAGCTGTACCACCGCGAACGGCTCCCGCCCGGTGGCCGGCTCGGGGAGTCCCACCGGCTTCATCGGCCCGAAGCGCAGCGTATCACGACCGCGCCGGGCCATCTCCTCCACCGGCAGGCAGCCCTCGAAGTACGGCACCTGATCGAACTCGTGCGCGGTGAACTGATCGGCCGCCAGCAGCGCGTCGATGAACGCGCTGTATCCGGCGGGGTCCATCGGGGCGTTGAGATAGTCGTCGCCTTCGCCCTTGCCGTAGCGGGACAGCGCGTAGAGCCGCCCGTGATCGAGCGACTCGCTGGCCACGACCGGCGCGATGGCGTCGTAAAAGGCGAGCGCATCGGCGCCGAGCCGCCGGGTGAGCGCGCCGGCGAGTGCCTCGGACGTGAGCGGGCCGGTGGCGATCACGGCGAGCGAGGGAAGGTCCTGCACCTCTTCGCGCACCACGCGGATCTGCGGGTGGGCGGTCACGCGGTCGTGCACCGCCTGCGAGAAAAGCTCCCGATCCACCGCGAGCGCGGCGCCGCCGGGCACGCGCGCCTCCTCCGCGCACTCGAGCAGCAGACTGCCGAGACGCCGGAGCTCGGCCTTGAGCAGGCCGTGCGCATTGCCCAGCTCGAGCGACTTGAAGGAATTGCTGCAGACCAGCTCGGCGAGCCGGTCGGTGTGGTGGGCGGGCGTCCGCACTACCGGCCGCATCTCGAAGAGCGTGACGTCCACACCGCGCGCGGCGAGCGCCCAGGCTGCCTCGCAGCCCGCGAGCCCGCCGCCCACCACCACTGCGGTCACGTCAGCGCCATCTCCTCCGGCTCGATCGACACGTCCCGGTGCCCGCACTTGAGGCAGGTGAGCACCTCGCCTTCGGCCTTGCTGACCTTCCGCTCGAGGCCCACCCACCCGCACGCGGGGCACTCGTCGGCGACCGGCCGGTTCCAGGTGGAGAAGTCGCACGCGGGATACCGCACGCAGCCCCAGAACGACTTGCCGCGCTTGGTGCGCCGCTCGGCGAGATCGCCCGCGCCGCACTTGGGGCACTTCATGCCGAGCGGGATCGCGCGGGTCCCCTTGCACTCCGGATAGCGGGTGCAGGCGAGGAATTCGCCGAAGCGGCCGGTCTTGATGACCATCGGCGCCTGGCACAAGTGGCACTTCTGGTCGGTCGGGCGGTCCGGTGCCCTGTCCTTCCGGAGCGACTTGGCGTAGTCGCACTGGTCCTTGTACTTCTCGCAGGCGAGGTACGGGCCGAAGCGCCCGGTGCGGAGCTCGACCCGCGAGCCGCACTTCGGGCAGCGCTCCCCCGCGAGTCGCTCCGGCGAGAGGCCGTGCGCCTCGGCCACGAGCGCGTTGACGTCCACCGCGTCGAGCGCGCGGGTGAACGGCCCGTAGAAGTCGTGCAGCACCTCCTGCCAGCCCAGCTCGCCGTCCTCGACCCGGTCGAGCTCCGTCTCCATCTCCGCCGTGAAGCCGACGTTGAAGATGTCGGGGAACCGGCTCACCATGATCTGCTCGACGGTCTCGCCCAGCGACGTGGTGTGGAAGCGGCGCTGCTCGAGCTGGACGTACTCCCGATCGGTGAGCGTCGAGATGATCGCGGCGTACGTGGAGGGGCGACCGATCCCGAGCCGCTCCAGCTCCTTCACGAGGCTGGCCTCGGAGAAGCGCGGCGGCGGTTCGGTGAAATGCTGCGACGGCACGATCTCGCGCACCTCCACCTGGTCGCCCTGCTGGAGTGCCGGCAACGCGGCCAGATCGTCGATGCTGCGGCCCTCCTCGCGCTCGTGCCCTTCCATATATATGGCATGATAGCCATCGAAGAGCAGCACCGAGCCGGTGGTCCGGAACAGGTACTTGCCGAGGTCGAAGTCCACGATCGTCATGTCGTAGACCGCTGGCGTCATCTGGGAGGCGAGGAACCGCTGCCAGACGAGCTGGTAGAGGCGATACTGGTCGGGCTCGAGGTATCGCTGCACGTCCTCCGGCCGCCGATGCACGTCCGTGGGGCGGATCGCCTCGTGCGCGTCCTGCACCTTGGCGCTCTGCTTGCGCCCGCTGTACTGGTTGGGCGCGTCCGGCAGATACCGCGCGCCGAACACGCGGCCGATGTATCGCCGCGCGGCGCCCATCGCCTGGTCGGACACGCGGACCGAATCGGTGCGCATGTACGTGATCAGCCCGACCGGGCTGTCCTCGCCTGCCTCGACCCCCTCGTAGAGCTGCTGCGCCGCGCGCATGGTCCGCCGGCTCGAGAAGCCGAGCTTCTTCGCCGCCTCCTGCTGCATGGTGCTGGTGGTGAAGGGCGGCGCCGGCCGCTTCTTCCGCTGCTTCCGCTCGACCGTGGTGACGACGAACGGCCGTCCCTGCACCGCATCGACCACGGCGCGCGCGTCGGCCTCGGTGTGGAGCTGCGGCTTGTGGCCGTCGATCCTGTGCAGCGATGCCTCGAACGCCTGGCCGTCCTTGGCGCACTCGGCTTCGATCGTCCAGTACTCCTGCGGCCTGAAAGCACGGATCTCCCGCTCGCGCTCGACGATCAGGCGCAGCGCCACCGTCTGCACCCGTCCCGCGGAGAGGCCCGTCTTGATCGCCTTCCAGAGGAGCGGGCTGGCCTTGTAGCCCACCAGCCGGTCCAGGATGCGGCGGGCCTGCTGGGCGTTGACCTTCTGCTCGTCAATGCGGCCGGGCTTCCGGATGGCCTCGTTGACCGCGTCCTTCGTGATCTCGTGGAACAGGATCCGGTGGGTGGGCACCGCGTGATCGAGCTGGCTGGCCACGTGCCACGCAATGGCCTCGCCTTCGCGGTCAGGGTCGGTGGCCAGGAAGATCTCGCGGGCCGCCTTGGCGGCCTTCTTGATGTCGGCGAGCGTCTGGTTCTTGCCCTTGATGATGACGTATTCCGGGGTGAACGCCCCGTTATCGATTTCGACGCCGAGCTTCCGGGTGGGCAGGTCCCGGACGTGGCCCACCGTGGCCTTCACGGCGTATCCCGACCCGAGATACCTCCCGATGGTGCGCGCCTTGGCCGGCGACTCGACGAT
>JBOHSY010000143.1:0-2360 GCA_050733355.1 Gemmatimonadales bacterium | reverse complement strand
TACGATCCTCGCTGGCGTCTCCTGAGCCTGGCTCGGCCCCGGAAGTCGCCGGTAGGAGCTGCTGTCTAACGCCTCGCGCATCAGCTGCAGGCGCAATGCCCGCGCCCGAGTCAACCTACGTTCCGCTGATCGCCCTCGGCGATCAGCGCCCGAGCGGATGTCAGGGCCGTTCGCGACTGTCAGCTGCATGCGCTTGTTAGGCGGCGCCGACGTTCGATCGTGCGAATCGCGGGAGGAGGCGACCGGTCGCCGCAGCGTATTCGTCATACCGGTGGCCGAACTTTCCACGCAACAACTGCTCCTCCGCGCGCGCCTGCTTGAGGACGCCGACCGTGATCAACGGCCACAACAGAAGCAGGAGCCAGTTAAGTGTAGCCAGTGCGGCTCCGAGCCAAAGGCCGGTCACGGCGGAGTAGATCGGGTGGCGAACCCACCGGAATGGGCCCGCGACAACGAGCAGCTGGTCCCGGAGGAGCGCCGGCCCGGGAGCATAGGACGCTCCGAGAACCTTCGCCGCCCACGGCATGACGACGAGGGCGTAAAGACCCAGCGCGACACCGACGGCCCGTAGCGGGATCCAAGAGGCAGAGACGTCGCCGATACCCGTGAGGAGAATGATGGGCGGAATAAGCCAACTGATGAATGCTGGTGGCGGCGGGAGCGGGCCGATCCGCTGCTCAACCATGGGGCGTCGGGCACGGAATCTCACAATCAGCGTCACGAAGAAGGCGAGCCCGACGAAGTAGGCGAGGGCAAACGAGAAGCGAAATAGATCGGTCATGAAAGTGGCTCCGCCACGTGTTGCCGGCGCCGCCTAACGACCTGCGCATCAGCTGCGGGCGCAGAGCCTGCTGATACGAACTCTACGATCCACCCACGCGACGTGGGTTGCGGCGATACGCACTCACCTCGGGAGCGCCCGTCGGCTGCATGCGCTGGTTAGGCCGCACCGCACCGGGGTGGAGTGCCCCTCAATTCACGAAGATGGCGAACCCCCATTGCAGCCCGTAACTCTCCGCTGAATTCGTGCCGGGCTCCACCGTGAACTGGTCGTGCTGGTAAAACAACTCGCCGGTGAGGCCGACATGGGTGGCGAGCAGCACCAGCACGCCGGTCGACAGCAGCCAACTTGTGGAGTGGCGCCGGTCGATGACGACCCCGGCTGCGTTCGAGCTGCGCTGCCACGTGAACAGGGTCCGGCCGGACACAAACGGGTAGAGCCGACCAGAGAGGCCGGAGACGTAGTAGGTGAGGCCCGGCCCGATGCCCCAGCCGCTCGCGCTGCCGGCATCGGCCGCATCGTGGCGATAGCGGAGGTTTGCGTTGAGAGCCAGGCCCCGCAGGAGAAAATAGCCGACCCGCGGGGCGAGCTCGAAGACGGTGTCACCCGCGTCATTGCCAATATCCCGGAAATGGCTGAACTGCGCCGTGCCCGCGAGCTGGATCGAGCCCGCGTGGACTGGGCTGTACTGCCCGACCACTGGTTGGGCCGCCAGCAGCAGGGCTGGGAGTCCTGCCGCGACGCGGAGCATGGACGCAAGCACGATGCCTCCTGAGCCTAAGGGGTGAGACGGTGCGATGCGGTGTCGGCCTAACGACCTGCGCATCAGCTGCGGGCGGCAGCTCAACGCATACGAATCTGACGATCCACCGCGGGCCGGCGCTCCGCCGTGGTCGGGGGCTTTCCACGCGAGCGCCCGCCAGCTGCATGCGCTGGTTAGGCAACTCTTGCTGAGCTATACATCTAGTTATATATTGCCCGATGCCGGATAAGCCGCTCCGCTGGGTCGGCAGGGCGCTCGACAGCCTGCGCGGCTTCCCCGAAGATGTGCGCCGGCGCGCGGGGTATCAACTGCGCCGGCTCCAGCAGGGATTGCTGCCAGATGACTGGCGGCCCATGCCCGGCGTCGGCAGCGGGGTCGCGGAAATCCGCCTCCACGGTGCCAGCGAGCATCGGGTGTTCTACGTGGCCAAGTTCGCCGACGGCGTGTACGTGTTGCACGCGTTCGAGAAGCGGACCCGCCAGACCCGTCGGACCGATATTGAGCTCGGCCGCGCTCGGCTCGCGGCGGTGCTCCGGGCCCGACGCCGGAGAGGGGAGGGGGACCCATGACGACCAAACTGCGGCGGTCCAGCGGCAATGTATTTCGGGACCTCGGGTTCTCGGCTGAGGAGGCGGACAACCTCAAGCTGCGGACCGACCTGATGATCGAGCTGAGCAAGGTCATCAAGGCACGGCGGCTGACCCAAGCCCGGGCGGCCGCGCTCTTCGGCGTGAGTCAGCCCCGAGTCAGCGACCTGGTGCGGGGCAAGATCGATCGCTTCAGTGTGGACACGCTGGTGGCTATGCTGGGCCATGC
>JBOHSY010000142.1:0-40031 GCA_050733355.1 Gemmatimonadales bacterium | reverse complement strand
ATGTCGTCGTGGACCTTCACCGACCGGAAGTCGAATGCATCGGTTCTCTGGTGACCGCTGTCCGGCGTCGCCATCATCGCGACGTCGCCCTCGAGGTCGAGGAGCTCGCCGTTCTCCAGCAGCAGGTAGTCCTCCGTCAGCAGTGCTCGATATTTCCGTTCGTCGAAGCCGCTGAAGGCGGCGTAGACATCGGCAACTGCCTGCTTGACCGCGGCCACGTCGTCAGGCGACGACAGGCTGCGCTCGAGCCCGGCAAGGGTCACCCCGCCCGCTCCCGCGACAAATTCCCGTCGGTTCATGTCGTCTCCGCTACGGGTTCACTCGCCTGAACGGCGCCGGCAGCTCAGGTTGCGCCCCGACATCGTGAACCCGCCGTCGCCCGGTAATGAACCGTGGTCGGGTAGCGCGGCGACGTCGCCACGTGGGTTTTCACCACCTCGAACACGAACAGGCTGTATCGGCCGATCCGGCTCCCGTCCACCACCTTGCACTCGATACGGCGTGGGCATTGCCAACGCCTATGACCCCGTCCACCAGATCGAACGTCGGGAGGTTGATCACGCACGCCTTGTTTCGGCGGGTGAGTGAGAAGCCGTGTTCTGATCCCGGATATAGCACCCGACCAGCGCCGGATGGGCCCCGGCTCGAGGAACCGGCGGATCTTGGTGAGCAGGAAGTCCTTCTTCGTCGGCTCTCATTCGAGTGCCTCCCGCGCTCATGCGCCCGCCGCCACGATGATGAGCGCCCCGCCCACCGCCACGACGTCCTCCGCCAGTGCCACGACCTAGTCGGGGAGCTTGAGCGCCCGTACGAGGCGGGTGCGGGCCTGGTAGCCGCCCAGCGTGCCGGCCACTGCGCCGATTGCGCCGGCCACGGCGCCGACGGCGAGCGAGTGTGTCAGGCCCGCGGTGATCGCCGCGCCCGCGAGCCCGCCCGCCAGGATCCGGCCGGCGAACGGCGCCGGCCGGGTCCTGCTCGGAGTGAAGGGGAGCTTGTCAGCCACCAGCTCGCTCAGCATCAGGGCGAGCAGCACGTATCTCGCCGCCCGGGAGCCGAGGAACGCGAGCGGCGTGGCCTCCAGGTGCAGCCAGCCGAAGCAGGCCGCCCAGGCGACGGCGGCCGGCGCCGTCATCGAGCGAAGCCCGGCGACGACGCCGATCGCGAACGCGAAGAAGGGGATGATGATCGCCCGGCGGGCGTGAGTATCGCCTCCAGCGCGGCCAACCGCTCCGCCCACCAGGCCTTCATGCGGTCGGCGGACGCCCGATCGGCGAGCTTCCGGTGCTGCAGCGCCACCTGGCTCCTGGCAGTCCCCTTCGCGAGGAAGTACAGCTCGACCGAGGTGCCGTCGGGCCAGGTGACGCGCATGGACTTGTCGCGGATCGCGGTGCGAACGGTGAGCTTCACGTCGCCGAGCCAGCGGCGGCGGGTGCGGGCATCGTGGAAGGCCCGATACAGCCGGCCGAGCGGGGCCGCGAACACCTTGCTCTTACCGGCCTCGTACCCGCCGCCGCGGCGCTGCCCGATGGCCCTGAGGCCCTTGATGCGTTCGTAGCCCACAGTCACGGTCTGGGTCCACCAACCGGGCACCTGGTACTTCTCGTGCACGTAATCCGCGATCGCGCGATGGGACCATTCCTGCGCCCCCACGTGGTCGAGCGCCTGCGCCCAACGCTCCCAGGTGCACCCGGTCTTCGCCTTGATGGTGGCGTCGCTCATACCGGCGAGTTTGGCGTAATCGGGCGGAGCCGCCGCTGGCGGGGGCGGCGGGGGCGTCGGGTGGCGCTGCTGCTTCTGGAGAAGTTGCGCGCGGGCGGTGGTATAGGCTTCGCCCGTCTTGCCCATGCGGGCGCGTACGAGGCGCTTGAAGTCCTTGTTGGTCGGCATCGGATTCTGTCCTTTGGTCAGGCCACGGGCCCACCCCCCAGCAGCGGCGCCACGCGGCGACGCAAAGGAACTCGCGATGCCGATCCGGGAGTATGCCCCCCTTTGCCTCTTCAAGACCCCCGCTGGGGGAGGGTCGCCGAGGTTGGGCGTGGACCGCCGCCCGAGCACGTAGCATGCAGGGCGCGGGCAGGACGCGCAAGACCGGCACCCGGCGGGTAGTGTCCAGGACACTACCATCCAGCGCGGTCACACCGACCATGAGCCAGCCAAGGTTCACGCGCGGAGCGGCGCGCTTGACGGCAAGGGCGACGACGGGCCGGCAGCCAACCGCCGGCGCGAGCGCCCGCGGGGAGGAGGATCCGAGCGGGGACTACGCTCCCGAGGCGCGGCCGCCCCCGCGGGCGATGGCTAGGCGTACCGTTTCGACCAGCAGCTGGGGGGGCACCGGTTTCTGGAGGAACGGCTCTCCCGCCGCGAACGCGTCGCCGGCCGCGCCTGCCCGCACTGGTCGGCGAGTGCGGCGGCGAATGCGCGCTCCTCGTAAGCAACGAGCGGGACTCCGGGAAGGTGAGAGTGAGCGCGCCGATGAGCTCGCCGCCGCCGCGGAGCGGCAGCACGCCCCAGCTCGCGTCACCGCCCGGGCCCAGGAGCGTCGGCCGGAAGCCGTAGCGCTCCTCCCAGTCGCGGAGGTTCGAGATCCAGACCGGCCGGCCCGACACCCAGGCGACATGCACGGGAAGCCAGCCGGCACTCCCGGTCCACCCGCCAACGCCTTCAGGAGCGGGATCGTGTTGCAGGCCGCGGCGGTCGCGCGGGAGAATCCGGCGATCCGCCGCAGATGCAACGCTTCGCCGTCCGCGCTGACTTCCAGCACCCCGCCGCCCACGGCACCCAACGCCTGGAGCACGGCGCCGATGATCACGTCGAACACGGCCTCGGGCGTCTCGGCGGCGCCGGGCGCCGCGGTGACGCGGTGCAGGCCATCGGTGAGCTGAGCGGCGTACGCCGCCGCCGCCCGGGCGGATTCGGCTTCGTGGAAGAGCCTCGCGTGGCTGACAGCCAGCGCCGCGCGGTTCGCGATCTCCTCCAGCAGCGCCCGATCGGTCGGGCCGAAGACATGCTCGCCCGTTCCCCTTCGGCCAGCGCGACGCTGAGGGCGCCCAACGTCCGCTCAAGCGTCCGGAGCGGCGCCGTCAGAGCGCTCCGGGGGCTCACGGGGCCCGCGGCCTCGGGGATCGCATGGGTCAGCTCGACCTCGACCGTGCGGCCGTCCGGACCGAACAGCTGCAGCACGCACACGTCACCCAGCTCCGGCACCAGCAGGTCGAGCAGCTGGCGGAGCGTCTGGTCGAGGTTCAGCGACGAGCCGAGCACGCGGCCGGCCCGGATCAGCAGGCGAACGAATCGGTCCGAGCGAGGTTCGAGACCCGGCGCCGCCATTTCCTGCGCCGTGTCGTCCGTCGGTGCTGGTGTGGAGCGTCCGTGGAGCGTCCATGGAAAAGCTCTGGACGAGTTCGGCACGCGTGGTAGATATGAAACATACGGGCGCGCGAACCGCCTCGAACGCCTGCGCCGCCGGAACCTTTCGTGGCCGGGCGGCGTTCCGAGCGTGTCCCCGGATCGCATCCGGGCCCGACGAGGCTCCATGACCGCATCCCAGCACTACGACGCACTGATCCTCGGCGCCGGTCAGGCCGGCGTCCCGCTCGCGCGAGCGCTCGCTGGAGCCGGCCGCCGCACCGCGCTGATCGAGCGCACCCACGTCGGCGGCACCTGCATCAACGAGGGCTGCACCCCCACCAAGACGATGGTCGCGAGCGCGCGGGTGGCGTACCTGGCCCGCCGGGGCGCTGAGTACGGCGTGGGCACCGGCCCGGTCGAGGTGGACCTGTCCAAGGTGCGGGAGCGTAAGCGCGCCATCGTCGACAGCTTCCGCGACGGCAGCCAGCGGCGGCTGGAGAGCACCGAGCGCCTCGACCTCCGGTTCGGCGACGCCCGCTTCATCGGCCCGCGCGCCGTCGAGGTCCGGTCCACGTCGAACGGCGGCGAGGTGCGGCGGCTCAGCGCCGATCTCGTCTTCATCAACACCGGCGGCCGCGCCGCCCGGCCCAAGCTCGAGGGGCTGGCCCGGGTGCCGGCTCTTGACTCGACCTCCATAATGGAACTGGGGAGCCTGCCCGCCCACCTGCTCGTCATGGGCGGCGGCTATATCGGTCTCGAATTCGCCCAGATGTTCCGCCGCTTCGGGAGCCCCGTCACGGTGGTGCAGCGGAACGCCCAGCTGCTCCCGCTCGAGGACGAGGACATCGCCGCCGAGGTGCGTGCCATTCTCGAGCAGGACGGGCTCGAGATCGTCACCAGCGCCGACGCCCGCTGCGTGGAGCCCGCGGGTGACGGCGTCCGGCTCGGCATACGGACGCCCGAGGGTGATCGAGTACTGGACGGATCGCATCTTTTGCTCGCGGCCGGCCGCTCGCCCAATACCGACACCCTCGACTGCGCCGCCGCGGGGGTCGAGACCGATGCGCAGGGCTACGTGAAGGCGAACGACCGGCTCGAGACCACGGCAGAGGGCGTGTATGCCCTGGGTGACGTCAAAGGCGGGCCCCAGTTCACCCACATCTCCTACGATGACTTCCGCATCGTGCGCACCAACCTGCTGGACGGCGGCGGGGCCAGCACCCGGAACCGCCTCCTGCCGTACACGGTGTTCATCGATCCACAGCTCGGGCGTGTTGGGCTGAGCGAGAAGGAGGCCCGGAAGCAGGGTCTCGACGTAAAGGTCGCGAAGATGCCGATGAGTTACGTGGCCCGGGCGCTGGAGATGGACGAGTCGCGCGGCTTCATGAAGGCCGTGGTCGACGCCGGCTCGGGCCGGATCCTGGGCGCGGCCGTGCTGGGCATCGAGGGCGGCGAGCTGATGTCGGTGCTCCAGGTGGCGATGATAGGCAGTGTGACCTGCGACACATTGCGCGAGGCCGTGTTCGCCCATCCTCTCTTGGCCGAGTCCCTCAATAATCTGTTCGCCACGCTCGACGCGTAAGGAGCCCCGGATGACTCCAACTCTTCTTGCGACCTCGAACCGCCTCCGGGACCGTCTCGCGTCGGGCCTGGCCGAGGCGCGCGAGCGCACGCTGGAGATCGTGACGCCCCTCTCGGACGACGATCTGCACCGACAGCACGACCCGCTGATGAGTCCCGTAGCCTGGGACCTGGGCCATATCGCCGCCTTCGAGGAGCTCTGGCTGACCCGGAACCTCGACGGTGCGATCGAATTCACCGAGATGCCGGGCCGCTACAATCCGTTCGAGCATCCACGCCGGGTTCGCGGCGAGCTCCGTCTGCCCGGGCTGGCCGAGGTGCGCGAGACGATGGGCGACATCCGGTCGAGGGTGCTCGCGCGCCTTGCCGGAGCCGACCTCGAGGGCGGCAGCGAGCTGCTCCGCGAGGGCTACGTCTACCGCATGGTGCTCCAGCACGAGTATCAGCACGGCGAGACGATTCTCCAGACGCTCCAGCTCAAGCAGGGCGCGCCCTACACGCCGCGCGAGCGCCGCGCGGTGCCGGCGGGTCGGGACCTCGCGCCGAAGGGCGCGATGGTCCGGTTCCCGGGTGGGTTCGTGGAGCTCGGCACGGACGACCGGAGCGCCGCTTACGATAACGAGCGGCCGAGGCACTCCGTACGCCTCCGGCCGTTCTGGATCGATGTGACGCCGGTGACCAACGCGGCGTACCTCGAGTTCATCGAGGCCGGCGGCTACCGCCGCCGCGAATGGTGGTCGGAGCTCGGCTGGGCGTGGTTGCAGGAGGTCGCCGTGTCGGCGCCGAAACATTGGTCCCGCGACGGCAGCGCGTGGCAGACGTGCACGATGGATCTGGTCAGGCCGCTGGATCCCCGCCGGCCGGTGTGTCACGTCGCCTGGTACGAGGCGGAGGCGTACGCGCGCTTCGCGGGCAAGCGGCTCCCCACCGAGGCGGAGTGGGAAGCAGCCGCGTCGTGGGATCCGGCAACGGGCACCGCGCGCGCGTATCCGTGGGGTGACGAGCCGCCGACGCCCGCGCTCGCGAACGTGGATCAGCTGGCGTTCGACACCGCCCCGGTCGGGGCGTACGAGTCGAATCGCTCGCCCGTCGGCTGTTACGGAATGATCGGGGACGTCTGGGAGTGGACGGTGAGCGACTTCACGGGTCATCCCGGCTTCCGCGCGTATCCTTACGCCGAATACTCCGAGGTCTTCTTCGGGTCCGAGTACAAGGTCCTTCGCGGCGGCTCGTGGGCCACGCGGCCGGGCGCCATCCGCAACACCTTCCGCAACTGGGACTATCCCATTCGCCGCCAGATCTTCAGCGGCTTCCGCTGCGCGCGCGACGCGTGACGAGGGACCGAGGATGACGAACGCAGCCAGAGTCTCCGCCCCACGGGCCAATCCCCGGATGCTGGCCGAAGTCGCGGCGGGGCTGTCGGCGCCGCAGAAAGAGCTGCCGCCGAAGTACTTCTACGACCACCGCGGCTCCGGGCTGTTCGAGGAGATCACGCGCCTGCCCGAGTACTATCTCACGCGGGCGGAGCGCGCCCTCCTCGAGCGGTGGATGCCACGTTTGATCCCGTCGCTCGGCACCCGTGCGCTGGTCGAACTGGGCGCCGGCAGCGCCGAAAAGACGCGCACCATCCTCGACGCGATGCGCGCGGCGGGCACGGCGGAGCTCTACGTCCCAATCGACGTGAGCGCCGCCTTCCTCCGCGAGACTGCGGAGCGCCTCCGCCGGGAGTATCCCGGCCTCACGGTCACGCCCGCGGTGGCGGACATCGCCGACGAGCTCAGCGTACCGCGCGCGCTGCCGGCTCCGGCGCTCTTCATCTTCCTCGGCAGCACGATCGGCAACTTCTATCCGCCGGCCGCCATCCGGCTCCTCGCCCGGGTGCGGGCGGCGCTGCGCCCCGGCGACCGGTTCCTGATCGGCGCGGACCTGCGGAAGGATCCCGCGGTGATCGAGGCGGCCTACAACGATGCGATGGGCGTGACCGCCGAGTTCAATCGCAACATGCTGCGCGTGCTCAACCACGAGCTCGCGGCCGACTTCGATCCCGACGCGTTCGAGCACCGCGCCTTCTACGACCGCGAGGCCCACCGAATCGAGATGCACCTGGTGGCTCGCGCGGCGCACCGGGTACGGGTCCCTGGCATCGGCGAGGTCCGCTTCGCCGAGGGCGAGTCGATCCGCACCGAGATCAGCTGCAAGCACGACGTGGCCAGCCTCGCCGCGCTGTTCGCCGCGGCCGGGCTCCGGCTCGACGCCTGGCAGACCGATGCCCGGCGCCGCTTCATGCTGGCGGTGGGAGCGCCGGTATGAGCCGCCTCTCCCGCGCGGACCTGCTCGCGCATCTCGAGGCGGGCGTCTTCACCGCCCCGGCGATGGCGTCGCTGACGCCGCGGCGGATCGGCGCGGAGGTCGAGCTGATCCCGCTCGACGCCGCCAGCGGCCGGCGGCTGCCGCTCGAGGCGGAGGCGGGCCCGGCCATCCTTCCGTTCCTTCGCCGCGTCGCCGCGCGGCAGGGATGGGATGAAGCGCGCACGCCGAAGGGCGTGCCGTGCTTCGTCGTGCGCGGCGGCGGCAGCATCGGCTTCGAGCCGGGCGGACAGATCGAGTACAGCGCGCCGCCGAGCCGGTCGGTGACGTCGCTGCTGAACCGGCTCCGGTCGGTGGTGCTGCCGCTCCGGGCGGCGGCCGTGGCCGACGGGATCGAGCTCCTGTCGCGCGGGGTCGATCCGCACAACGCCGCGTCCGGGGCTCCGCTCCTCCTGCACAGCGACCGGTACCGGCGGATGGCGGAGCACTTCGCCGCGATCGGCGGATTCGGCGCGGTAATGATGCGTCAGACCGCGTCGATCCAGGTGTGCCTCGACTTCGACGATGAGCCCAGACTCCGGTGGCGCCTGCTGAACGCGGTCGCGCCGTACGTCACCGCGATCTTCGCGAACTCGCCGGTCTACGATGGCTGCGTCACGGGTCACCGGAGCTTCCGGGCGCACGCGTGGCGGCGGCTCGATCCTCGACGCACCGGTCTGCCGTTCGACCGCGCTCGCCCGGCCGAGGCGTATCTCGACTTCGCGCTCGGCGCCCCGGCGATTCTGCTCCCGACCGTCGGCGGCCGCTGTCTGCCGTTCGACGAGTGGATGGTCCGCGCCAATCCGTCCCTGGGGGAGTGGGAGGCGCACCTCTCGACGCTCTTTCCCGAGGTGCGGCCGAGAGGGCACTGCGAGGTGCGTTCGGCCGATGCGGTGGACCCGGCATGGTATGCGGCGCCGCTCGTGTTCCTCGCGGGCCTCACGTACGACCCGCACGCCACGCGCGCGGCCCTCGAGCTGGCTCCCGCGCCCGACCCGGCGCTGCTCGAGCGCGCGGGCCGCGACGGTCTCCACGCCCCGGCGATCGCGCGGACGGCCGCGGAGCTGTTCGAGATCGCGCTCGGCGGCTGTCGCGCGCTCGGGACCGCCTTCGTCCACCCCTCGCACCTCGAGGAAGCCCGCGCGTTCTACGACCGCTACACTCGGCGCGGTCTCTCTCCCGCGGACGACCTGACCAGCGCGGCCATCGCGGCCTGATCTTTCACCCGGAGGCACGAAAGACGCGGAGAAGCGCCGTCGATGTGGTCTCATATCAAGGGCCGCGACCGACGGTTGGAGACCACTATCAAGAGCGGTTCTCCGCGCCTCCGTGTAGATCGCTGTTGCCGAGCCCCAGCACTTGCTTCGATCCTCGCTGGGTGGCATTGTGCGACATGGTCATTCGCGCGCTCTTCCTCGCCGGCTTCGCACTCCCGGCGGGCATCGCTCCACTCGACGCACAATCCTCCGAGCTCGGCCGTATCTCGTTCCCCAACTCGGGCACCAAGGCGGCGCAACCGTCGTTCGCGAAGGCCGTGCTGCTGCTGCACAGCTTCGAGTACGAGGACGCCGCCGCGGCGTTCCGGGAGGCCCAGCGGATCGATCCCGGCTTCGCGCTCGCCTACTGGGGCGAGGCGATGACCCACAACCATCCGGTGTGGAACGAGCAGAACCTCGATTCCGCGCGCGCGATCCTCGGGCGGCTCGCACCCACCGCGGAGACGCGTGCGGCGAAGGCGCGCACCGCACGCGAGCGAGCGTGGATCGAGACGGTCGAGATCCTGTATGGAGAGGGCGAGAAGGCGCGGCGGGACACGCTTTATTCCGCTGCCCTCGAGCGGCTCGCGTCAGCCTACCCCGCGGATCGCGAAGCGCAGGTGTTCTTCGCGCTGTCGCTCATGGGGCTGAGCCAGTCGGTGCGGAACGTGCCGACGTACATGCGGGCCGGCGCCATCGCGCAGGACGTGTTCCTCGCGAACCCGAAGCACCCCGGGGCCGCGCACTACGTGATCCACGCCTTCGACGATGCACAGCATGCGCCGCTCGGGCTGCGCGCCGCGAAAGCCTACTCGAAGATCGCCCCCGGCGCGGATCACGCCCAGCACATGACGAGCCACATCTTCCTCGGCCTCGGCATGTGGGACGAGACCGTGGCGTCGAACGAGACCGCCTCGTTCGGCATGGAAGCGGAGCGCGCGCGGTGGTGGCCCGGCCACTATACACACTGGCTCGGATACGCGCTGCTTCAGCAGAGCCGATTCGGCGAGGCACGGCGGCACCTCGAGAGCGTGCGGCCGAACCTCGGCAGCCCGCCCCGCGCTCCGCGCAAGGCATACCTCCTGGCGATGCGGGCGCATTATCTCGTCGGCACCGAACGGTGGTCGGATCCGGCAGCCGCCTGGGAGCTCGACATCAGCGGAGTCGGGCCGGGACCGCAGGCGATGGACGCGTTCGCCCTCGGCCTCGCCGCGCTGGGCCGGAGCGACCCCGCCGCCGCGGAACGGTGGCTCGCCGAGCTGGAGCGCCGGGCGCGGAGCGCGCCGACCGGCGACCGGTACGGGGCCCACGCCCAGATCCCCGCGATTCTGGCCAGGGAGCTGCGCTCGCTGCTCGTCCTGGTCGACGGGCGCAAGGACGAGGCGCTCGCCATGCTCCGCGAGGCCGCGGCGGCGGAAGACGCGCTGCCGCTGGAGTACGGCCCGCCCGACATCGTGAAGCCGTCGCACGAGCTCCTGGGCGAGGTCCTGCTCGGCCTGGGGGACGGGCGCGAGGCACAGCGGGAGTTCGAGCGGTCGCTCCAGATCGCGCCGCGCCGCGCCCTCTCCCTGCTGGGGCTGGCCCGCGCCGCGACGATGAGCGGCGACCGCGAGGCCGCCGCCCGCGCCCACGCCGAGCTGCGGCGCATCTGGCAACGGGCGGACGGGGACGTGGCGTGGGTGCGGGAAGTGGCGCGGCGGTGGTAGCTATCCGCTATCGGCTATCCGCTATCCGCTATCCGCTATCCGCTATCCGCTGGCTCGCTGCCGCGCGGCTCGCGCAGCGGAGCGACGCCTTGGGGCAGTCGCGGATAGCCGATAGCGGATAGCCGATCGCGTATAGCCGATAGCGTATAGCGCCTAACTCCGAGTCACCAGGTACTCCCCACACCCCGTATACTCGATCGTCACGGTCGAGCTATTCCCGCCGCGCGTGACCACGAGCGTGAGGGTGCCGGCGTCGAAGCGCGGCGCCTCGGCGCAACTCGCCTCGTAGTGGAGCGCGGGGTTGGTCGTGACCGACGCCGACCACACGGCGTCACCGCGATTCCACGTCGACGTGCCGCTGATGTCCCAGGTGCCGCTCGGCAGCGGCTGGTGCCACGCGAGGCTCCCCGGCGTGTCCGCCGTGAAGTCCGACGACCAGGTGCGCGTATGGGTGGTGACGG
The DNA here is from genome assembly GCA_050733355.1 of Gemmatimonadales bacterium. Classification (GTDB taxonomy): domain Bacteria; phylum Gemmatimonadota; class Gemmatimonadetes; order Gemmatimonadales; family GWC2-71-9; genus DASQPE01. Next base: position 29,333 of record JBOHSY010000142.1, on the reverse strand, counting down.
AGCCGTCGGCGTGCGTGAACGCGGTGGTGAACCCCGTCACATCGTGGTGGAGCTGATCACCATTACCTGTGACCGTGCGTACGCCGTTGCGGAGTGCCGAGACCGTGGCGCCGTTGACTACACGTTCGCGGGTGGTCAGGAAATTCAGGAAGCGCACCCGTCGCGCCCAGCCGGGATCGGTCGGCGCAGGATCGACCACGTCAATGACCCCCGTGCGGGTGATCGTGCGGAGCGGCAGTGAGAGCACGCACGGCGGATCGAACGTGAACCGCACGGAGTCGGGGACGATGGCGCCGTCCTGATCCGTCGGCGCGGGGCTCGCGGTGGGCGGCGGCGTACACTGCGCGCCGAACGGCGCGAATGCCACGCTGAGGCTCGCGCCGCCCGCGGTCTCCGAGGACAGGATGTCCGCCTGAGCGTCCGCGTCATCGGTGACCGCCTCGGCCGCGAATTCCGCCTGGGCTTGGGTCAGCGCCCCGCTGGAAGGACCCGACCCATCGTCACTGCAGGCCGCGAGTCCCAGCAGGATGAACCCGGCCGTCACGGCGCGCTGTCGCATCAACGTGCGCATGTGTGCTACTCCTTGCATCGGTGTCGGTGTTCGTCGGTGGCTGTGGCGGTCGCGACCGGTGCGTAGGACGGGCGGGTCGGGTCGACGTTAACCGGTCGGGACGTGAAAGGGGGATGCTCGATGGCTCGGTGGTCAAGTCGTTTGCTGGCTCTCCTCGGCGCCTGCGCGCCGCTCGCGCCGGGTGCGGCGCAGGAGTCCGCCGTCGCGGAGCTCGCGACCGAGTATGTCGACGCCTATTTCGCCACGAACCCCGAGGAGTTCACCGCCAACGGCATCCCGGGCGCGCGCCACGACGGCCTCCGCGACAACTCGCTCGCCGCGCTCGAGCGTTGGCGACGGCGTGAGGACGGGTGGCTCGCCCGGGCGCGGCGCATCGACGGTGCCGCGCTGGCGGGGGGTCCGGACTGGACGACGTACGGCATTCTCCGCGCCGAGCTCGAGGGACGCGTGGCACAGCGGGTGTGCCGCTACGAGCTCTGGCAGCTGAGCACGTCGGGAGGATGGCAGACGCGCTACCCGTCGCTCGCGCGCTCGCAGCCGGTCGGCACGACAGCGTACCGCGAGCAGGCGCTCACGCGCTGGCGCGGGCTGCCGCGCTACATCGAGACCGACGCCGCGAATCTCCGGGCCGGCCTCCGGCAGGAGTACGCGGCGCCCCGGCCGGTGGTCGAGGGCGTCATCCGGCAGCTCGACGGGCTGCTCGCCGCCCGGCCGGACTCCTCGCCGTTCGCGTCACCCGCGCAGCGCGATTCCACGCCGGCATTCCGCCGCGCGTTCATCGCGGTGGTCCGTGACCGGATCAATCCCGCCGTCCGCCGCTATCGCGACTTTCTCGCCCGGGAATACCTGCCCCGGGCGCGCGCGTCGATCGCGGTTTCCGCGATTCCCGACGGGAGCGCGTGCTATCGTGCTTCGGTGCTTCGCTACACGACGCTCGAGCTGCCCGCCGACTCGATCTTCGAGCGGGGCAGGCGCGAGCTCGCGGCCATCGAGCAGCGGATGAGCGACCTCGGCCGCCGCACATTCGGGACCGGCGATGTGCCCGTCATCCTCGAGCGTCTCAAGACCGAGCCCGGCCTCACCTTCCGCACCTGGCAGGAGATCATCGATTCGTCGGCCGCCGCGGTGGCGCGGGCCGCGGCTGCGGCCCCGCGCTGGTTCGGGCTCCGGCCGAGGGCGCAGGTGGTCATCGAGCCGTACCCCGAGTTCCGGCAGCGCACCGGCGCCGTGCCCTCGTACAACCAGGCCGCGGAGGACGGCTCGCGGCCGGGCATCTTCTGGATCAACACCTGGGCGCCGGAGAAGCAGAGCCGGGCCAAGCTCGAGAGCACCGCGTTCCACGAGGCCGTACCGGGCCATCACTTCCAGATCACCATCGCGCAAGAGCGCGGCGCGTCGCATCAGCTGGCGCGCGGCGCGTCGCATCGGCTGGCGCGCTACTTCTCGAACTCGGGCTACGTGGAGGGGTGGGCGCTCTACGCCGAGACGGTAGCCGGCGAGATGGACGTCTTCAGCTCCGACGTCGGGCGCATGGGCCTGCTCGCGAGCCAGGCGTGGCGCGCGGCGCGGCTGGTGCTCGACGCGGGCATCCACACCCGGGGCTGGACCCGCGAGCAGGCTGCCGACTACCTGGCGGCGCATACGGTCGTCGCGCCGACCATCGTGCAGGGCGAGATCGACCGGTACATCTCGGTGCCGGGCCAGGCGTCATCCTACATGCTGGGCAACCTGCAAATCCGCTCCCTGCGCAACGAGGCCGAGAAGCGGCTGGGAGACCGGTTCGACGTCCGGGAGTTCCACGACCGGGTGCTGGAAGACGGGGCGCTGCCGCTGCCGATGCTCCGGACCAAGCTCCTCGGTTGGATCCGGTCCTCAGGCGGGTGAACGTTCGCTCCGCGGCCTTCGTGTCCTTCCTCTCCTCGTGGTTCAACGTCTTCGGCACATGGCAAGGAGCTGTTTCGGTGCCGCATGATTGGGGAAGAGCCGCCAGGCGCGCTCGGCATGCGGCCGCGCAAGGTCGCAGCGTCCGCGATTCCGCCAGGCGTAACCGAGCAGCATCCTGATCCGGTAGTTGCCGGGGTCGATGCTCGCCGCGCGCTCCATCGCCGCCACTCGCTCCTCGTCCCCGTAGGCAACCATCGCCCCGAGCTGGCTCGCGCTTCGCGCCGCGAACACCACCGTCGCGGCGGCGACCACCGCGGCCAGGCGCTGCGCGCGCCGGCCGCGCAGATCGAGCTCGAGCACCGGGCGCTTGGGCGGGCGGGCGAGCAGCCCGAGCGCGGCCCACACGACGAATGTCGGAGCCGGAAGCAGCAGCACCGCGTCGAAGCTCCCGACCGCCGCGGTGGTCGCGAGGACGAGGATCAGCGTCAGGCTCTCCACGCCCTCGGTGGCCTCGGGTGCCATCCGCCACCGCCGCCAGGCCCCGATCGCCAGCGCGGCCGCGGCGCCGGCCAGTGTGAACGTGGCCAGCGGGCCCCGCTCGGCAAGCAACGCGATCCAGTCGCTGCTCGGCCACGGGTTGGTCGGGATGAAGTCGTCCGCGTCGAACGCCGGATCGCCCGGCGTGGTGTAGCTGGGATACGCCACGGCCCAGTTGCCCGGCCCGACTCCCAGCACCGGGTGATCGGCGCTCATCCGGAGCGTATTCCCGTACTGCACCAGCCGGCCCCTGCCGCTCCCCTCCCGGTAGTTGGCGACGTCCTTCAGCGAGTCGAGATAGGGCGAGTCGGAGCGCCACTCCAGCGTGTTGGGCAGCACGAGCGCGAGCACCGCTCCGGTACCGACGGCGACCCCGAAGAGGAGTACTCGGCGTCGGCTGGTGACGTCGCGCCAGAGGTATCCCAGCCACAGGCCCTCGACCGCGAGGATAGCCAGGGCCGCGACCGCGCCGAGCCACGCGGCGCGCGAGCGGGACAGCACCAGCGCGGCGCCGAGGACGGCCGCGCCCGCCGCCGGCAACCACGCCTCGCGGCGCCGGCGCGATTCCAGCGTCGCGAGCAGCAACACCGGGAGACCCAGCGCCACGAAGTGAGCCATGAAGTTGCGGTTGCCGAACGCGCCACCGGGCGCCCGCCGCTCGGCGAACAGGGACGACTCGACCCCGTACGCCTGGAGCAGCGCGGTCGCCGCCGCGAGCACGACCCCCGCGGCCAGTGTGAGCAGCAGCTGGCGCGCCAGTCCGGCCCCGCGAAGCGCCCGCGCGGCCCAGAAGACGAGCGCCCCGGAGACGCTGAGGCCGAGCGAGCGGACGGCGAGCCAGTGGTTGCTGGCGAACAACGCGGACACGGTGGAGAGGAGGAGAAAGGTCGCGATCAGCGCGTCGGCGACCGAGAGCGAGAGGCGCCGTGCGCGGAGCAGGCAAAGCGCCGCGGCTCCGCCGCCCGCCAGGTGCAGCGCGAGCTCTTTCGGCACCTGGTGCCGCTCGAGGTCGAAGAGCGGAAACGGGACCGCGACGAGCACCGTCGCCACCGCGCCCGCCTGGAGCAGCAGAAGTGCGAGACGGGCCGATCGGTCGGGCGCAGGGCGCGCCCGGAGGTCAGTCGCCGGCGAAGCGATCGCCATAGCGAAGCGGCGCGCCGGTGGCCCAGGGGCGGTACTCGTTGGCGAACGTGATGCGCGCCGCGAGGCTCGGATGGCTGGCGCGCCACACCCGGTACAGCGGAGCCGGCCGGGGGACGGCGAGGTTCTCCTGCTGGAGCTTCACGAACGCAATCGCGGCGGCGCGGTTCTCCCGGGTGATCTCGAGCCCGAACCGGTCCGCCTCCCGTTCCTGGTAGCGCAACAAGGCGAGCGCGATCGGCTGGATCGCGAACGATACCGCGGAGATCAGGAGCAGGAGCAGCGGCACCGAGGCCGGATCGCTCAGGCGATCGAAGCCGAAACGCGTCCCGAACCGCCGGATCAGGCTGCCGGCCGAGCGGTGCACGACCCAGAGGGCGAAGACCGCCAGCAGCCAGTTCAGCGCCAGCAGCACCAGCACGTGGCGCAGCGTGTAGTGCCCCATCTCGTGGCCCAGCACGAAGAGGATCTCGTCCGGCGTGAGCTTTTCCAGCAGCGTGTCATAGAGCACGATCCGCTTGGTGGCCCCGAAGCCGACGACGTACGCGCCCACCGTCCGGGTGTCGACGCTCTTGTCCACCTCGAACACGCGGCTGCCCTCGATGCCGGCGCGCGACGCCTGGTCGAGGATGCGCGCCTCCAGCGTCTTGTCGGACAGCGGACCGGACTCGTTGAACAGCGGCGACACCCAGATCGGGACCACGATGAACGTCGCGATGAGGATCGGGAGCGTGGCGAGCCCGGCCCAGAGCCACCAGCGCCGCGGACTCAGCCGCAGGAGCCCGTAGGGCACGACGGCGAGGAGCGGCACGACGACAAGCCCGAGCGCGAGCGACTTGGCCGCGTCGGACGCCCACTTGCCGAGCGTCTGGTTGGACAGCCCGTACGCGTGCTGGCGCACGTATTGCTGATAGAAGTCGAGCGGCAACGTCGCCAGGGATACGAGCAGGATGAAGAGCGCGACGTACACCACGAGTGTCCCGAGCCAGCCGCGCCCGACGCGCCGTGCGGCGTCGCGCAGCCGCGCCGAGCAGCCCAACGCGAGCAGGGCGGCCGGCAGCGCGAAACCAACGAGCGTGTTGAGGATCCAGAGGGCGTTGCCGGTACGGTGATACCGCACGGCGAGCTCGCTGGGCTCGGGAATCGGCACCGGCGCCTGGATGGCGGCGAGCAGCGTTTCGATTGGAATGAACCCCTCCAAGCGACGGGGAAGGCCGAGTACCATTGGGACATGCCCCACGACAATCCGGCGCTCGTGACCACGTCCTGGCTGGGCGCGAACCTGGGCCACGCCGGCTTGCGCGTGGTCGACGCCTCCTGGTACCTCCCCACCAGCGGCCGCGACGCGGCGGCCGAGTTCGCCGCCGGCCACATTCCCGGCGCCGTGTTCTACGATCTCGACGCCTCGAGCGACGGCACCACGCCGCTGCCCCACATGCTCCCGCAGGCGGAATCATTCGCCGAACGGATGAGCGGATTGGGCCTGAGCGACGGTGACACGATCGTGGTGTACGACGGATCGGGAGTGAATCTAAGCGCGCCGCGCATCTGGTGGACCTTCCGGGTGTTCGGGCATGAGCGGGTCGCTCTGCTGGATGGCGGCCTGGTCCGGTGGACCGCCGAGCAGCGTCCGCTCGAGACCGGCGTGCCCGAGCCGGGGCGGGGCCGCCTCACCGCCCGGCTCGACCGGCGGGCCGTGCGCGAACTGGCCGACCTGCTGGCCAACCTGACGAGCGGCCGAGAGCAGGTGGTGGACACCCGACCCGCGGGCCGGTTCGAGGGCACCGAGGCCGAGTTCCGGCCGGGTGTGAGAAGCGGGCACATGCCCGGCAGCCGCAACGTGCCGTTCGACGACCTGGTGGGCCCGGACGGGACGCTGCTCCCGCCGGAAGCGCTCCGGAGGCGGCTCGCCGCCGCCGGTGTGGACCTCACGCGTCCGGTGGTCGCGACCTGCGGCTCGGGGACCAGCGCGTGCAGCCTGGTGTTCGCGCTCCATCTCCTGGGACACGACGGCGTGGCCGTGTACGACGGGGCCTGGGCCGAATGGGGTGCCCGGCCCGACACGCCGGTCGAGACGGGAGCCGCGCGATGAAGCCCGCGTCGACGGCGGCCTTCGGCTGCGCCGCGCTCTTCTGCCTGCCCTTCATCGGATTCGGGGTCGGGGCGCTGGTCATCGCCGTGGCGAAGTACCGTGCCGGCGATCCGTCCCAAGCGGCGGCGCTCGGCTTGTTCGGCTTCGTGTTCACGCTGGTCGGTTTCGGTGCGCTCACCGCCATCGTGGCGGGCCGACGGGAGCGGCGCCGGCGCGAGCAGACCGAGGCGCGGCATCCCGAGTCGCCGTGGCTCTGGCGCCCGGACTGGGCGGCCGGACAGGTCCGCGACGCGAACCGGAGCGTCGGCGCCGCCCTGTGGGCCTTCGCGCTGATCTGGAACCTGGTCGCGCTGCCCGCCGGATTCTTCGGGGTGCGCGACGCCGTCACGAAGGACAAGCCGGCCGCCTGGCTGGTGCTGCTCTTTCCCGCGGTCGGCCTCGGCCTCGTCGGCGCGGCGGTGCGGGCGTCGATGCGCTCGCGGAAATTCGGCGCCCCCCGCCTCGATCTGGTCACCACTCCGGCGGCCATCGGGCAGCGCCTGGGCGGCGTGATCCGGACACCGGCCGACGTCCGCTCCGCCGAAGGCTTCGCGCTCGTGCTCTCCTGCGTGCGCGTCCGACGCACGGGATCGGGCAAGAACCGCTCGACCCGCGAAACCGTGCTCTGGCAGGAGGAGAAGCGGGTCGCCGGGCAGCGCGGTGCGGGCGGCCCCCGGGACGGGATGGTGACGAACATCCCCGTCGCCTTCCGGATCCCGGCCGATGCGGCGCCCTGCGATGATCGCAACGCCACCGACCGCGTCGTGTGGCGACTCCGCGCGTCCGCGAGCGTGCCGGGGGTGGACTACGAATCGATGTTCGAGGTACCCGTGTTCCGCACCGCGGCGAGCGACACCCCGCCGAGCGTGGAGACCGAGCGGCTGCTCGGCAAGGAACCCTCGGCGGCGGCCCGGACGCAGCCCGCGGACTCGCCGATTCGCGTCACCACGAACGGGTCCGGCACCGAGGTCCTGTTCGCGGCCGGCCGGAACCGCGGCGCCGCGCTCGGCGTCACGCTCTGCGCCGCGATCTGGGGTGCGGTCGTCGCCGCGGTGTTCGTGCTCGACGCGCCGTTCGGGTTCAAGGCCGTCTTCCTGCTGGGCGAGCTCGTGATCGCGTATGCCGGCATCCGGCTCTGGTTCCGCGTGGTCCGGGTGACCGCCGACCGGGAGCGCCTGAGCGTGGCCGCGGGACTCGGCTCGCCCGGCGCGCCGCGCATCGTCCCGACCGCGGAGGTCGCGGACGTGGAACTCCGCATCGGGATGCAGTCGGGCGAGCGGGTCTGGTACGACCTGTACGTGGTGCGCGCGGACGGGCGGAAGTTGGAGGCGGGCGGCGGCATTCGCGACAAGCGCGAGGCCGAATGGATCGCCGCGAAGCTGCGGGAGGCGCTCGGGCGGGCGCCCGGGCCGGGCCCGGTTTAGTAACGAGGCTATCGGATGGTCGATGACTCGATAAGGCGGAGCCTCAACGACCCCCGGTCCGCGATTCGAACCCGGCGGGATCGGTCCGGCGCAGGTCCAGCCAGTGCACGATCTCCCAGGAGTCGTACACCGCGCGACCCTCGGCCCCGCGGGTTACCGGGATGTTGAGCGCGGCGAGCGCTTCCGGCGCGAGGCCGAGGATGCGAGCCGCCTCCTCGGCCCCCACGGGCCGCGGACGCTCGCGCAGCCCGTCCACCGCCGCCTGGTCGGTAACGCCGGCGGCCGGAGGCTCCGAGGCCGGTTCGAGCGGCGGCTCGGGGATGGTGAGGAGCGCGCGCCGTCGCGCGCGTCGCCGGCCGCGGGTCAGCCCGCGCGCCAAGAGGGCCAGCAGTCCGCCCACGGCGAGCACCACCAGCACGAAAGCCGGCGTAGGGGACCGGCCCCAGAGACGTCGCGCGAGTCTGTCCATGCCCTGAGGGTGTGGCGAACCGAGGCGGGCCGCCGTGACGCGCGCCACAGGATCCACGGCCCGACGCCGCCGAGCTAGATTGCGCCGGTGACCCCATCGCGCGCGCAGACGCACGTCCTCGGTGCCCACACGATCGACAACGGCGGGATCGACCAGGCCGTGCGGCGCGCCGCCCGCGCCGGCATGCGCGCGGTCCAGCTCTTCAGCGCGATCCCCAAGTACTATGGCGACAAGGTGTCCATCCGGCTGGAGCGCATCGGCCGCTTTCGTCGCGCCATCGCCGAGTGCGGCTTCGAGCTGCGAAACGTCGTGGTGCACGCCGCCTACGTGCTCAACTTCGCCGCGTCCGACGAGGAGAAGCGCCACCGGGCCGCCGCCGGGCTGGTCAAGGAGCTGGAACGGTCCACCGCGCTCGGCGTGGGCGGGGTCTGCTTCCATCCGGGCGCCGCGACGGACGGAGATCGCGAGCTCGGCCTGCAGCGCGTGGCTGCGGCGATGACGGCGGCGCTGGATGCGACCCCGGGCACGACCTGCCTCTGGGTGGAGAACACCGCGGGCGCCGGCGCCACGTTGGGCCGCACCGCGGCCGAGGTGGGCGCGATCCTCGATCTCGCGCCGGCCCGCCATCGAGCGCGGGTCGGATACGGACTCGACACCTGCCACCTGTACGCGGCGGGCCACGACATCGCGGAGTCGGCGGAAGCGCTCGCGGGCGTGCTCGGCGAGTTCCAGCGCGCAACCGGACGAGCGCCGGCGTTCTTCCATCTGAACGACAGCACCGGCGCGCTCGGGTCCAACTTCGACCGGCACAAGCTCATCGGCGAGGGAGCGATCGGGGTGGAGCCGTTCCGCTGGCTGCTCGCCGACGAGCGCTCACGCGGCGTGCCGCTGATCCTGGAGACCCCGCAGCAGAACCCGGCGATTCCCGGCGAGGATGACTCGCCCGATCCGTGGGACCTGCGGATGATCGATCTCCTGAAGTCCCTTGCGTGATGTTTGCCCACACCGTCGGCTCAACCCGTTACACGTTCAGCGATCTGAAGACCCTCCTCGCGAAAGCGACGCCCCACCGCTCGGGCGACGCGCTCGCGGGGGTCGCGGCAGGGTCCGCTGAGGAGCGCGTGGCCGCGCAGATGGCGCTCGCCGATGTGCCGCTCGCCTCGTTCCTGAGCGAGGCCGTCGTGCCCTACGAGGAGGACGAGGTCACCCGGCTCATCGTGGATTCGCACGAGCGCACTGCGTTCGCGCCCGTCGCGCATCTCACGGTGGGCGGATTTCGCGACTGGCTCCTCTCCTACGACTGCGACGAAGCCGTTCTCGGCCGGCTCGCGCCGGGCGTCATGCCGGAAATGGCAGCCGCGGTCTCGAAGCTCATGCGGCTCCAGGATCTGGCGCTCGTCGCCCGAAAGTGCCGGGTGGTCACCCGCTTCCGCACCACCCTCGGACTCGAGGGGCGCTTCTCCACCCGGCTCCAGCCCAATCACCCCACCGACGATCCCCGGGGCATCGCGGCAAGCATGCTGGACGGGCTCCTCCATGGATCCGGCGACGCCGTGGTCGGCATCAATCCGGTGACCGACAGTCCGGACACGGTCCGGGCGCTGCTCGAGATGCTGGACCGGCTCCGGCAGCGGTGGGAGATCCCGATGCAGAGCTGCGTCCTCGCCCACGTGACGACCGAGCTCGAGGCGCTCGGGAGCGGCGCGCCGGTCGATCTCGTGTTCCAGTCGATCGCGGGCACCGAAGCGGCCAACGCCGGCTTCGGGGTCACGCTGTCGCTGCTGGACGAGGCGCACCACGCCGCCCGCCAGCTCGGACGGGGCGGCGGCGACGCGGGCCTGATGTACTTCGAGACCGGACAGGGGAGCGCGCTCTCGGCCGACGCGCACCACGGCGTGGACCAGCAGACGCTCGAGGCCCGCGCTTACGGCGTGGCCCGGCGCTACCGGCCGCTGCTGGTGAACACGGTGGTGGGATTCATCGGCCCGGAGTATCTCTACGACGGCAAGCAGATCATCCGCGCCGGTCTCGAGGACCACTTCTGCGGCAAGCTGCTCGGCCTGCCGATGGGCTGCGACGTCTGCTACACCAATCACGCCGAGGCGGACCAGGACGACATGGACGCGCTGCTCACGCTGTTGGCGGCGGCCGGCTGCACCTACGTGATGGGCGTGCCCGGCGCGGACGACGTCATGCTCCACTATCAGAGCACGTCGTTCCATGACGCGCTGTACGTGCGCCGGCTGCTCGGGCTCAGACCCGCGCCCGAGTTCGAGAGCTGGCTGAAACGGATGGGCATCCTGGATCAGACGGGCCGGCTGCTGCCGGGGGCCACCCCCCGGCTGCTGGGCGGCACCGCGGAGCTCGGCGGGTGACCCGCGGGCGCTGGCTCGCGGTGGTGCTGCTGGTGGCCGCCGGCGCCTGGATGGCGGGCAGCCGCTGCGGCGGCCGCGCGGGCCTGCTCGGCGGCGGGGGCCGCGGCGGAATGTCGCACTCGCTGGTCATGGAGCGGCTGCGGTCGGTCGCCCAGCTCGTGACCAGCGAGACGACGGTGCGCGACGTCGTGACGTACCAGCACAGCCGGCTCGGCTCCACCAAGCGCTCCCTCCTCGTGGCGACCGCGCGGGTGACTGCGGGGATCGACCTCGACCGGCCGCCCGAGGTGCGGATCGATTCCGCGCGGCGGCACGTCGATATCGTGCTGTCTCCGCCGCGCGTGCTCGGCATCGAGGTGACCGAGCTCCGCACCTACGACGAGCGGAGCGGACTGTGGAATCCGTTCCGGCCGGCCGATCGCGACGCGATCTTCCGCGAGGCCCGCCAGCAGCTCGGCCGCTCCGCGGAGGAGCTGGGACTCGCCGACCATGCCGCCGCGAGCGCACGCGCGCTCCTGGAGACGATGGTCAAGGCCGAAGGGTACACGGCGACCGTCTCCTTCGCGCCCGGGGTCGCCGCGCCGACGGAATAGAGGCCCGAGGCGACTCGCATCGTCACTTCCGCACTCCGGAGATGAACGTGACCGCTCCCCTCCGTTGTCCGGCGCTCGGCGCAGCGTTGGCCCTCGCCGCCGCCGCGCCGATGGCTGCTCAGCAGACGCCCGAGCCGGCGCCGCTCCGGGCCACTCAGCAGATCGCCGCCGCGGTGCTCGCCGCGCCGGCCGAGTTCAGGTCGGGGGCGACGGTGCTGGGTTACGGCGCCGACGGCCGGCTGCGGCCGCTCCGCCTGGGCGCCGGCTGCATGATCTGCCTCGCGCCGAACCCGTCGCAGAAGGAGTTCCACGTGGCGTGCTATCACCGCTCGCTCGAGCCGTTCATGGCGCGAGGTCGCGCGCTCCGGACGGAGGGACTCAAGGGTGAGCAGGTGGACAGCGCGCGCTTCGCCGAGGTCCGCGCGGGGACCCTGGAGCTGCCGGCGCAGCCCGCCGCGCTGTATTCGCTGTTCGGGCCGCCGGGCAGCTTCGACCCCGCGACCGGTGCGGCGACCGGCGCGCGCCCGCTGTTCGTGGTGTACGTGCCCGGCGCGACGCCGGAATCGACGGGACTTCCCGCCACGCCCGTCGAAGGGGCCCCGTGGATCATGTCCGCCGGCACGCCGCGGGCGCACATCATGTTTGTTCCGACGATGTGACCGGACCCTTCGCGCCCACCGCGCCACGGGTCGCTGCCGTCGCGCTGCTGCTGCTCGCCCAGGCGGCGCCGGCGGTCGCGCAGGTCGCGGCCTTCGCCTTCGACTCGGCGCGGGTGCGGGTGGGACGCGCGTACGAGTACGTGAAGTCGAATCGCGACGGCACGCATACGACCCAGGTGACGGTGTGCGTCGCCGCGCCGGACCGCCGGTGGTGCAGGGAACGCTCACCACGGACACCGCCCGCGCGGCGATCCGCGTGTCGTTGCTGCCCGACAGCATCATCCCGATCCGCACCTGGCTGTGGCACAGCTACGACTTCGATTTCGCCGGCCTCGGCGCGGCACTGCCCCACCTGCGCGATCCCGAGGCGGGCTCGTCTTCTCGCGGATGGACGTGGTGTATCGGGGTGACGACGTCGGGTTCGCGGACCTCGGGCCGGTGGAGGTCGCCTTCGAGCAGCGCGAGCGCCGCGACGGTCGAGACACCCGGCGCTATCGCATCAGCGGGCCGGGGCTCGCGAACCTGACCGGGCTGCTCTGGACCGACGCCCGGGACGGCACGCTGGTGGAGTACGAGATCCCGATCCCCCACGAGCCGGCCTTCATCGACGGCCGGCTCCGGCTCGCCGGCACGTTGGACCTCGCGCCGAACGAGTGGGAGGCATACAAGCGAGCGAAGTTCGGCCGCTGATGTGCTCCGTTGGAACCACAGAGGCGCCTGGACGCAGTGCACAGCCTGGTAGTCGTCACATGGTCCGGCACCGCGATGCCGAATCATGAGGCCACATCAAGTGCAGTTCTCCGTGCCTCTGCGCCTCTGCGGTGAAAAGCAGGTCCTCGGGCGGTGGTGCAGGATCAGAACCGTGAGGCGGCAAGCTCGACATCCGGGCCCGCGGCTACGAGGCGAGCCTGGACCTCGGCCGCATCCGCCTGCTTGCCCTGGGCCTTGAGGCTCGCCGCGAGGCCGGCGAGCGACCACACGTTCGACGGGAACCGCTTCAGGTCCTCGCGGTAGCGCTGCTCCGCGTCCGCGGGCCGCCCGGCTTTGAGCAGCAGCGCGCCGAGGTGGTGTCGCACGGGCTGATGCCAGAACGGCGGCTCCTGGTAGAGCATGCCGTCCTCCAGCGCGCGCGCGGCCTCCAGGCTCTTCATGGCGTCCTCCGTCCGTCCCGCCCTCGCGGCGAGCTCCGCGGCGAGCACATGCGCCCCGATCTCCGCGCTGACGCGGGTGTCGTCGGCCGGCAGCGCCTGGACAATCGCCCGCACGGTGTCGAGCGCCACTCCCGCCTCGGCGGTGCGCCCGGTCGCGGCGAACGCCATCCCCCGGGTGAAGTGCGCGAGGGCCGTGGCGAACCGGAGGTCCGCGCTCGGGAGTGGCAGCGCCAACAGCTCCTCCCACCGGCCGAAGGTCTGGAGCTGGAGCTGATGAAACACAACGATCGGCTGCGCGAACGCCACCTGCGCGGCGATCTCCAGCGGGATCCGCTGGGACACGATCCGTGCGGCCTCGATGGCCTTCTCGCTCCGGCCCGCGAGCTGGGCGGCGAACGCCATGAAGTGATAGTTGTGGGGATAGTACGCACCGGTGTAGATCCCCATCGGCGGGTGCTCCTGGCCGATGTACGACTCGTCGGCGTGCACCGCGTGCTCGTTGGCCTCGATGGCGTCGGCGTAGCGACCCACCCGGATATAGATGTGTCCCGGCATGTGCACGAGGTGTCCCGCGCCCGGCATGAGCGCCGCCAGCCGCTCGGCGCAGGGGACGGCCTTCTCCGGTTCGGCCGCCTCCACCGCGTGGATGTAGAGATGGCATGCGCCGGGATGCTTCGGGCTCCGTGCCATCACCCGCTCGAGCAGGTCCACCATCTCCGCGGTGCCCGACTGCGGCTTGCCGTCCCGCTCCCAGTAATTCCACGGCCGCAGGTTCATGAGCGCGTCGGCGGCGAGCGTCTGGGCGTCATCGTCGGCCGGATACGCGCGGGCTACGGCGTGGGCCGCCGTCGCATACGCGGAGTCGAGCGCCGCCCGGTTGGCGGCGGGATCCGCCGAGTAGCGCTTCGCGAGCGCGTCGATGAGCGCGCGCTCGGTCCGGGTCGCGCGGTGCGCGAGCTTCTTCGCCTTCGTGATGGCCGCCCAGGCCGGCGCGACCGCCGCGGTGTCCATCGGTGCGTTGATGTTGGGCCCCAGGGCCAGCGCCAGGCCCCACCAGCACATCGCGCAGCGGGGATCCCGCCGCGCGCCTTCCTCGAACGCCCGGATCGCCTCGGGGTGGTTGAAGGCGTAGTGCAGCCGGATGCCCTGGTCGAAGTACCGCTGGGCGAGGGGACGCGCGGTCACCTTGCGGTGGAAGTCGCCCAGATTGCCGTAGAGCGGCACGCTGTCGGGCGGAGGGCCGGCCAGGGCCGAGAGGAGCACGAGGGACGCAACGAGCATTTGGTCACCTGCCTTCGGGGTCCGAGTATGAACGCTACGACGGGAATCTCGGATCGGCGAGCCCGGGATGGGATCAGCGGCGGCGGAGGGCGGGTGCCGGACGCAGGATGACAGGCGGAGCGGGCGGGATCAGGCGGGAGCGGGCCCATCTACATTGGTCCATGCCCTCCGCGCGCGTGCGCGACATCCCCGGCTTCTCCATCGACCGCGTAGCCGCCGCCGCGGGCGAGGATCCCGCCGTCCTCCGTCTGGAGAACCTCGACACCGACCTCCGGCCGCCCGCCGCGGCGCTGGCCGCGACCCGTCTCGCCATCGACAGCGACGACGCCAACAGCTACCTCCCGTTCACCGGCACCGACGAGCTCCGCCGGGCGGCGGCGGCGCACGTGAGCCGGCTGAGCGGTGTCCCGTACGACCCGGCCGGCCAGTGCGTGATCACCGCGGGCGGCACCGCGGGCATGTTCAACGTGCTCCTGGCCGTGCTGGATCCTGGCGACGAGGTGATCCTCACCGACCCCACCTATGCCGGGATGATCCATCGCGTGCGACTGGCCGGCGCGATGCCTCGGCTCGTTCCCTTGCTGCGCGCCGGGCGCGGCTGGGCGCTCGACCTCGACGCGCTCGGCGCCGCGGTCTCGCCGCGCACCCGCATGCTATTCCTCATGAACCCGTCGATGCCGTCGGGCGCCGTGCTGAGCCGGGGCGAGTGGGAGCACGTCGCCGGGCTCTGCGTGCGTCACGGCCTCCGGCTCCTGTACAACGCCGCGATGGAGCGCATTCTCTACGACGGGCGGGCCTACCTGCATCCGGCCGCTCTCCCGGGTATGGCCGAGCGGACGATCACGGTCGGCTCCGTATCCAAGGAGTACCGCATGATCGGATGGCGAGTGGGCTGGGTGGTCGGGCCCGCCGACATCATGCCGGACATAGCGAAGGTCGGCATATACAATGTCGTGACCCCGGTCGGCATCGCGCAGGGCGCGGCCGCCGCGGCGCTCACCACGCCCGACGACGGCGTCGCGCAGGCGGTTGCGGAATGGGAGCGGCGGCGCGACCTGGTGCACGCGGAGCTGGAGGGGCTGCCGCTCGTCGCCGCTGCGGGGGGGTGGTCGATGCTGCTGGACGTGGCCGAGCTGGGGCTCGACTCGTTCACGGCCTCCGAGCGGCTGCTCGTCCGCGGGCGGATCGCCGCGACGCCCATGCGCCACTGGGGCGAGGTGAACGGAGAGCGTTTCATCCGGCTCGTCTTCAGCAACGAGCCGGTCCAGCGGCTCGCCGGCATGGGGCGGCGGGTGCGGGAGTCGCTCGGGGTCGGGGCATGATCTTCCATTTCAACCGGCTGTTCCGCTTCGCGGCCTGGCTGCTCGTGGCCGCCGGCATCTGGTACCTCTACCTCGGCGCCCGAGGTGCGCTCGACGGCTCGACCGTCTGGGTGCCGCTGGCGATCGTGGGCGTTGCCGCCGTGGCGGTGGGGACGTCGCTGCTCCGATGGCTCCAGCGCGCCGATGAGTGACGATGCCCGGAGGCTGGGCACGCGCTGACTCGCCCGTGCCCCGCCGACGCTGCGGCGGCGCAACACGACCGGCCTGGACCGGATCGTCAACTCGCTCCAGCGTCTATACTTAGGAGCCGATCGACGATGGTGTAGTGCTTGCTTGTCGTCGATCCGTGAGCCAACTCGCCTCGTCCATCCTCATCGGGCGCCACGGGCCCGGCCTCGGCCGGTTCGCATGAGTCGATCGACCACCGTCGCACCGCGTAGCGCCACGTCGCTGACGGCCGAGCTGCTCGAGAGCGATCGCCGCTACTTCGAGAGCGCCGCTGTGCTCGAGCAGGCGGGCGGCGCCACCATCGTTCGCGTGCCGGGGCTCGAGCGCGTGTCGGCCGGCTGCGTGGTGCACCGGATCGATGCGTCGGTCCTGCCGCGCGATCCGGCGCGCTGGATCGAGCTGGTCGAACAGCGCCTGCTCGGGCACGGATGCCGCCGGGCCCGCTTCTACCTCACGGGGCGCCACCCCGCCCTCGAGGCGGCCCTGTTCACCCGGGGGTACCGCCCGCAGGACGAAATCGGGTATATCCTGGCGGTGGACGGACGGCCGATCGCCGCGCGTCCCGACGCTCCGATCGCCGAGCTCCGGCCGGTGACGAGCGCCGACGACTGGGCGGCCAAGCTCGCGTTGCATCGACTCTCGGGCGCCGGCCCCGATGGGCACGACTCGGAGCCGGAGGCCTGGGTGGAGCTGGAGCGGCTCCGGGCCTCGGTGGGGTGGATGCGCCCGTTCTTCATCGTGTCGCGCGGCGCGATTCGCGGTGTCATCGCGCTTTCCGCCGGCGAATCGCTGCTCCGGCTCAAGAACCTACTGGTACACCCGAGCTGGCGGCGCATGGGGATCGGCACGGCCGTGCTGCA
The DNA here is from genome assembly GCA_050733355.1 of Gemmatimonadales bacterium. Lineage (GTDB taxonomy): Bacteria > Gemmatimonadota > Gemmatimonadetes > Gemmatimonadales > GWC2-71-9 > DASQPE01. The sequence continues at coordinate 12,708 of JBOHSY010000142.1, read as the reverse complement.
CCGCGCCCAGGCGATCGCGTGGCGGGAAGGATGGGCCGGCGTCGGCGCGTTCGCCCTCGCCGGCGATCCCGCGGAGCAGCTCTTCGCGCGCGCCGGGTACGAGGCCGTCGCGCGCCAGACCGAGTGGATGCGCCCCCTGGGCCCGCGCATCGATCTCATGGAGCCGACGGCATGACGGACTCGACGCTGATCAAAGACACGGAACCGGAGCTGGGGACCCGCTACTGGCGTGACGGCTACGTGGTGGTCCGCGGGCGGTTCGGTGACGACGCCGTCCGCGCGTGGCGCGCCGAGTGCGACCGCCTCTGGGGGCTGGTGGACGGCGATCCGGACGCGGCGCGCGTGCAGTGGCGCGGACACGCGGGCCGGGGACAGATCCGCGACCGCATCGATCCGGTGGTCGACATCTCGCCGGTGTTCGCGGCGCTCGCCGCCGACCCGCGCCTGGTCGGGCCCGTGCGCGAGGTGCTCCGCGCCGAGCCGGTGCTGATGAAGGCGAAGCTGATCACCAAACGCCCGGGCACCGCCGGCTACACCATGCACCAGGACTTCCCCTACTGGGCGCCGCTCGGCATCCCGGCCGACGACCTGCTCACGCTGCAGGTGAGCGTCGACGAATCGCGCGCCGACAACGGCGCGGTCGAGGTCTTCGCCCGGCTGCATCACCGCCGCCTCGAGTCGCGGCCCGACGAGCCCCTCGACGTGGACCAGTCGCGCATGGATCCGAGCGGCGGCGAGGTGGCGGAGCTGGGCCCGGGCGATCTGCTGCTCTTCCACAGCCTGACGCCGCACCGGAGCGGGCCCAACCGCTCGAACGACAACCGGCGCGCGCTCTTTCTCACGTACGCGACGTCGACGCACGGCGACGTCTACCGCCGTTATCACGACCAGCAGCGGGTCGGGCTTTGACGGTGCAATAGCTTGCATCGGGGCGAGCATACAACTTGCCCCCCTTCGCGGGACGACCGGAAATCACCGTTCACCCCGACGCATTCCGCGAGGTCACATGCTCAACACCCGGCGCACCCTCCCGGCGCTCCTGGTCGGCGCGGCCCTGATGGGCTGCTCCGGCAAGAGTATCTACCAGTCCGACCCCAGGCCCGAGCCTGCCGTGTCGAAGAAGAGCACGGCCGCCACCCTCGGTATCCCGCCCGGGCACCTGCCGGCCGCCGGCCAGTGCCGCGTGTGGGTGCCGGGCAAGCCGCCGGGGCACCAGGCCAGGGCGCGCAGATGCGCGAACATCGAGGCGTTCGCGCCCCCGGGCAGCTGGATCGTGTACGGGCCGGTGTATGGCGAGTCCGGCAAGGGCAAGGGCAGGGCGAAGGGCCACGACAAGAAGCTCGTGCGGGTTCGCGGGGTGGACGAACGCCGGGCCGGCGTGATCGTCTGGGTCCGGGTATTCGACGCCGTGAGCGGGGTGCTCGTGAGTGAAGACGAGGCCTAGGCTATCCGCTATCCGCTATCCGCGCTGGCTCCGGTAGCGATCGAGCCTCCGGTGTCCAGGGACATCGGAGGCTCGCATGCCTCGGGACCGGGCGGATAGCGGATAGCGGATAGCGGATAGCGGATAGCGGATAGCCGATAGCGGATTGCTCTCACTAGCGCACCCCAGCGGCCGCGGGTACCCTCAAGTGTCCTGCCCTGGGGGATCCCTCGCCCGAGCCCCATCTACACGAGACGGACCGGAAGCTCGTCCGGGCCATCGGAACCCGCGCGCTGGCGGCCAGTGCCGTCAACCTGACCATCGGCGGCGGCATCTTCGTGCTGCCGGGTGTCGTGGCGGGCCAGCTGGGGCCGGGCGCGCTGGTGGCGTACGCCGTCTGCGGACTCGCCATCACGCTCGTGCTCCTGTGCTACGCGGAGGCGGGCAGCCGGGTGGCCAGCTCGGGCGGAGCGAGCGCCTACGTCGAGGCGGCGTTCGGTCCTTATGCCGGGTTCCTCGTGGCGACCCTGTTCTGGTTCGGCTACGCGGCCGCCGCCGACGCCGCGATCGCCCTCGGCTTCCTCGGCATCGTTGCCACGGTGGCGCCCGCGCTCGCGGAGCCGACGATCCGGATGCTCGCGCTCGCCGGCCTCCTGGGCGGCCTCGCCTGGCTCAACATCCGGGGCGTTCGGCAGGGCGCCCGCGCGGTCGAGCTCCTCACGCTGATCAAGCTGCTCCCGCTCATCGCGCTGGTCGGGTTCGGCCTGTTCGCCATTCGCGGAGCGCCCCCCTCGGTCGAGCTGCCCACGACGACGGCACTGGGTGCCGCGTCGCTCACGATCTTCTTCGCCTTCTCCGGGCCCGACGCGGCGCTCGGGCCGGGCGCGGAGATCGTGGATCCTCCGCGCACGGTGCCGCGGGCAATGATCCTCGCGGTGCTCTGCATCGTCGCGCTCTACGGGGGCCTCCATTTCGTGGCCCAGGGGCTTCTCGGCGCCGACCTGGCGAAGGAGACCGCGGCGCCGCTCGCCGCCGCGGCGGGCCGGCTGTGGGGATCCGTCGGGGGCACGCTGCTCCTCGCGGTGGCGGCGGTGTCGGTGTTCGCCTGCGTCGCGGGGGACCTCCTCGCCACCCCGCGTGCGCTCCTCGCCTCCGCGCGGCAGGGCGGTCTGCCGGCGCGCTTCGGCGCGGTGCACCCGCGTTACCGCACGCCGTACGTCGCGATCGCCACGTTCGCGCTGGTGATCTTTCTGCTGGCGGCGAGCGGCACGTTCCAGCAGCTGACGGTGCTCGCCAGCGCGGCGCTGCTCGTGGTGTACGGCGCCACGGTGACCGCCGCGGTCGTGCTCCGCAGACGCGACGTCCGCGCGGGCGGGGAGCCGTTCCGGACGCCGGGCGGCCTTCTGGTACCGGCGCTCGCGGCCGCCATCGTTCTCTGGCTGCTCGCGCAGACGACCTGGCGGGAGCGGATCGGTGTCGCGCTGCTCATCGCCGCGGCCTCCGTGCTCTACGCGATCCGTCGGTTCCGTGCCGCCCAGACCGTGCCGCGCCTGCAAAGCTGACCACTGGCTTACCCACTCCATGACCGACTCGCATGTCCGGCTCCAGGCACTGGCGGCCGCGCGGGAACGGTTCGCGCTGCTGCTCACGCTGCTGATGATCCTGCTCTACTTCGGATTCATCGCGCTCGTCGCATTCGCGCGTCCGATGCTCGCCCGGCCGGTCGTGCCGGGGCTCAGTCTCGGCATCCTGCTCGGCGCGCTGGTCATCGTGGCGTCGTGGTTCCTCACCTGGGTGTACGTCCGGTGGACCGCCGTCCACTACGACCGTGAGATCGAGCGCTTGAGGGGGGCCGCGTGACCGCGCAGGAGACGGCGATCGGCCAGCCCAACCCGGTCGCGATGGCGTTCTTCTTCGCCTTCATCGCGGTGACGCTCGGCATCACGTGGTGGGCGGCCCGGCGCACCCGGACCACCGAACACTTCTACGCCGCGGGTCGGTCGGTCACCGCGGGCCAGAACGGCTTCGCGCTCGCCGGCGACTACATGAGCGCCGCGTCGTTCCTCGGGATCGCCGGCCTGGTCTCCACCACCGGCTTCGACGGCCTGATCTACTCCACCGGGTGGCTCGTGGGCTGGCCGATCGTGCTGTTCCTGATCGCCGAGCCGCTCCGGAACCTCGGCCGCTACACCTTCGCCGACGTGCTGGCCGCGCGGTTGCGCCCGACCCCGGTGCGGATAGCGGCCGCCGCGGGCACGCTGGCCACGGTGACGCTGTATCTCATCGCGCAGATGGTCGGCGCCGGCGGGCTCATCACCCTGATGTTCGGCCTGACGTACGAGACCGCGATCGTGCTGGTCGGCGCCGCGATGATCGCCTACGTGCTGTTCGGCGGGATGCTCGCCACGACGTGGGTGCAGATCGTCAAGGCGGTGCTGCTCCTGGGCGGCGCGGCGATGCTCGCGTTCCTGGTGCTCTGGCGGTTCGATCTCAATCCGGCGCGGCTCTTCGCCGCCGCCGCGGAGCGCTACGGCGACGGCGTGCTGGCGCCGGGAAAGCTGGTCTCGAATCCGCTCGACGCGATCTCACTGGGCCTCGCGCTCATGTTCGGTACGGCGGGACTGCCCCACATCCTGATGCGGTTCTACACGGTGCCGGACGCGCGGGCGGCGCGCCGCTCGGTGTTCTACGCCACCGGGCTCATCGGCGTGTTCTACCTGATGACCTTCGTGCTGGGCTTCGGCGCGATGGTGCTCGTGGGGCCCGACGCGATCCGCGCGGTGGACCAGGGCGGCAACATGGCCGCGCCGCTCCTCGCCGAGCTGCTGGGCGGGCGGCCGTTCCTCGGCTTCATCGCCGCGGTAGCGTTCGCCACCATCCTCGCCGTGGTCGCCGGACTCACGCTGTCGGGGGCGGCGGCGCTGTCGCACGATCTCTGGGTCAACGTAGTGCGCCACGGCAACGCGGCGGAGGGCGAGGAGCTGCGGGTCGCCCGGGTCGCGACGCTCGGCCTCGGCGTGCTGGCGATCCTGCTCGGCATCGCGTTCAAGGGCCAGAACGTCGCGTTCATGGTCTCGCTCGCGTTCGCCATCGCGGCGAGCGGCAACTTTCCCGCGCTCCTGCTCTGCATCTTCTGGCGCGGCTGCACCACAGCCGGGGCGGTCACGAGCATGGTGGTCGGCACCGTCGGCACGCTCGGACTCATCGCGCTCTCGCCGACGGTGCAGGTCGAGATCCTGGGCCGGCCGGACGCGTGGTTTCCGCTCAAGAACCCGGCGCTGGTGACGCTGCCGCTATCGTTCGCCGTGGGGATCGGGGTGTCGCTGCTCACGGCCAGCGACGCGGTCCGCGCCGGCTACGGGCGGTGGGAGCGCCGGATGCACCTCGGGGCCGTGGAAGAGTGACACGGGAGAGCACGATGCTGACCAAGATCAATCTGGCCGAGAAGTTCGGGCGTCTCACCGACCAGTGGAGGCCGAAGAACATCGCCGACCTGAACGACAGCCACGTGAAGCTGGCCAAGGTGCAGGGGGAGTTCGTGTGGCACCAGCACGCCGACGAGGACGAGCTGTTCATCGTGGTTCAGGGCGAGCTCACGATCGAGCTGCGCGACGGCGCGGTGACGCTGGGGCCCGGCGAGCTGCTCGTGATCCCGAAGGGGGTGGAGCATCGGCCGGTGGCGCGGGAGGAAGTGCGCCTCATGCTGATCGAGCCGAAGGCCATCCGGCACACCGGCGGCGTCGAGAGCGAGCTGACGGTGCCCGAGCACGCGCGCCTCTGAGCTCCGATCGTGGTCCACCCTGAGCTCCGCCACATTCGCAGCCTCGACCTCGAGCCGCCGGCCCTTCCCGCCGACCCGCGTGACTGCGCGGTGCGCTTCCAGGTGCTGATCGGCCCGCAGGGCAGTCCGGAGAGCGAGTCGTTCACGTTCACGGCCGTCACGCCCGGGCATCTGGCGCGCATCGCCGGCGGGCGGTGGGGCAGGGGGTCGCTGATGCTCGCCGCGTTCGACTGGGAGTCGGTGACGCGCGCGATCGCGCGGCTGCTGGTGGCCTCCGCCCGGCCGACCTGGGACGAGGTGGCGACCGAGCTCACCCGGGTGCTCGACTGGGAGATCGGGCACCCGCCGGGCGCCGAGCCCTGAGTGTCGCCGGCGTCGTTCAGGCGACAGAGCGCGACGAAGTACATATTGGGACGCGTTCCCCGCATCCGCCTGGCCACATTCGTAACCCGGAGGTCTCGTGCCCGCAGAATCGCCCGGCCGCCGGCGCTTCCTTGGCGAGCTCGGTGCGCGGACCGCCGCCCTCGCCCTGGCGCCGTTGCCGCTCGCCGCGCTGGAGCGGACCCCCCTCCCAGCCGCGACCCTTGCTCGTCCGCTCGTTCCAGCGGTCCGTTCGTCGCCCGATGAGTCCTACTGGGCGTTGGTCCGCGCCCAGTTCCCGATCCGCCGCGGACTGATTCCCCTCAACGCCGCGAATCTCTGCCCGGCGCCGCGGTCGGTGATCGAGGCGGCCGAGCTGGCCGCCGCGGACGTGGACGCCGACGTCTCGTTTCAGAACCGCGCGAAGTACGAGCGGCTGCTCGAAACCACCCGGCGCCGGCTCGCCGAGTATCTCGGCGCGTTGCCTGACGAGATCGCAATCGTGCGCAATACCACCGAGGCGAACAACACGGTCGTGGGCGGGCTCCCGCTCGGCCGGGGCGACGAGGTGGTGCTCTTCGATCAGAACCATCCGACCAACAACGTGGCCTGGGACGTGGGCGCCGCCCGGTACGGCTACACCGTGCGGCGGGTGTCGGTGCCAGCCGCCGGTGCGAGCCCGGCGGAGCTGAGCGACCGATTCCTCGCGGCGGTGACGCGGCGGACGAAAGTGCTCGCCCTGACCGACGTGTCCAACACGTCGGGGATCCGGCTCCCGGTGGCCGCGATCGCCGCCGCGCTCCAGGGCAGTGGGATCCACGTCCACGTGGATGGCGCGCAGTCCTTCGGGGCCATGCGCGTGGACCTCCACGCCCTCGGCTGCGACTCGTATGCGGGCAGCGCGCACAAGTGGTTCCTCGGCCCGAAAGAGGCCGGCGTGCTGTACCTGCGCGCCGAGCGCGTGCCCGCGATCTGGCCCAACGTGGTCGGGCACGTCTGGGGGCCCCGGGTCGAGCCGGACCCCGAGGGGGCACGCAAGTTCGAGACGCTCGGCCAGCGGAACGACGCGACGCTGGCGGCGATCGGCGCGGCGCTCGACCTCCACGCCGCGATTGGCCCGGCCGTGGTGGAGGCACGCATCGCTGAGCTGGCCGGGCGGCTCAAGGACGGGCTGGCTCGGCTGGCGGGCGCGGCGCTCGTGACGCCACCCGCCCCGGAGCTGAGCCACGGGGTCGTGGTCACGCGGTTCGCGAATCGCGATACCACCGCGATGTACGAGGCGCTCTATCGGGAGCACGGCATTGCCGGCTCACCTACCGGCGGTCTCCGGTTCTGCCCGCACGTGCACAACACCATGGAGGAGATCGAGCGGACGCTTTCGGCCGTGGCCGCTCTCCCGTGAACGCATCACCAGGGTTGATCCTCCCCGGCGTCGAGTGGCGTGACCTCACCCCGCTTCAGCCCTGGGAACGGCGGAGGGAGCTTCTGCGCCCGCTGCCCTGGCTCGCGCTCTCGCTGTGCCTGGCACAGCTCCGTTGGCATCCGCTCGCGCTGGCCGCGTCCTTCCTGTTCTTCCTCGCCGGGCTCCGCCTGGTGCACGATCTCTTTCACCACAACCTCGGGCTCGATCGCCGTGCCAACGGCCTGGTGCTCGCCGCGCTGAGCGTGCTCCTGCTGGGCTCCATGCATGCCGTCCGGCTGACGCACCTGCACCATCACCGCCACTGCCTGGGCGAGGACGATGTGGAAGCGTCCAGCGTCCGGCTTTCAGCATGGCGCGCGATCGTCAGCGGGCCGGCCTTCCCGGTGCGCCTGCATCTCGCGGCGTGGCGGCTCGCGCCCCCGCCTCAGCGGCGATGGATCGCGACGGAGCTCGGGCTGACCGCGGCCTGGCTCGCGGTGGTCTTCGGCATCCTCGAGCTGCCGAGTCTCAGGTATCACGTCACGGCGATGGCAGCGGGTCAGTGTCTCACGGCGTTCTTCGCGGTGTGGACGGTGCATCACGATTGCGACCATCGCCCGTTCGCGCGGACGCTCCGGAACCGACTGAAGAGCGCGATTGCGATGGACATGTTCTTCCACGTCGAGCACCATCTCTTTCCCCGGGTGCCCACCTGCCGGCTCGCGCGGCTGGCGGAGCGGCTGGACCGGGTGGCACCGGAACTCTCGCGGCAGCAGGTGTACTAAGGGCGGGAGAGGGCGGGAGAGGGAGAGTGGGCCGCTGATGCGCCGGTGTGGGGCCGCCACGGCCCGGACTCGCGTTCCTTCTCCCGCCTTCTCCCTCCTCTCCCGCCCTGTCCCTCCCTCTCCCGCCCTCGTCCAGCTATTCTCGACTTCCCCACCTGGCCAGGGATCGACGTTGCCATCCGCCACCCGTTTCGCCGCTCTCGCGTGCGCGCTCGCCGCGGCCTGCGCCCCGGTCGCTTCGTCGCCCGGACCCACCGCCGGCCGTCCCACACCGCACATGGACCCGGTGCGTTTCAGACCGAGCACCGTGGAGCGGTTCGACCCTGAGCGCATCCCTGCCTACGCCGGCTCGCATTCGGAGGTGTACGCGTACATCGATGCCAACCGCGCCGCGCACCTGGAGCAGCTCCGCCGGTGGGTCCGCCAGCCATCGGTGAGCGCGCAGAACCTCGGGATTCGCGACATGGCCGAGCTGTTGCGCGCGGACCTGAAGCAGCTCGGGTTCCGCGAGGCGGAGCTGGTCCCGACCAAGGGACACCCCGCCGTGTGGGGCTACTACGACGCCGGCGCCGAGAAGACGCTCGCGGTCTACATGATGTACGACGTGCAGCCGGTGGACTCGGCCGGCTGGCAGGTGCCCGGCTTCGCCGGCGCCGTTGTGGATCATCCGCTCGGGAAGGCGCTGATGGCGCGGGGCGCGACGAACCAGAAAGGGCCCGAGCGCACCTTTCTCAACGCGATCGAGTCCATTCTGGCGACCCGAGGCACGCTGCCCGTCAACCTCATGATCGTGGCGGAGGGCGAGGAGGAGCTGGGCTCGCCCAACTTCCCCCAGGTGATCGCGAAGTACGCCGACCGGCTCCGCACCGCCGAGGGCGTCATCTTCCCGTTTTCCGGCCAGTCGCCGGCGGGTGTCACCTCGATGAGCCTGGGCGTGAAGGGCATCCTGTACTTCGAGCTGGAGGCGAAGGGTGACAGCACGGGCGGCCCGAAAAGCGCCGAGATCCACGGCTCGTGGAAGGCGCTGGTCGATTCGCCCACCTGGCGGCTCACCCAGGCGCTCGCAACGCTTACCTCGCCCGATGGGAACACCATTCTCGTGCCCGGCTACCGTGACGCGATCCGCGCCCCCAACGACGAGGAATGGCGGCTCCTGAACGGCATGCTCGGCGGGTGGACCGCGCAGGAGTCCCGGTCGCGCGAGTTGCTGGCCGTGGATGAATGGGTGGATGCGCTGTCGGGAGGCGATGCCCTGGCGCGTTACCTGTTCGCGACGACGCTCAACATCGACGGGCTCTGGTCCGGCTACACCGGGCCGGGCACGAAGACGATCCTGCCGCACGTCGCCACGGCCAAAGTCGATTCACGCTTGGTCCCGAACCAGCATCCCGACTCGGCGCTGGCGCTCATCCGGCGCCACCTCGACGCGAAGGGCTTCAGCGACATCGCCATCCGGAAGCTCGCGGGGTATCCGCCGGCGCAGACCTCGGTGTCGGCTCCGCTCATCGAGGCGGCGATCGGGGTCTACAACAAGTTCGGCCAGCCGCTCGGGGTCTCGCCCCGGCTCGCGGGCAGCGCGCCGTACTACGTCTTCACCGACCTCGGGCTGCCGATGGTGCCCGCGGGCATCGGGCACGGGTCGGGGGCGCACGCTCCCAACGAGTACCTGGTCGTGGAGCCGAAGCCGGGCTCCCCTCTGGCAGGACTGCCGCAGATGGAGAGATTCTACGTGGACCTGCTCTACGCCCTCGCGGAGGCTCCCCGATGACCATTGCCGACGACCGCCTGCGTCCGCTGCCCAGCGCGCGCGAGGCCGGCCCCGAGCTGGCGTTCGACTTCGGTGCCACGCTTCGCGCGCTCCGCGCCAACCCCATCCGGCAACACAGGGACACCGGCAGATCAGCGTGGCGCACCGCGGGCCGGTCCGCCTGGTGCTCTTTGCGTTCGACGCCGCCGGCCGCCTGCCGGAGCATCGGGCGCCGGGCTTCGTGACCATTCTGACGCTTGCGGGGCGGCTCCGGGTGCGAACGCCGAGAGGCACGCACGAGCTCGACGCTGGACAGGCCGTGCTGCTCGACCCGGACGTGCCGCACGACGTCGAGGCGCCGGTCGAGAGCGACACGCTCCTGGCGGTGCACCTGATCGAGCCGCGCTAGCGGCATGAGCGTGGAGCGGCGGTTCGGTCGCTGGACGACCTGAAGGACCGCCTGACCAAGGTGGTGCTGCTGATCCTGGTAGTAAGTTCTTCGAGTACGCCCTCGGCCTGCCCGTCACCGGGCCGCTCGACCTCCGGTACCTCGCCCCTCGGGATCGTGGCCGTGGCCGCGGTGCTGGCGTTGACGAACAAAACCAAGAACCCCAGCCCCCCTGCGACGGGGCGCGGAGATGGTCATGCTGGCTGATCGATCAACAACGACAGCAACTACAGCCGCGAATCGCGCGAACGAACGCGATTGGAGTCGATGCAAATTCGCGTTCATTCGCGTCCTTCGCGGCTGGTTGTTGTTTGGTGTTTGTGCCGCGATGGCGGCGACCGCGAGCGGGCAGGGCGTGCCGAAGCACCCGGTCACCCACGAGGACATCTGGCTCATGCGCCGCGTTGGGCCCCCGGTGCCGAGTCCCGACGGGCGGTGGGTGGTGTTCACCCTGACCGAGCCGGCGTACGACGATTCGAGCAAGGTCGACGACCTGTGGATCGTGCCGGCCGACGGCAGCGCGCCGCCGCGCCGGCTCACCACGGCGCCGGGCGGGGAGAGCGAGCCCGCCTGGAGCCCCGACGGTTCGCGGATCGCCTTCGCCGCGAAACGGACGGGCGACGAGGAGAGGCAGGTCTACCTGCTCGAGCTTGCTGGCGGTGAAGCGCGCCGGGTGACCGAGCTCTCCGGCGGCGCGTCGGAACCGCGGTGGCGGCGGGACGGCCGCGCGCTGCTGGTCAACACGGTCGTGCACCAGGGTGCAATCGACCAGACGGCGAACGCGCGGATCGCGAAGGAACGGAAGGAGCGGAAGTATGTCGCCCGGGTCTACGAGGGCGGTGGCCCGATCCGCTACTGGGACCGGTGGCTCGACGACACCCGTCCCCAGCTCGCCGTGATCGACCTGGAGGGTGGCGCGCCGCCGCGGCTGCTCCTGGCCGGCACCCGCCTCGTGGCCGGCGCGGGCTTCGGCGGGCGGTTCACCACGGAAAGGGAAGTGCTCGACGCCGCGTGGACCCCCGACGGATCGGGCGTGGTCTTCGCGGCGACCACCGGCCGCGACCGCGCGGCGAGCGAGCTGATCCGCGGCGATCTCTTCCTGGTGCCGGCTGCGGGCGGTGAGCCCCGCCCGCTCACCGCCGGGCCGGACAGCTACGGCAGCCCGGCGTTCTCGCCCGACGGGCGGACGCTCGCGGCCATCGTGAACCTCAAGGGGCCGAAGCTCCACACCCACCGCCGCATCGCGGCATGGCCATGGCCCGGCCCGGGCGCGCGCACCGTGGTCACGGCCGGGTTCGACCGCTCGGTGTCGAGCTGGGCGTTCACACCCGCGGGCGATTCACTCTACTTCAGCGCGGAAGACGCCGGCCACGAGAAGCTGTACCGGGTGGCGACCGGCGGCGGCGCGGTGCGCCTGGCGCACGACCTCGACGCCGGCGTGTACACCTCGCTCGCGATCCCACGGGCCGCGCCGGCCACGACGCTCTTCGCTCGCTGGGGCAGCGCCGTACGCCCCGCCGAGATCTTCCGGGTCGACGCCGCCGACCGCACGCCGCTGACCGACTTCAGCGGAGCGCGCGCCGACTCGATCGACTGGCAGCCCCCGCGGACGTTCACCTTCACCAGCCGCCGCGGGCGGTCCATTCACAGCCTGGTCGTGTTGCCGCCCGGGTTCGATTCGATCCGGCAATATCCGCTGTTCGTCATGATGCACGGCGGCCCGCACGGCATGTGGCGCGACGAGCTCTTCCTGCGCTGGAACTATCATCTGCTCGCCACCCCGGGCTACGTCGTGCTGCTCACCAACTACACCGGGTCCACCGGATTCGGCGAGGCGTTCGCGCAGGCCGTCCAGGGCGATCCGTTCGCGACCCCCGCTGACGAGATCAACCAGGCGGCGGACGAGGCCATCCGGCGCTTTCCGTTCATCGACCGCGACCGCCAGTGCGCCGGCGGCGCGAGCTACGGCGGCCATCTGGCCAACTGGCTGCAGGCCACGACGACTCGCTATCGCTGTCTGATCAATCATGCGGGCCTGATGGACGCCGAGTCGCAGTGGGCCACGAGCGACATCAACTACCCGCGGGAGGTGTCGTACGGCGGCCCGCCGTGGGAGGGCGCCCGCTTGTGGCGGGAACAGAACCCGATCCGGCGTGCCGCGAGCTTCCGGACGCCCATGCTCGTCACGGTCGGCGAGAAGGACTACCGGGTGCCGCTCAACAACACCCTGGAGACCTGGACCGTGCTGCAGCGGCGCGGGGTGCCGAGCCGCCTGCTGGTCTTTCCGGACGAGAACCACTGGATTCTCCAGGGCTCGAACAGCCGGTTCTTCTACGCGGAGGTGCACGCGTGGCTGGCGAAGCACCTGAGCGCCCCGCGGCCGACGGACGCGGCGCGGCAGTAGCCAACGCCTCGATCGACGCCGTCGCGGGGGCCCTCGCCGACCGGTACGCGATCGAGTCGTTGCTGGGCCGGGGGGCCCATGCGTCGGTGTACCTGGCCCAGGATCTCCGGCACGGGCGGCGGGTGGCGCTCAAGGTGCTGCACGACGCGCTCGGCTCCGCGGTGGGGGTGGAGCGCTTCCAGCGGGAGATCCGGGTCGCCGCCCGGCTCCAGCATCCCCACATCCTGCCGCTGTTCGACTCGGGCGCGGCCGCCGGCCGGCTCTGGTATACGACACCGCTGGTCGCCACCGGCTCGCTCCGCGACCGGCTCGCCGAGCGGGGTCCGCTGCCCCCGGCCGAGGCGGCGGCGCTCGGCGC
>JBOHSY010000141.1:0-9224 GCA_050733355.1 Gemmatimonadales bacterium | reverse complement strand
CCGATGTGCAGCGGAGCCCCCTTCTCACTTCTCACTTCTCACTTCTCACTTCTCACTTCTCACCTCTCACTTCTCACTTCTCACCTCTCACCGCTGTTCAGAATCCCACCTCCGGCGTGCATCCCGCAGCCGGCGGCGTGTCCCGCGCCAGACATTCGTTCGTGGGGAACGGGAACCGGCTGAACCGGCGCGACGCCCCGAGGTCGGTCGGGTCCTGCGACAGTCCGGTGAGCAGGTTGTAGCGGCGCAGGTCGATCCACCGGTGCCCCTCGAACAGCAGGGAGTACCGGCGGTTGTAGAGCAGCTCGTTCACGAGCGACGCCTGGTCGACCGCCGCGGCGTACGCGGGAAGGTTGCCCGCTTCCTGGCGGACCTCGTTCAGGTCCGTCACCGCCGCGGGCAGAAGGTTGAGGTTGATGTTGGCCTCGGCACGGAGCAGGATCAGCTCCTCGTTGCGGATGATCGGCACCGCGGCGCTCGGGCCCGTGTACACGTTCATCGCCCGGAAGGATCCCAGACCCTGCGAGCTCTTGAACACCGTATCGCCCTGTTCGTCGAGCAGGAGGAGCGTCTTGGTCAGGAAGCGCTGGTCCTTTGCGCCGCCGACCTGGAGCTGCGCGTCGGTCTCCAGCGCCGGATGCGCGACGATCGCGCGCGCGGTCGGGTCGAACAGATTGTTGAGCGAGTCGCCCGCCGTGGTGCTGAACGAGTGGTAGACACCCAGCGTCAATGGCTGCGCGCTGTTCACGAACGATCCGCTCAACGCGGTCAGCACGCCGTTCCAGTCCCCCACATACGCCGCGACGCGCGCCCGGAGCGCCTGGTTGAACTGCAGGAACGTGGGCGGCGTGTCGAACCCGGCGAAGCCCGGACTGAACGCGAAGGCGAACGTGGCACCCGCCGCGTTCAGGTTGGTAACCGCGTCGCCGAGCAGCGTCGCGATGTGCGTGAAAGCCTCCGCCTTCGTCGCGATCGCGGCGGGCGGGCCGGTCGGGTCGATGTCTACGTCGAGCGGGATGCCGTTGTCGTCCCGCGTGTTGACCAGCCGCAGGTAGTCGTACGCCTGCATGGTCTTGACGTACCCCGTGAGGCCTTCCCGCTCCGGGGCGGTGAGGCCGGCCAGCGGATCGGTGGACGCGAGATTGCCGATTGCCCGCAGCAGAATGTTCCCCGTGCGGATGTTCGCGTAGAAGTTCTGGTACAGGTTGCCCCCGAACGCGGGGCTTCCGGGGTCGAGCGGACCAAGCAGCAGCTCGGTGATGAATCGAGGGTCGGCCGCGTCGAAGTTGTACACCTCCCGCCCGAGAATGCCGAGCAGAGTGCCATAGCCGTTCTGGTTTCCCATCGTGTACCGGCTCCCGATCTGCATCCCCGTGGCGAGTGTCAGCACGCCGGTTCTCGTGGGGGAGTCCTGGAGGCTCTCCAGGCCCGGGTTGTTCAGGTCACCCACATCGATGTCGTCGCAGCCCCCGGCCACCAGCAGCGCCAGGATCGCCGGGACGGCGAAAGTCAGTCGTCGCATGGCTAAGTGTCTCCGTGGCGTCATGGCTCAGAGCCCGAGGTCAATGGAAAGCCAGAAGCTGCGGCTCGGCGGGAACGGCGCTACGTCGATGTTCCGGAAGATCGCCTGGTTCCCGAAGTTGCTGACTTCGGGATCCAGTCCGTCGTAGCTGTCCACCGAGAAGAGGTTTCGCGCGCTCAGGCTGATGCGCGCGGACCGCGCGCTCCCGAACAGGCTTCGCAGGGTCGAGCCCGGGATTTCATAGCTGAGCGTGAGCTCGCGGAGCTTGAGGAAGCTCGCGCTCTCGACATAGTTACGCGTTACCCGCGCTGCGCCCCTGAGGCGTTGCTGGCCCACGGTCTCACTCGATCCGGAGATCGGGTCCGCGAAGTCGGGCGTCACCTTACCGAGATCGTACAGGAACTCGGTCAGGTTCACGATGTTGCTGCCGTTCTGCCAGTCCATCAGGAAGCTCACGCCGAAGCGCCCGAAGGTCAGGTTGTTGCTGATCCCCATCCGGAAGTTGGGGTTGCTGTCCCCGACCCGCTGCACCCGGTTGGCTCCGACGGGAAGCACGGTGCCGTCCGGCAGCGTCAGCGGCGCGGTGAGCGTGTCGTTCCCGACGATGCGGGTGGCCGACGAGTCGCTCTCGAACCGCCAGGTGCCAAGCGAGGCGCCGAACCCGCCCTGCAGGAACGGCGGCACGTCCAGCTGGGTGATGGTGGACCGGCTGAGCGAGAACGTGGTACGGAAGAACCAGGAGAAACCCTGGCTCTCGAACGGTGTGATCCCGACGGCCGCCTCGAGGCCGCGGGTGCGTAGCCGGCCGCCGTTGAAGATCTCGCTCTGGAAGCCCGACGACTCCGGGAGGTCCCGCTTGAGCAGCAGGTCCTTCACGTTCTTCTGGTAGGCTGTGAACTCGAAGTTCGTGCGCCCACCGGCCAGGGCTGCGTCGAACCCGGCCTCGAACTCCCGCAACCGCTCGGGCCGGAGGTCCACCGCGCCGGTCTCGTTGCCGGTGGAGATCACCAGCCCGGGCTGCCCGCCGATGTTGCTGGTCGACGCGACCGGCGTGAACCTCTGTCCGTAGCGCGGCTGGTTTCCCGACTCGCCGTAGGCGCCGCGCAGTTTGAATTCGCTCCCGGCGCCGATCAGCCCTGGAATACGGAAGGACGCCGCGGCCTTCGGGTACCAGAAGAGCTTGTCCGACTCCGCGTTGAGGCTGCTCTGATCCGCGCGGATTCCGGCCGTCAGCAGCAGCCGCTCGTCCATCAGCAGCACTTCTTCCTGTAAAAAGTACCCCAGGTCCTTGATCAGCTCGCGGGTCTGCTCCTTCGAGATGTTCGTGGCCGCGTCCACGTTGGACTGCCCGCCGACCAGATTCCGTCCGGTGGTGCGATCGACGTCGAGGTCGCGCCGGGCGAACTGCACCCCGCCCGACGTCGTGGCCTTGTACCCGCCGCCGGCGAGCGTGTGGATCAGTCCGCCCTGCAGGTTCAGGTTCAGATTATCGGTCTTGCTGAGGAGGGACGTGCCGAGCAACCCGTCGACCGGCTCGAACTGCAGCTCGGGTGGGAAGAAGAGGCGGTTTTTCTGGTTGAAGAAGTCGAGCCCGCCCGTGGCGGTGAATTTGAGCGACGAGCTCCGGCCCTGGAGCATGGTCCAGTCGAGCGTCGCGCCCGTCACGAACCGCCAGACGTCCTCGTTGATCTCGGAGAGGGCCGCGGTCTGCAGCGGATTGCTGGGCTGGAATGTGTTGCTCTTGAAGGTGCCGTCCGGGTTCCGGGAGAGGTCCACGAACGACGGGGTGAACGCGAGCACTACGTAGTAGCTGGTCGTGGTGTTGTCGTTGTTGGTGAGACCTCGCCCCGCCTTGGTGTGCAGCACGTTCGTGTTCAGGTTGATGTTGAGCCGCGACCCCAGCCGCTGGCTCAGGTTGAGCCGCACGCCTTCGCGGTTGAAGCCTGTGTTTTCGATGATCCCGCCGTCGTGCTTCACCACGCCCGAGGCGAAGTACTTGGTGTTGTCGTCGCCGCCGCTCACGCTCGCCAGGGTCTCGTAGGAGAGCGGGCTCCGCCCGGCCAGCTGTTCCTCGTGGTCGAAGAACGGGCACGAGCTCGCGTCGCACCCCGACACCGCTCCTCGGCCGGGATAAGCGGCCTCGACTTCGGCGATGTTGGCGAACTGCCGCGTCCCGATCTTGTCCGACTGGCGGAAGAAGCCGAGCCGCTGCGTCAGGTTGACGCTCGTCCGGCCTCCCCGCCCACGCTTGGTGGTGATGATCACCACGCCATTGGACGCGCGGCCGCCGTAGATCGCGGACGCCGACGCGCCCTTCAGCACTTCGACCCGCTCGATGTCGGTCGGATTGATGTCGGCGATGCGGTTGACCTGGTTTTCCTGGGTCGGCTCGGGGTTCGAGCCGCCGCGGGCCCGCGTGACCGGATCGGAGTTCGGCGAGATCGCCACGTCGCTCAGGATTACGCCGTCCACCACATAAAGCGGCTCGGCGGCCGAGTTGATCGAGGTGATGCCGCGGAGCCGCACCTGCACGCCACCGCCCGGGGCTCCCGAGTTCACTTGGATGTCCGCGCCGGCCAGCTTGCCCTGGAGCTGCTGCTCGATGCTCGGCGTCGGAACGTTTGCCAGATCCTCGGCGCTGATCGTGGAGACGGCATTCGGCAGGTTTCGCCGTTCGATGCCGGTGAACTGGCCGGTTACGACTACTTCGTCCAGCCTGACCGGATCGCGCGCAAGCGCGATCTCGACCAAACCGCTGCTCCCGGCCGGCACGCTGACTTCGGCGCGGCGATAGCCGATCTGCCGCACGATGAGCGCGATGTCGCCTTCCGGAACCTGGGTGAGCACGAAGCTGCCGTTCTCGCGGGTCTGCGCCGACGCCGCGCCGCCCCGGACCGTCACGACCGCGCCGGCGATCGGTGCACCGCCCGACGAGTCGGTGACGGTGCCCGAGACCGTGCGATCCTGGGCGGCGAGCGGGTGGGCCAAGGCGACGGCCACGAGGGGCAGTACCAGACCCCATCTGTAATTCATGTGACCTCCGTGATGGTGTGGAACCTGCAAAGGATAGGACGCTTGGCAGGGCCGGTGGCGTACGCGGAGGAGCGCGTGCGACGGTATCGCTGAGCTGGGAGCATGGCCTTGCCGGGGTGGCGCCCCGTGGTACGGGGCGGTGCGGTGAGAACATTCGCCCCGGCTTCGGCTTTGTCAAGAACAGGGCACGCCGCAGCGTGTGACGTGACCAGCGCCACGAGCTCGCCCGCGCCAGACTGGCGAAGACCGGGAAATCGCAGGCCGAGCAGGGAAGTTAAGGCCTCGCCTCCGCCTGCAATCGTACCCAGTCCCCCTGCAGCTCGAGGAAGCCGAGGTGATACTGATCGAGCAGCAGCAGCTCCTTGTCGCCGCCGGTGCGGGCGAGCTTCATCGAATGCTCCGCCCCGGGGATCCGGAGCACCTTGAACCGCCGGTTGCCGGCGCGGTGCATGGCCTGCTCGAACCGGGCGATGTTGACACCGGGGTCTGCGTACGTCTCGTGCTCGCCGTAGATCAGCAGCGCTGGCGCGCTGACCGATTCCCAGGCGGGTCAGGAAGCCAGGCGGCGCCGCGAGCCTGTTCGAGCGCCGCCGCATAAGAGCGCCACGCCTCCTCGGTCCGGCGGCACGCGTACGCGAACTTGAGCCGCTGGAGCGCCATGGAGGCGCGCACATCTCCCGCCGGAAAGCCGTCGGCCCTGAGCTTGAGGCCGGTGCGCTGGATCTCCTGGTCGTTGCTGTTGACGGTGCTGCCGGACAGGTTCACCAGGAAGGCCACTCCCCCCGCCCGCCGGGCCACGATCGGTGCGAGCTGCCCGCCCTGGCTCACGCCCCAGACGCCGACCCGCTTCCGATCCACCTCGGCGCGGCTGCGGAGAAATGCGACGCCGGCAGCGGCATCGGCGGCCAGCGAGTCGTAGTTGTCATCTACAGTACGTGCCGCCCGAGAGGCCGGTGCCGCGCTTGTCATAGGCGAGCGCCGCTATCCCTCGCCGGGCGAGGTCGTCGGCCACGAACCCAGCAGCCCGTCCTGGCCCGCGCGCGTCTGGCGGTTCGAGCCATGCAGCAGGATCACGGCGGGACGCCGCCCGGAGCCCACCGGCAGGCGCAGCGTGCCCGCGAGCACCACGCCTCCGTTCCGGAACGCGACGCCCTCGCGGCGGTACGGGTCGACCCGCCGCGCCGTCCGGGGGCGCCCATCACGCTCGACGAGCGTCACCGCCATGGGGCGGCCCGTGGCGGCGGAACGTGGCCTGCCGCTCGACCGGGTAGTACACGTAGGGTGAGGGACCGGACCAGAAGGAGTCGGCGTCGGCGGGCAGCAGCCGCCCCGTGCGCCCCGTCCCCGTCTCGAGGTAGAAGAGCCGATGCTCCGCATTCTCGATCACGAGCAGGCTGTCAGGAGCGAACCCGTAAGTCTCCGCATGCCGGGCGGCCAGGGCGGTATCCGGTGCCATCATCCGGAGGAACCGGAACCTGCCTTCGCCGTCGCGGGCGTGCAACGAGCCGCTCAGCTCGTGCCCCCGGATCCTCCCGGCGAGGCGCGCGGTGTCGCCGCCGAGCGGAACCGCGATGCGGAGCGAGTCGGGGCCCGCGGTCTCGAACGTCACCTCCGCCATATCGTGCATCCCCGCGAGGGGGAACATCGCGATACCGCCGGCGCCCTCCCGTTCGAGGGTGAGCACCGTGTATCGCGATCCGCCGCCGGTGATGCGCTCACCGAACCAGACGCCGGCGGCATCCTGGGCCCGAAGAGGCGGCGGAACGAGCAGCGTGATCAGCAGGAAACCGGCGCGCGACATCATGGCGGCCCATCGGCAAGGGTGCGCCCGGTCAGACGGCCGGTGGGCCCGAAGGGTTGTCGTGGCGCCGGCGCCGGCTGGACGCCGCGCCCGCGCGGAATCTACTTTCCCCCGGACCCCGCCCCACCGCAGGAACCTGGTCCCGCGCCGTCTCGAGGAGGAGTCATGGTCGCGCAAACCGGAGTGCGGTTCTACCGCGTGGAGGACATGCCTCGCGAGAAGGTCACCGATCTGCTGGACCGCCGCCTGATCGCGGGTGAGCGGAGCATGCTCGCGCATGTGTATCTCAAGAAGGGATGCATTGTTCCGTTCCACTCGCACGAGAACGAGCAGATCAGCTACATCCTCGAGGGCGCACTTCGATTCTGGCTCGGCGAACACGGGGAACAGGAGCTCGTGCTCCGGGCCGGCGAGGTCCTCGTGATTCCCTCGCAGGTCCGGCACAAGGCGGAGGCGCTGGAGGACACGGTGGACGTGGACGTCTTCACGCCGCCGCGCCGCGACTGGCTCGAGGGCACCGACGACTATCTCCGCGCGGGCGTGGACGACCTCTTTCGAGGATGAGCAGGTCATCTGCTCTTCGTGTCGGGTACCCCCACGTCCGTCAGGTTCAGCTCCCGCGCCTGTCGGTTGAGCGCTGCTATGTCAGCAGCCAGCAGCCCGCGGAGCTCGGCCTCGAGCCCATCGAGCTCGCGCTTCTGGTCGGCGTAGACCTCGCGAGCCCCCTGGGTCGGCGGGCCATCGCCCGTCACGGCCCACATGTAGAGCGGCGTGATGCGCGAGTAGAGCTTGGTCCCGCCGGGCTGCGCCAGGATGTCGTAGACCACCTCGGCGCCCGGGTTGTGCATCCGCGCCTCGAGCGAGTCGAGCTTCGCCGCGATCGCCTCCGACGCCGTCACCAACGCCTTCGCGTTCGGCACGCCGCGCCAGCCCTCGGACCGGACCGCGATCTGGCGGCGGACACTCCGCAGATTCTCGATGAGGCGGGTCAGCCGATCGATCTGGTCCCGCAGCTCGAGGGTGAAGCGGACCTGTTGCTGCGTGTCCTCCGGTGAGGTGCGGATCCGCGGGTCCCGGTCGAGCATCAGCCGCTCGGTGTACGCCTTCCCGTTGACGACGAGACGGAGCGTGTACCTGCCCGGCGGGACCCTCGGCCCGGAATCCGGCCAGCCGAAATCGAGCTTGGCCGGCCGGGCCTTTGTCGGCGCCTCGTAGCGCAGGTCCCACACGGCACGCTGCACGCCCGAATCCGCCGCGAGCGCCGGCTCCGGCGGCTCGGTCGGATCGTCCGGATCGTCGGCCGCGTACTCGGGCTGCTCGGCGGTGCTCTTGAGGGTGCGGATCACGGCGCCCGACGCGTCGAGGATCTCCAGCCGGATCGCGTCCTTCGGCTTTTCCTTCAGGTAGTAGTACAGGACGGCGCCCTGCGGCGGATTCTGGCCCGGCGATGGCCCCACCGCACCCTCCGAGTGCCAGCGCCACGCGATGGTGGGCGGCGGCGCGAACAGATGCGCGTCGCGGTTCCGGATCGCGGGCGACATCTCGCGAATGGGCGTGAGGTCGTCGAAGATCCAGATCGATCGGCCGTGCGTGCCGAGCACGAGGTCGTTGCCCTTGACGCGAAGGTCGTGCACCGCCACCGTGGGCAGCCCGAGCCGGAGCGGCTGCCACGTGGCGCCGTCGTCCGTGGAGTACGCCAGCCCGCGCTCGGTGCCGGCGTAGAGCAGGCCCCGCCGCGCCGGATCCTCGCGGATCGCGTGGAGGTACACGTCCTGCGGCAGGCTCGCGCCGAGGCGCTTCCAGCTCCGCCCGTAGTCGCTCGTCTTCCAGAGATAGGGCCGCATGTCGTCGAGCCGGTGCGCGTCCACGACGAGGTACGCGGTGGCCGCGTCGAACGGCGACGCCTCGATCATGCTCACGGTGCCCCATTCCGGCAGCCCGGGCACGTTCTTCGTGACGTTGGTCCAGCTCCGACCCGCGTCCCGGCTCAGGTGCACCAGCCCGTCGTCGGTGCCCGCCCAGAGCAGCGTTTCGTCCTGCGGTGACTCCGCGATGGCGAAGATCGTCCCGTAGATCTCGACGCCGGTGTTGTCGCCGGTGATCGGGCCGCCGGACCATTTCTGCTTGGCTCGATCGTTCCGGGTGAGGTCGGGACTCGTCGCGGTCCAGCTCTGCCCGCTGTCGGTGCTCTTGAACAGCACGTTGCCGGCGTGGTACACCGTACCCGGCGCGTGCCGGGAGACGAGAATGGGCGAGGTCCACTGGAAGCGGTACTTCAGGTCCTCGGCTCCGTGTCCGGACGGGTTCTCCGGGTAGATCGACACGTTCCGCGCCTGCCGCGTGCGGTGATCGTAGCGCGAGATGTAGCCCCCGTATTCGCCGGCGTACACCACGTCGGCATCGGCCGGGTCGTGCGCCGTATGGCCCGCCTCTCCGCCGCCCACGCTGAACCAGTCCGCGGCCCGGATGCCGTCCCGGCTCAGGCTGTTGCTCGGGCCACTGGTCGTGCCGATGTCCTGCATCGCCCCCGACACGCGATACGGCACCTGCTCGTCTACGTTCACATGGTAGAACTGCGAGATCGGCAGCGGGGGCGCGTACCAGCTCTCGCCGCCGTTGATGGTGATGTCCACCCCGCCGTCGTTGCCATCGATGATGCGGCGGGGGTTCGTCGGATCCATCCACACGTCGTGGTGGTCGCCGTGGTGCGTGCCCTTCACGTTCACGATCGTGCGGCCGCCGTCGACGCTCTTGAGCAGCGGCACCTGCGGAAACCAGACCACGTCGGCGTTGGTGGGATCGATGTTGAGCGTCGTGTAGTACCACGGCCGCTGCCGGAGTGCCCGGTGGCGGTTGATCAACCGCCAC
>JBOHSY010000140.1:0-2317 GCA_050733355.1 Gemmatimonadales bacterium | reverse complement strand
ACAGCATCCAGGGCGTGATCAAGTTCGTGGGCAGCGGCAAGCTGCCGCAGCCGCTCCGGCAGGACGAGGTGAATCGTCTGCTCGGCGTCGCCGAATCGGTGGCCGAGGCCGAGCCCAAGGAGGAGATTCCCTTCATGATCGGCCAGGTCGTGGAGATCACGGAGGGGCCGTTCTCCGACTTCAGCGGCACGGTCGAGGAAGTGCTGTCGGACAAGGGCAAGGTCAAGGTGAGCGTGAGCCTCTTCGGGCGGCCCACGGCCGTCGAGATGGACTACACGCAGTTGAGAGGTCACTAGCTATCCGCTATCCGCTATCCGCTATCCGCTCGCTCCGCCGTCGCTCGGCGCCCGCGGGCGTGCTTGGATGACCGCGGCCAGCGCGGATAGCGGATAGCGGAAAGCTGGTAAACCGCGACCGCGCGGGTCATCGCGGCAGGACGTCGGCTCTGCCGAATCCGATACCGGGAGTACGATGGCAAAGAAGATTCAGGCAGTCGTGAAGCTTCAGTGCCCGGCGGGCGCGGCCAACCCGGCGCCGCCGGTGGGCACCGCGCTGGGTCCGCACGGCGTGAACATCATGGAGTTCTGCAAGCAGTTCAACGCGCGGACGCACAGTCAGTCGGGCATGGTCATCCCGGTGGTGGTGACCATCTTCTCGGACCGCACCTTCACGTTCATCACCAAGACGCCGCCGGCGCCGAACCTCCTGCTCAAGGAGGCGGGGCTGGAGAAGGGCAGCGCGCAGCCGAACCGCACCAAGGTCGGCACGGTGTCGAAGGCGCAGCTGAAGAAGATCGCCGAAATCAAGATGCAGGACCTCAACGCAGCCGATCTCGACAGCGCCATGCGGATGATCGCCGGTACGGCGCGCTCGATGGGGCTGGAGGTGGCCGACTGATGCCGGTGGTCGGAAAGAAGTTCCGCGCCGCCGTGGCCAAGGTCGACCGGGCGCGCGAGTACGCGGTGCCCGAGGCGGTCGATCTCGTGAAGCAGTCGGCGTTTGCCAAGTTCGACGAGACCGTTGACGTGGCGGTGAATCTGGGCGTCGATCCGCGTCACGCCGACCAGGTCGTCCGCGGCACCGTGGTGCTCCCGCACGGCACCGGCAAGTCGGTGCGCGTGCTGGTCATCGCGCAGGGAGACCGGGCCCGCGAGGCGGAGGCGGCCGGCGCCGATTTCGTGGGCGTCGAGTACATCCAGAAGATCAAGGACGGCTGGCTCGATACCGACGTCATCGTCGCCACGCCGGACGTCATGGGCCAGCTCGGCGCACTGGGCAAGATCCTCGGTCCCCGCGGCCTGATGCCGAACCCGAAGGCGGGCACGGTCACCCTGGACGTGACCCGGGCGGTGCGGGAGATCAAGGCGGGCAAGATCGAGTTCCGGGTGGACAAGACCGGCAACGTGCACGCGCCGGTGGGCAAGGTTTCGTTCCAACCGGAGCAACTCGCCGAGAACGTGCAGGCGTTCATGGAGACGATCGTCCGGGCCAAGCCGTCGGCGGCCAAGGGCACGTACATCAAGTCGGCCACCATTTCGAGCACGATGGGGCCGGGCGTGAAGCTCGACACGGCGGTGTATCGATGAGCAAGACAGAGCGCCAGGAGATGGTGGAGACGCTCACGGCCGAGCTCCGGGAGTCGCCCAACCTCTACGTCACCGACTTCAGCGGCCTGAACGTGCTGCGGATGACCGAGTTCCGGCGCCGCCTCCGCGCGGCCGGGGTCCGGTACGTCGTCGTGAAGAACACGCTGGCCCAGCGCGCGCTCGCCGCCAATCAGGTGACCGCGCTGGACGAGTACCTCTCGGGGCCCACCGGGCTCGTCCTCGCCGGGCGCGATCCCCTGGCGGCGGCCAAGGTGCTCACCGACTTCCAGAGGGAGTTCGAGAAGCCGGCGATCAAGATCGGGCTGGTGGACGGCAGGCCCGTCACGCCCGAGCAGGTCAAGCGGCTCGCGTCGCTGCCGTCGCGCGAGCAGCTCCTCGGCCAGCTGGCCGGCGCCTTCCAGGCGCCGCTCGCCCAGTTCGCCGGGGCGATGAACGGCATGCTGTATCAGATGGTCGGCGCCCTCGAGGCGCTTCGCGCGCAGCGGTCGTCGTAGGCGCGCCCCTCAGCGCGCGCACGGGAGCGCGCGCCCTACGGCGGCGATTTCAACCGGAGAGAGACCCGAGACAATGGCTACCACCACGCTGAGCAACGAAGAGATCCTCGAGGCGATCGGCAACAAGACGGTCGTCGAGCTGGCCGAGCTGATCGAGGCGTTCAAGAGCAAGTTCAACGTCACGATCGCCGCCCCGGTGGCGGCCGGCCCCGCGGC
>JBOHSY010000139.1:0-4118 GCA_050733355.1 Gemmatimonadales bacterium | reverse complement strand
GGCTGGATGCGAGCAGGTAGAGCCGCACCGTGTCCGCCCCGAACTCGCGCACCATGTCCCAGGGGCTCACGACGTTGCCCCGGCTCTTGGACATCTTCTGGCCCTCGGGGTCGAGCACCAGCTCGTTGACGATCACGTGCCGGTAGGCCGTAGCGTCGAACGCGGTCGTGGCGATCGCGAGCAGACTGTAGAACCACCCGCGGGTCTGGTCCACCCCTTCGCAGATGAAGTCGGCCGGGAAGTGCGCCTTGAATTCGGCCTCGTGCTCGAACGGGTAGTGCCACTGCGCGTACGGCATGGCGCCGGAGTCGAACCAAGTGTCGATCACCTCCGGCGTGCGTCGCATGCGGCCGCGACACGCACACTCCCACTCGTACCGATCGATGAACGGCTTGTGGGGATCGAACCCGGCCGGCAGCGGCTGCCCCCAGCGCTCCGCCAGCTGGGCGTAGGAGCCCACGACCTCGACGTGCGCCGGGTCGCGGTCGCACACCCACACCGGCAGGGGCGTACCCCAGTACCGGTCGCGCGACAGCGCCCAGTCCACGTTGTTCTCCAGCCACTCGCCGAAGCGCCCCGACCCCACCTCCGGCGGATGCCAGTCGACTGCGGCGTTGTGCGCGAGCATCCGGTGCTTGACCGCCGACGTCCGGACGAACCATGAGTCGCGGGCGTAGTAGATCAGCGGGTTCGCGCAGCGCCAGCAGTGCGGATACGTATGCGAGTGCGGCTGCGTGAGGTGCCAGCGCCCGTCGCGCTTGAGCCGCTGGAGGATGAGATCGTTGGTCTCCCGGTCGGTCACCCGGCGGCCCTCGATCTCCGGCCAGTCGGTGCCGGTGAACGAGCCGTCCGGACCGACCGGCCGGACGAGGGCCAGGCCCAGCTCCTGCCCCGCCGCGTAGTCGTCGGCGCCGAACGCGGGGGCCATGTGCACCAGCCCGGAACCGTCGTCCGCCGAGACGAAGGCGGCCCCGATCACCACCCGCGACGCCCGGTCGTCCGGCAGCGGGACCACCTCCAGCGGGCGGCGGTAGCGGAGACCGACCAGCTCGCGTCCCTTGAATGTCCGCACCGGGGTCAGCGCGCGGAACGGCACCGCGGTCCGCCGCGCCCGGGCGCTCTGCCGCCCGGTCCCCACGCCGCCCGCCCCCTGCGCGATTACCTCTCGGCCGCTCGGCAGATCGGCGCGTGCCGTCGCCAGGATGATCGTCCGCCCGTCCACCGGATACTCGGCGTATTCGAGGTCCGGGTGCACGGCCACGGCGACGTTCGCCAGGAGCGTCCAGGGCGTGGTGGTCCAGATGAGCAGCTGCCGGGAGGGATCGTCCTCGAGCGGGAAGGTGACGTAGAGCGAGTTGGTCGTCACGGCCTCGTAGCCGAGCGCGAGCTCGTGGCTCGAGAGCACGGTGCCGCAGCGGGGACAGTACGGGAGCACGCGATGCCCGCGATAGAGCAGCTCGCGCTCGTGCAGGCGGCGAAGCAGCCACCACACGCTCTCGATGTACTCGTTGCTGCACGTGACGTACGGATGGTCGTAGTCCAGCCAGTAGCCGATCCGGTCGGACAGCTCCTCCCACTCGGACTGATACTTGAACACGCTCTGCCGCGCCCGCGCGTTGAACTCGGCGACACCGAACGTCTCGATGTCCTTCTTGCCGTTGATGCCGAGCTCCTTCTCCACCTCGATCTCCACGGGGAGGCCGTGGGTGTCCCACCCCGCGATGCGCGTGACCTGGCCGCCTTGCATCGCGTGGAAGCGGCAGACCAGGTCCTTGATGGTGCGCGAGAAGACATGGTGGATGCCGGGCCGCCCGTTCGCGGTGGGCGGCCCCTCGTAGAAGACGTAGGGCGCGCCGTCCGCCGACGCCTCGAGCGTGCGGCGGAAGAGACGCTCCGACTTCCACAGCTCGAGCTGCCGGCGCTCGAGCTCGTCGGCGGTGACGTCGGGCCAGGCCGGAAAGCGCGTCATGCTAGAGCCGTTCGACCACGCGCGCCACGAGCCGGGTGAGCTGCGGCTCCGCGCGGCGCGCGGTGTCGATGATCCGTCCGATGTCGGCCGGCTCGAGGGCGTCCGGCAGGCACTGGTCGGTGATGATCGAGAGCCCGAGCACGCGCATGCCCTCGTGATTCGCGACGATCACCTCGGGGACCGTGGACATGCCGACCACGTCGGCGCCCATCGCCCTGAGCATCCGGTATTCCGCCCGGGTCTCCAGGTTGGGCCCGGCGACCGCCACGTACACGCCCTCCCGCAGCGTGATGCCAAGCTCGAGCGCCGCCGCGCGGGCGAGCGCGCGAAGCGCCGGGTGGTACGCGGCGGAGAGATCGGGAAAGCGCGGCCCGAGTCGATCGTCGTTCGGGCCCACGAGCGGGCTGTCCCCGAGCAGGTTGATGTGATCGGCCATGAGCATGAGATCGCCCGGCGCCCAGAGCGGGTGCATGCCGCCACATGCGTTCGAGACCACGAGCGTCCCGGCGCCGAGCGCGTGGAGCACGCGCACCGGGAAGGTCACCTGGCGGAGGTCGTAGCCCTCGTAGCAGTGGAACCGCCCCTGCATGGCGACGACCGACTTGCCGCCGAGGCGGCCCGCCAGCAGCCGGCCCGCGTGCGACTCGACCGTCGAGAGCGGGAAGCCGGGAATCTCCCCGTAGGGGATCGACGCTTCGACTGCGATCTCCTCGGCCAGTCCGCCGAGCCCGGTGCCCAGGATGATGGCCACCGCCGGCCGCTCGGGGACGCGCCGCCGGATCACGTCGGCGGCGGCGCGCACCTCGTCGGCCAGCGTAACGGTCGCGGTCACTCGTTCTCGCCTCCGGCCACGGCCATCTCGGGCTGACTCGGCGCGTGCTCGACCGGCGCCGCCGGAATCGGCGACGACGCGCGAGCGGCCGCCTCCAGCCCGTCCAGCTCGGCCAGGTGCCGCTCCATGAGGGCGCGGAGCCCGGCTACGTAGGCCGCGAAGTTGCGCGCGGCGCCGGCCGTGCGCTCGCGCACGAGCTGCTCTTCGATGCGCGCGCGGTTCAGGAGCCGCGTGGCTTCCGCCTCCGCCTCGCGCACGACGAGCTCGGCCTCGCGCTCGGCCTGCTGCCGGGTGTCGGCGCGGAGCTGCTGCGCCGCGACGAGCGCCTCGTTGAGCGCGCGCTCCCGCTCGCGATACGCCCGGAGCTGATCCTGCACGTTCTTGAGCCGCTCCTCGGCCTGGATGCGCTCCCGGATCAGCCGTTCGATTTCCGCGGACAGGCGCTGCTTGAAGTCGTCCACCTGGGCGCGGTCGTAGCCGCGCACCGTGCGGGCGAACTCGTGGGTGCGGACATCCAGCGGCGTCAGCTGAAAGGCATCATCAGTCATAGGCGCGTTCCCCGAACAGCACGGTCCCCAGACGCACGATCGTCGCTCCTTCTTCCACCGCGACGCCGAAGTCGCCCGACATCCCCATCGAGAGCTCGGGCAGCCGGTGCCCCTCGCGCTCGGCCTCGTCCCGCAGGCCGCGGAGCAGCCGAAAGGCGCGGCGCTGCTCCGCCTCATCCTCCGTGAGCGCGGCCATCGTCATGAGCCCGCGGATCTCCAGGCGGTCGAGCTGCGCGAGCGCGGCCAGCAGCTCCACCAGCGCCTCGGGCTCCACCCCGCCCTTCTGCGGCTCGCCCGAACAGTTCACCTGCACGAGCACGGCCTGTCGCGCATCCCGGGGCAGCCGGCGCTGGAGCTCCCCGGCCAGCTCGAGCCGATCCACCGAATGGATCAGCGCGAATCGGCCGACCGCATGGCGCGCCTTGTTTCGCTGAAGCGTGCCCACGAGATGCCACTCGACGGGAACCGGCCCGAGCGCGTCCTGCTTGGCCAACGCCTCCTGCACCCGGTTCTCGCCCACGGCACGGAGGCCGGCAGCGGCGGCGGCGCTCACCGCCTCGGGCCCGTGCGCCTTGGTCACGCCGACGATGGCGACCGGGTGGGTCCAACCGCCGGTCGCCTGGCGCTGCCGGATGACCTCACGCACCTTGGCCACCCGGTCGGCGAGCCCCGGGAAATCCATAAGCCATGAAATTTAGGCAACTGGGCTGGCGATTGACAGACGGACGCCCCGCCGGGCCGTCAGTCGGCGGCGGTCAGAGGCGGCGCG
>JBOHSY010000138.1:0-1615 GCA_050733355.1 Gemmatimonadales bacterium | reverse complement strand
CGCAATCTCGCCGACTTCCAGTCGATCGCTGCGTACCTGAGCAAGCTGACCTTCGTGGCGCCGTACCCCTGAAGCACGGCGCTCCCCTCCTATAGCCATGGACGATCCACTCGCCCTTCTCCTCCTCATCGGCGCCGGCATCGCCGGCCTCCTGCTGATCCCCTTCGGCCTGCCCGGCCTCTGGGTGATCCTGCTCGGCATTCTGGGATACGGGTGGCTCACCGAGTTCCGCACGCTGTCCGTGGGCCTGCTCGCGCTCGCCATCGGCCTCGCCGTGCTGGGCGAGGCGGTGGAGGCGTGGCTCGGCTTCCGCTTGGCGCGGCGCTACGGCGGATCGCGCCGAGCCGGGTGGGGAGCCCTCCTCGGCGGGCTGATCGGCGCGGTCGTCGGCGTGCCCCTGCCCCTCGTCGGGTCGGTCGTCGGCGCGTTCGTCGGGGCGTTCGCCGGCGCGGCGCTGTTCGAGTACACCCAGGCGCGGCACTCGGGTGCCGCGGCAAAAGCCGGCTGGGGCGCGGTGCTCGGCCGCGCCGCCGCAGCCGCGACGAAGATGGCGCTGGGAGTGGTCATGGTGGTGGGCGCGCTGTTCCTGGCGCTCAGGGGGTGACGGCTCATGGCTCAGCTATGCCGCGGTGTTTCCCTTCTACTCGCCTTGATGCTGGCGACGAGCTCGGGCAGTGCGCTGCAGCGGATGCGAGCCCGCGCGCTCGGGATCCGGCCCGGCGTGCTCGCGCCGGGTCCGTACAATGCGATCACCGACGTATCCGGTGTGCGGGTGGGACAGGTGACCGTGCAGGCCGGCGATTCCGTGCCTACCGGCCCTGGACCGTGGGCGTGCTGGTCCAGTCGAACTTCGGTGGCGATCGGCTGATGCTGGGCGTGCCGGTGGGCCGGGCCCTCGGCCGCCGGGGAGTCCGGCGAGCGGCCGAGGCGCAAGGATCGCCGGGATCGATCATGCTGGTCGTTGCGACCGACGCGCCGCTGTCGGATCGCAACCTCGAGCGGCTCGCCGCGCGGGCGATCATCGGGCTCGGGCGGACGGGCTCGGCACTCGAGAATGGCTCCGGGAACTACGTGATCGCCTTTTCTACTCACCGGAGCGTGCGGCGTCCGGCCGGCGCGGTGCGGCTGAGGACGACCGAGCTCGGCAACGACGCGATGTCCGGGCTGTTTCAGGCGGCCGTGGAGGCGACCGAGGAAGCGATCTACAACTCCATGCTCACCGCCCGGACGGTGAGTGCGAAGGGTGACGCTGTGGAGGCGCTTCCGGTCGACGAGGTCGTGCGGATCATCGACGGCCACGGCATGTTACGTCGGTAGATCCCGATGACCCCATCCTTCGGCGACCCCGTCTTCGAGTCCCTCCCCGGTTACCGCGAGTATCCGGTGGCCGAAATGGAGGCGCGGAGCCGCGCGTTCGCCGCCGAGATGCAGCGCCGCCGCACGACGCGCCAGTTCAGTGACCGGGCAGTCCCTCGCGCCGTCATCGAGTCGTGCCTGGAGGCCGCCGGTACCGCGCCGAGCGGGGCGCACCTGCAGCCGTGGCATTTCGTGGTGGTGACGGATCCGGACGTGAAGCGGCGCATCCGCGTGGCGGCGGAGCAGGCGGAGGAGGAAT
>JBOHSY010000137.1:0-1339 GCA_050733355.1 Gemmatimonadales bacterium | reverse complement strand
GAGCTGCTGGGCGCGCTGCCGCCCCACCTGGTGCGGCAGGGCAACCGCGAGCGCCTTTCCGCGCTCCTCACGGATGCCGACCTGGTGAAGTTCGCCCGGGCCGAAGCGCCGCCCGCGGCCGGTCCGGCATTCCTGGAGGCTGCACGCGCGCTGCTCACGAGCTGGCGCGCCGCGACGGAACCTCCCGGTCAAACCGCCGATGCGGCTGGCTGATCCCTGGATTCTGGTACTGCTCGCGCTGCCCCTCGCCGAGGTCTGGCGCCGGTGGCGTGCGCGCCGCCGGCCGCCCGCGGAGCGGATCGAGTTCCCGGCGCTCCGGTTCCTGTCCGGCGCGCCCCCGACGCCGCGAACCCGCTGGCCCTGGCTCCCCACCGCGCTGCGTCTCCTCGGCGTGGTGCTGCTGGTCGCGGCGCTCGCGCGGCCGCAGACGCCGCGGCACGTCGAGGACATCCGCATCAAGTCGCGGAATCTCGTGATCACGCTCGACATCTCGAGCAGCATGAAGGCCGGCGACTTCCAGCCGGGGAACCGGCTCCAGGTGGCGCGCCGGGTCCTGGCCGACTTCGTCCGCCGGCGCGACGGCGACCTGATGGGCCTGGTGATCTTCGCCGGCCGCGCGTTCCTCCAGGCGCCGCTCACGCCGGACACGGAGTTGCTCGACCGGCTGCTCGAGCAGGTGGACATCGGACAGCTGCCGGACGGCACCGCGATCGGGACGGCGCTCGCGCTGTCGATCGGCCAGCTCAAGGACCTCCCGCCCGAGGCGAGCGCGGTGGTGCTGGTGACCGACGGCGCGAACAACACCGGCTCGCCGTCCCCCTACGTGGCGGCGGAGGCTGCCAGGGCGCTCGGCATCCGCATCCACGCCATCGGCCTCAGCACGGCGGACACCACCGGTTTCGACAGCGATGGCTTCATCTGGCGCGAGGGTCGCCAGGCCGACCGGCTCACAAGGGCCGACGAGGCGGTGATGAAGCGGATCACGTCGCGCACCGGCGGCAAGTACTACCGAGCCACCGATCCCGAGGCCCTCGAGAAGGTGTTCGCCGAGATCGAGGAGCTGGAGCGGAACGAGGTGCGGATCGGAGAGACCCGCGACTACCGCGAGCTGTTCCCGTTCCTGCTCTTCCCCGCGGTGATGCTGCTTGGCGCCGAACTCGCGATCGGACTCGGGCGCTGGCGCGGGCTCCCGTGAGCGCGCTGGCGTTCGCCTGGCCGGCCGGGCTCGCGCCGCTCGCGCTCCTGCCGCTCGCTGGCTGGCTGGTGCTCCGCGCCGAGCGGCGGCGCGGCGCGGCAGTGGAGCGGTTCGGCGATCCGCGGCTCCTCGCGAGCATGGCGC
>JBOHSY010000136.1:0-13784 GCA_050733355.1 Gemmatimonadales bacterium | reverse complement strand
CGGTGAAGCGGGATCTCGACACGCTGCGTCCCGGCGACATTCTGACCTTCTCCCAGCGCGGCGGTCGGGTCACCCACGTCGGGCTGTATCTGGGTGACGGTCGCTTCGTCCACAGCGCGCGGCGCGGCGTGCAGGTCAGCGCGCTGAGCGACAGCGACCCGTACGGCCGCTGGTGGTGGAAGCGGTGGGTGGGCGCGAGGCGGATAGTTACGAGTAACCAGTAACGAGTTACAAGTTACGACTGGATGCCGTGCCACTCGTAACCCGCAACTCGTAACTCGTAACTCGTTGCTCGTCACTAGCGAGGTGGTTTCGCCCCCTGCGAGCTGTGGTCCGCGCCCGACGTGTGCCCTTCGTGGCCACTGCCCGCGGACGCCTCCGACGCCGCGCCGCCAGGTCCGCCGTGGTGGTCGCCGTGCCCGGTACCCTCCGTCGGCGCGAGCGCGTCTTCGTAGCCCGGCACCTGGAGTGAGGCGAGATCCCGCCGCATCGTCGGATCCGTCGGGTCCACCGCGGGCCACTGGCTCATGTCGTCCGGCACGAAGAGTCCCACCATGTGCGCCATCGCGCCCCGGGTCCTGGTCTCGTTGGTGGGATTGTCGTACACACCCACGACCCGGTAGCGGTGGTTCGCCTTGAGCTTGAGGCCCTGGCCGCTCACGCCGA
This sequence comes from Gemmatimonadales bacterium, assembly GCA_050733355.1. GTDB lineage: Bacteria > Gemmatimonadota > Gemmatimonadetes > Gemmatimonadales > GWC2-71-9 > DASQPE01. The sequence goes on along the minus strand of JBOHSY010000136.1, from coordinate 13,118 downwards.
ACAGCTTCCGGCTCACGCCCTCCACCTTGCCGGCGGAATCCCGCTTCGCGGTGACGCGGGTGAGCTCCTTGCCATTCTCGGCGTCCACCAGCTTCACCAGCGAGCCGAAGTCGTGCAGGTGCCCGCCCACGCCCAACAGGCGGCCGCCGACCGGCAGGGTGAACTCATAGGCCTTCTCGGAGTGGCCCGGCGGCACGTCGAAGGTGTTGCTGCCGCCGACGGTCAGGTTCACGTCCATGTAGATCGGCAGTGACGTGATCGGCCGGGGATTCTGGTTGGTCGGCGTCCAGAGCATAGTGTACTTGAGGTAGACGCCCTCCAGGTCCTTGCCGCTCTCGTTGTGCCACATGATGTAGAAGCCGAGGTCCATGCCCCGGGAGAGCGGCACCCCGATCGTCTTCGGCACCGAGGCATCGTCGGTCTCGCTGCCGGCGCCGGCGATACGCTCCACCGCCGGATACAGCAATTGCCGGCGGTCGAAGTTCACCATGATCATGTGGTGCATCAGGCGGCGGTCGAGCACGTTCCCCGTCGCGTCCACGATCTCGTACTTGAACCCGCGGAACCACCCATCCACCGGCCACTCGAAGTGCTGCACCGGCGCGTCGTGGCTGCCGGCCGCGCCTTCCATCATCACGTGGTCCTCCATCGGCGGCATGTTGAGCAGCGTCCACGGTCCCGTGGTCACCGTGACCTCGTGGCGCGACGAGTCCACCGCGATGCTGACGGGCGGCGGGTCCACGCGGGGGCAGGGGGCGGCCGGGGCGCTATCCCCGCACAGGACCGACGCGAGCGCGAACCCACTGAACAGCGACATCCGGAGCTCCTGGGTTGAAGCGGCTGGGGTCGAAGCCAGCGAAAAACTTCTCGGCGGCCCCGAGCCCAAGTCAAGGCTTCGATGGCGCGGTCGGCGCGCCCCCGCTTGACTCCTGGGCCGCGGATTCTATAATTGGCCCGAGCGTTGGCAGTCACACTGGTCGAGTGCCAGGCACTCCTCGAGGCCGACTGCCAAGCCAAACGTTACCATACAGTTACACGCACACGTCAACCTGTTGTGGAGGCGCCAGATGGCGACGGCAACGGCGACCAAGGCCAAGAAGGACCTCAAGATCCACCCGCTCGAGGATCGGGTCGTAATCCTCCCGGCGGACGAGACCGAGTCCATGCGGGGCGGTCTCTACATCCCCGACACCGCGAAGGAGAAGCCAACGCAGGGGCAGGTCATCGCGGTCGGCCCTGGCCGGGTGGACGACAACGGCAAGCGGGTCGCCATGGACCTGAAGGTCGGCGACCAGGTGATTTACGGGAAGTACAGCGGGACCAACTACACGTACGAGGGTGACGAGTACGTGATCATCAAGGCCTCGGACGTTCTGGCCAAGCTCGGCTGAACCGATAGGAGACGGACACATGGCTGCGAAGGAGCTGCTGTTCAACACCGAGGCCCGCGCCAAGCTCAAGCGGGGCGTCGATCATCTCGCCGAGGCGGTGAAGGTCACCCTCGGCCCCAAGGGACGGAATGTCGTCATCGACAAGAAGTTCGGCTCACCGACGGTCACCAAGGACGGCGTGACCGTGGCCAAGGAGATCGAGCTCGCCGACGCGATCGAGAACATGGGCGCGCAGATGGTCAAGGAGGTCGCCACCAAGACCAGCGACCAGGCCGGCGACGGCACCACCACCGCGACCGTGCTCGCCCAGGCGATCTACCGCGAGGGGCTCAAGAACGTCACCGCCGGCGCCAACCCGATGGAGCTCAAGCGGGGCATCGAGAAGGCGGTGGAGGCGGTGGTCGAGCAGCTGAAGACGATCAGCGTCCCCAGCGCGGGCAAGAAGGAGATCGCGCAGGTCGGTTCGATCTCGGCGAACAACGACAAGGAGATCGGCAACCTGATCGCCGACGCGATGGAGAAGGTGGGCAAGGACGGCGTCATTACCGTCGAGGAAGCGAAGGGCCTGGAGACCACGCTGGAGACCGTGGACGGCATGCAGTTCGACCGCGGCTATCTCTCGCCCTATTTCATCACCGACCCGGAGAAGATGGAGGCGGTGCTGGTGGATGCGTACCTCCTCATCCACGACAAGAAGGTGTCGGCGATGAAGGAGCTGCTGCCGATCCTCGAGAAGACCGCGCAGAGCGGCAAGCCACTCCTGCTCATCGCGGAGGACGTCGAGGGTGAGGCGCTGGCGACCCTGGTCGTGAACAAGCTGCGCGGCACGCTCAAGGTCTGCGCCGTGAAGGCGCCCGGCTTCGGCGACCGTCGCAAGGAGATGCTCCGCGACATCAGCGTGCTCACCGGCGGGCAGGTGATCTCGGAGGAGGTCGGGTTCAAGCTGGAGAACGCCACGCTCAACGATCTCGGCCGCGCCAAGCGGATCGTCATCGACAAGGACAACACCACGATCGTCGATGGCAAGGGCAAGGACGGCGACATCCAGGGCCGCATCAACGAGATCAAGGCCGCGATCGACAAGACCACCAGCGACTACGACCGGGAGAAGCTGCAGGAGCGGCTGGCCAAGCTCTCGGGCGGGGTGGCGGTGATCAACGTGGGCGCTGCGACCGAGACCGAGATGAAGGAGAAGAAGGCCCGGGTCGAGGACGCGCTCCACGCCACCCGCGCGGCGGTCGAGGAGGGCATCGTGGCCGGCGGCGGCGTCGCGCTGCTCCGGGCCCAGGGCGCGCTGGACAAGATCAAGGGCACCGAGGACGAGAAGATCGGGGTCGAGATCGTGCGCCGCGCGCTCGAGGAGCCCATCCGCATGATCGCCCAGAACGCGGGCGCCGAGGGCTCGATCGTGGTCGAGCGGGTGCGGGAGTCAAAGGACAAGAACTTCGGCTACAACGCCCAGACCGACGTCTACGAGGACCTGGTCAAGGCGGGTGTCATCGATCCGACCAAGGTCGCCCGCACGGCGCTGCAGAACGCCGCGTCGATCGCCGGCCTCCTGCTCACGACCGAGTGTGTGGTCGTGGAGAAGAAGGAGGAGAAGCCGGCCGCGCCGATGCCTCCGGGCGGCGGCATGGGCGGGATGTACTAGGCTTCACATCGTAGGTGGTAGGACGAAGCGCCCCGGGCGAGTGCCCGGGGCGTTTCGTTGCGACCTGAGGCTACTGCGTCGCCTGGATCACGTCCGTGCCGCGGATGTGCTTGCCCTCCTTCAGCCGGCCGAGCAGCACGAGCGGGGAGATGCCGGCGGCGAGCTCGCCGTTGTTCATCATCGCGCGCTCGTCGAAGTCGGCCACCAGGTCCACGAAGCCGTCGCGGTTCACGTCGGTGAGCTTCGCAATCGGGCCGGTCTTCCGGCGCGCCACCGGCGTTTCGAGCCCGTCGTCGCCGCCGAGGGTGAGGGAGGCCGGGCAACGTCCGCGGCGCGAGGTACCGCGCTTCGAACTGTCGGCCGCGGCGTTCCGCTCGGAGGTGAGGGGACTTCGGATGTCCACGACCGGGGCGACCTCGCGCTGCGCGATGCCCTGCGTGATCCAGTCCGCGATGAACTGACCGGCGGAGTCGGGGCCCGCGTCACAAGCTCGCCGGCAGTCAACGAAAGTGCTGCGGCGGGGGGCCGCGCATCCGATGTACGGCACGGTGCGCGTCGACTTCGCGGAGATTCCGTGGTCCGCGTCGAACTGCTACGCGGCGCCGAACCGCCGACTGTGGCTGGTGGGCCCGCTCTGCCGCGACGCGAAGATGGGCACCCCAATCCCGCTGGGGCTCGCGTCTACCCGCGGGCTTGCATCGCACGGCTGACCCAGTACCTCCCGGAGTGGCGCGGAGTGCGCCCGCTCGCCGCATGCGTCGAGATGTACCCGCCGCCCGCCATCGGCACGCCGACCACCATCACGGTGCATGCGATGGACAAGGCCAACCCGCCGACGCGGGTCGCGGGCACGGCCCGCACGGGGACCACGACCTTTCCGACCGGCACCCCCGTGTCGCTGACGCCGTGTTACGCGCCGCCAACGGGCGCGGCTGCGCTCCGATCGTCGTCCGCGCGCCCGGGTATACCGACCTGGCCATCAGCAACCACTGGGCACCGAGCGGGGGATCCTGATGGAACCCCCTCTTCGCGTCTTGCACCAGCGAGTCCATCTCCGGCTCGGCGCCTCCCAGCAGATCCAGCGCCTGCTGAAAGTGGGCGGCCGCCTCCGCAGTGCGGCCGAGCTGCCGGCTGATGCGACTCCCGGCGATGTGAGACGGGGCCAGATACACGAAGTCGAACAGCGAGTTGCTGGCGAACGACCCGTACCAACGAATCGCCTCGTCCAGGCGCGCCGAGCGCTCCAGCAGCTCCGCGTACAGGAACCGCTCGAGTCCCTGAGAGTAGAATGGCGAGCCGCCGATCAGTCCCACCCGGGCTTCGAGCCGGTGCACCTCTTCCAACGCGCGGATCGCGTCCGGTAAGCGACCGGCGCGCGCCGCCAGCTGAGCCCGGATGCTGCCCGCGGCGTCGCGGCCCACGGTCGTCGCGTGCGGCGTCGGCGTGGGGTCCTCGAGCCCGGGGAGCTGGAGGCGCGCGGCCGAGCTGTCACCGAGGCGGAGACTCAAGCTCGCGAGCAGGTACGCCCGGATCTCGGGGTACACGCCGTCGTGCAGGTTGGCGAGATGGCTCGTTTCGAGGTTCGAGTGGTGGGTGGGGGCCGTCCGCCGCGCGAGCGCGTCGCTGCTACGAGCGACAACGCGGGGGAGGCGGCCTCGAACATCGCCGGCGCGGTGGCATGAGCGGCGATGTTAGCGCCGCGCTGTCCGGCGGGGTGCCGACCGGACTGGTACCCGGAATGCCCGGGGGCGGCGGCGCAGCGGCGGCAGCTGCGGCGGCCGCAGCCGCGGCGGCGGCGGGTGGCCTGTCCAGCATGTCCGGCATGTCGATGGTGCGCAGCAGCGCGATGGCCGGCGGCGACCTCGAAGATGCGGAGGGAGCGTGGTGGCCGGCTGCATGGGCCTCAGCGTGGACGAGTACCTCGCCTTCGTCAACCCGACGCGCGGCGAGAACCGCCCGCCGACGAAGCAGGAGATGGAGCGCCATCGAAGCTCGCGACGAAGATCGACACCCGGCGCTATCAAGCCTGCATGATGCAACAGATGGCGGCGCCACAGGCGCAGCCGGACGACTGAGTCACCGCTCTCACCACCATCGCCAAGGAGTTCACCCGATGTTCGCCGAGTCCTGGAGGTATTCGCGCGGCACGAGCACGCTCGCGCTCCTGCTCGCGCTCGTCGCGTCGCAGTCCGCGCTGGCCCAGAGCGCGGATCCGGCTGGCCAGGCGGTCGTTGCCAAGGCCAAGGCGGCCCAGCTCGATGAGAAACGCGCGAAGAAGGCGAAGATCGGCGGCAGGAAGTTCGACCTCACGCCGGCCGACTTCAGCGGGATCAAGAGCCTCGATCAACTGAAGGCGGGCGTGTTCCTGGGCGTGCTGGAGACCGACGCGAGCGCCGCCGAAGACGTGTCGCTGCCGCCGGGGAAGCACGAGCTGTACGCCGCACAGGTGAACGGCGAGTGGAAGGCGTACGCTGCGAAGAACGGCAAGGTCGTGAAGGTCGCGAAGAGGGTGACCGAGCGCCCGACACGCCCGCGAACATGGACCCGACGTTCAGCCGCGGGAGTGGCTGCTGGTGGCTGTGGCTGATCTTCACGGGCCTCAACGTCTGCTGGTGAGCGCTCTCGCCCCGGGCAGGGAGACCGACTCGATGCGTACGATAGGGCAGCGTGAGCGGCAATCCCTACATCGCGCCGTGAGGAGGCGGCTCGACCCGCAGTCGCTCTGCCGGAGTTGGTTGGCACGGATCGCGCGATTAGACTCCCCGCCGCGGCGAACGGCCGCTGAGACGTCATTCGGGGAGGACACGTGAGGCTCGGTTGGCTAGTCAGTTTGCTCGCGCTGGCGTTCACCCTCGTTGCCGCGCCGCCCGCGGTGGCCCAGAGCTCGCCCCCGGCGCCGGCGGTACTCGGCACCTGGACGTTCGATCTCACACAGGGAACGAAGAGCGGGCCCCGCACCGTGATCGTGCGGCCCGACTCGAGCGCGAGCTACGGCGACGAGACGGTCCGCTGGCGGACCAAACCCGACAGCCTGCTGCTGGCCCTCGGCGGCGAGTGGGTGAGCTACCGCCTGAAGCTGGGCCGACGCGGCAAGCGTCTGACCCTGAGCGGCGGCGATCTCACCGAGCCCATCGACTTCGATCTGGTCGGCCCGCCCACCCCGCGGCCCGACACGGTCGCCGTCCCCCCCGATCCGGACCTGGCCCCCTGACCCGCCCCGCGCAGGGAATTGCGCGGCGAACTGCCAGACTCTCCGGTCGCGCAGCGCGTACCCACTCCAGGCCCAACACGCACAACCGATCCTGACGCCCGCACTTGCACCGGGGTCGACGCGCACGGTACGACATATGCCGCGTGGAAACGAGAAGCCCGCGCGGAGTTCCCTTGCCAAAGCGATCGTCCGACGCCGACCCCATGAGCGAGGTGGTGGACCGCCTCCTCGCCCAGCTGTCCGGCGCCCCGTCCGGCCCCCGGAATCGCTGGGCTCCCACGCGGAACGGACGAGGGGCTCGCGCTGCGTCCACCGTGGTCGGCAGCGCGCGGGATGAGCGGGCGCTCGATGATGCCAGTCCGCGCGAGCTGATCGGCTTCTGGGCCCGAGTCACCCTCGCGCTTCTGCTCGGCGCCTTGATGACGCAATGGCCCTACTCGCACGACTGTGGCGTCGCACTGCTCGGATACACCGGCGCGGTCGTGACCGTGATCGTGGCGGGTTCGTGGATCGCCTTCGCCTCCTGGCGGCGGCGGAACGCGTACGCCCACGTGCTCGCGCTGATCCTGGCGTTCTGGGGAGTTGTGCTCGCCGCGGAGCAATTGCTCCCCCGCATCGGGTACGCGGCCGAGCCGGCGACCTGGCAGTGCGACGGCGAGGGGTTCGTTCGCTAGAACGGGAGCCCGAGTTGCGCGCCCGCCGGCGGGGCCACGCTGAGCGGGCCGAGCGGTTCATCCTGCCCGGCCACATGCAGCGCCCCGGCAAACCCGGCCCGCTGCAGCGCCGCCTCGACCGTCGCCCGCGCGTCGTCGGGCGTGTTGCAGTGCCGGCTCAGGTGCGCGAGCACGACGACGCCGAGCCCCGGATGGTGCACCGCTTCCAGCAGTTCCGCCGCCGCACGATTCGACAGATGGCCGGCTGACCCCGCGATGCGTCGCTGCACCGACGGCGGATAGCCGCTCGTCCGCAGCAGCACGTCGTCGTGATTCGCTTCGAGCACGACCGCCGTCAGCTCGCGCAGGAGGTAGCGCACCGCGGCGGTCGGCCGGCCGAGATCGTAGGCCACACCCACGCCGGTGCCGTCCGGGGCCCGCACCGCGACGGCTAGCGGCTCGGCGGCGTCGTGGCTGGTGGGGCAGGCCTCCACCGCGAACGGTCCGAGCTCCACGCGGGCGCAGAGTCCTAGGGCGCGGTGCTCAGCGCCGCGCATCCTGCGCCGCAGCGACGCCCAGGTGCCGGCCGCAGTGACCACGGGAACCCGGAACCGCCGGGCGAGGCGCGCGGCCCCCGCCGTGTGGTCCCCGTGCTCGTGCGTCAGCACGATGCCGGCCAGCCGAGCGAGGTCGAGGCCGACGGCTTCGGCACGCCGCTCGATCTCGCGCGCGCTGAATCCGGCATCGACCAGGACCGCCGAGCCCTCCGCTTCGACCGCACAGCAGTTCCCGCTCGATCCCGAGCCCAGGACCCAGAGCGACGTCACGCGCCGGCTCTCGCTGCCCGAGCGTAGAGCGACTGGAGCGAGGCGCGGCGCGCCTCGGTCAGCGCCACGTCACGCCGCGCCATCATCCGCTCCGCCATTCGCAGAAACCCGTCCTCGTTCACCCGCGACCCCTCCAATCCCCACGCGAACGGCGGCACCCAGCGGGGCGCCGTCCCCGGGCCGTGGACGCTCGCGCCGGTGCCGATAACCGTGCCGGTGGAGAGCAGCGTGCCGATCGCGGTCTTGGCGTGATCGCCGAACAGCGTGCCGACGTTGAGCCGTCCAGTGTCCAGCCGCTCGCCCGCCACCTCGAGCCGCACCGGGCCGTACGTGTGCTTCAGGTTCGAGGTGATCGTGCCGGCCCCGAGGTTGACCCACCGGCCCAGCACGCTGTGGCCGACGAACCCGTCGTGTGCCTTGTTCGCGTAGCCGAGAAACACGCTCTCGGAGACTTCGCCGCGCACCCGGCATACCGGGCCGAGCACCGACCCGCGGATCTCGCCGCCGAGCACCCGCGTCCCGGGTCCGACGTAGGTCGGGCCCTCGAGCCGCGCGCCGTGGCGCACTTCCACACCCCGGTCGAGCACCACCGGCCCGTTGCGCACGTCGAACACCACACCCGGTTCGACGGTGGCGCCGAGGACGATCACGTCGGCCGCGCTCCCGAAGACGTGCGCGCCGTCGACCGGCGCGGTGCCGCCCCGGCGGAACCGCTCGCAGTCGCCGCGGAGCAGCCGGTCCCGCGCGTCGAGCAGCGACCAGGCGCCCGCGAGCGGCACGCCGTCGATCTCCTGCTCGGAGCCGCTCTCCGGCAGCGCATCTGCGCCGTCGGCCAGTACCCATCCGACCGCCTCGCCCGCGTGGACGAGGCGGCGCGTCTTGGGCGCGAGCCGGATCGGCTCCACCGACGGCGCGAACCAGCTCAGGACGACGATGGCGGGCCCCTGGAAAGCGGCCGCGGTCCGGATCGGGGGCTCGTCGTCCTCGCTGAACTCGGCGCAGTGCGCACCGTGAATCGCTGTGGTCCGGAGTCCCAGCGCCTGCTCCCAACGCTCGCGGATGCGCCATGCCCCGGCGCGCAGTTCGGCGATCGGCCGCGCGCTGGTGAACGGCGCCCACGCGGCGCCGGGCTGCTCCGGTTCCAGCAGGTGCAGGGTGATCACTCCGGCGGGTTCCTGATGTCGGGGGGAAGGCCGTCGAGCAGGCGCTTCATGAGCGGCGCGCGGTCGCGCGGCATCACCAGCACGCGCCCGTTGGCGCGCACGACGACGAGGTCACGCACGCCGTACAGCACGACCACGTCCTCCTCGGCCCAGACGATGCAGTCGTGCGAGTCCTGCGCGACCGCGCGGCCCACGAGCACGTTCCCGTCGGCGTCCTTCGGACGCACCCGGCCGAGCGCTTCCCACGTGCCCACGTCGTCCCACGCGAACGCGCCGCTCACGACCGCGACCGCGGGGCTGCGCTCGAGGAGGCCGACGTCGATCGAGATCGCAGCGACGTCGCGGAAAAAGCCGTGCACGTCGCCCTCGTGGAGTCGCGGCAGGTGCCGCGCGATCTCCGGCGTGTGCCGCTCGATCTCACGCACCAGCGTGGCCCCGGTCCAGGCGAACAGGCCGGAGTTCCACAGCGCGCCGTCCGCCATGAGGTCGAGCGCGGTGGCGGCGTCCGGCTTCTCGACGAACCGCGCGACGGCGCGCGCCGAGTCGCCCAGCTCGGCGCCGGGAACGATGTAGCCATAGCCGGTCTCCGGTCGCGACGGCACCATGCCGACGGTGACCAGCCGCTGGTGCACCCGCGCGACCCGGAGCGCCGTGTCCGCCGTGCGCCGGAACTCGGCCGCGTCGCCTACCGCCCAGTCGGCGTGAAGCGAGAGCACCTCGGCGTCGGGATCGCGGCGGAGCGCTTCGACCGTCGCCCACACGAGCGCGGGACCGGTGGACGCCGGACGCGGCTCCACCAGCACGTTGGCGGCATCCAGCCGGAGCCGCTGGCGGAGCTTCGGCCCGAGGGCCCCGCCGGTCACGACCAGAATCCGCTCGCGCGGCACCAGCCCGTCGAGCCGCACGACCGCGTCCTCGGCCGTGGACCGCGGACCAGTGAGCGGGAGGAGCTGCTTCGGGTTGTCGGGCGTACTGAGCGGCCAGAAGCGGGTGCCGGAGCCGCCGGCGAGGATGACCGCCCACTTCATAGCAGCGAGGCGAGGGCCGGCCGATGCCGGCGCAGATCGTAGAGCAGGGCGCCCAGGTCGGCGCCGTCGGCGGGAAGCACCAGGAGCCAGTCGCCCGAGCCGAGCCGCGCGACGGTCAGGAGTCCGCCGGCGCACTCGAGCACGAGCGTTTCCACCTGCCCCAGCTCGAGCGCGTCCGCCAGCGCGCCGCCGTGCCGTGCGGCCGTCGCGGCGAGCGCGGCGACCGCGTCGGGCTCCAGCGCGCGGCGCCCGGCGTGCTGAATCGGGAGGCCGTCGGCGCTCACCAGCACGGCCGCGGCGACATCCGGCCGTTCGGCCATGGTGCGCACCACGTCCCCAAGACCGCTCATCGGGGCTCCCTTCGGATGGCTTCGGGCAGGACTCCGGACCACGGGCGTCAGACGAGACGAAGCGTAGGAACCGACGCCGTCGAAGTCAAGCAATGACGGCGGGTTGACCCCCTTCTGCGTGGGCTGTAACCTTCCGGTCTCATGGGCAAATTCGCTCCCTACGTCCTGCTCGTGCCGGTGGCGCTCGCCGCCGGGTGCGATAGCGGGTTGGGCACCGCGGTCATCGAGAACAGGGTGGATACCGTGCTCATCGGCGCGCTGGTCGGCACCCCGATCAGCGTCCCCAGCGCGTACGGCATCAGTCCGGGCGTGGCCGGGCCGGTCCGCACCGACCAGACCTCGCAGTTCGATTTCGCGTACAACATCCTCCCCGACGGCCGCCGCGTGCTCCTCCCGCGCGCCGCGCTCGGGCTCACGAGCCCGTCCGCCGAGCCTGGTCTCCAGGCGAGCGAGGATGGCTTCGACGCGATCAACGAGGCGCCGCTCAACGGCTATCTCACCCTCGACACGATCGAGGTCGCGGTGGGCCACCGCTACATTGTCCGGAGCCGCGTCGCCTGCACCAGCATCGGCGTGCCGCTCTACGGCAAGATCGAGATCCTCGCGGTCGATGACGTGGATCGGCGCCTGACCTTCCGGGCGCTCGCCAACACCAACTGCGGCTTCCGGAGCCTCCAGCCCGGTCTCCCGGAGGACTGAGCCGGTGATCGATGTTCGGCGGCTCCGGAACGATCCGGACGGGAGCCGCGCGAGCCTCGCGCGTCGGGGCGATCCCGGCGTGCTGGTTCAACTCGACCGGATTCTCGGGCTGGACCGCCGGCGGCGGGAGCTGCTCGCGCGCGCCGAGACGCTCAAGGCCGAGCGCAACGCGGCGAGCGACGAGGTGGCGCGCCGCAAGCGGAACCGCGAGCCGGCCGATGAGTTGCTGGCCAGGCTCAAGGCATCGGGCGAGGAAGTGAAGGCGCTCGACGCCGGTCTGCGCGAGGTCGATGCCGATCTCGAGGCCGCCGTGCTGCTGGTCCCCAACTTCCCGCTCGATGCGGCGCCCGCCGGCGACGCGACCGCGAATCGCCTGGTGCGGTCCTGGGGCGAGCCGCCCCGTTTCGACTTCGCGCCCCGCCCCCACTGGGAGCTCGGGGCATCGCTCGACCTGCTCGACCTGCCCGCCGGCGCGAAGATCACCGGCTCCGGCTTTCCGGTCTTCCGCGGACCGGGCGCGCGGCTCGTCCGGGCGCTCGCGAGCTTCATGCTCGACCTCCATACCCGGGAGCACGGGTACGTCGAGATCTCGCCGCCCTGTCTCGTCAACCGCACCGCCATGACGGGCACGGGACAGCTTCCCAAGTTCGCCGAGGAGCTGTACGCGATTCCCTCGGACGACCTCTTCCTGATCCCGACCGCCGAGGTGCCGCTTACGAACATCCATCGCGACGAGATCCTCGACGCTGCCCGGCTGCCGATCGCGTACTGCGCGTGGACGCCGTGCTTCCGCCGGGAGGCGGGCGCGCACGGCAAGGACACCCGCGGGCTGATCCGGGTACACCAGTTCGACAAGGTGGAGTTGGTGCGGTTCGTGGCGCCCGACCGGTCCGATGCCGAGCACGAGCGGATCACTCGGGAGGCGGAAGCCGTGCTCCAGCGGCTCGGGTTGCCGTATCGGGTGGTCGAGCTGGCCACGGGCGACACCGGGCACGCCAGCGCGCGCACCTTCGACCTCGAGGTCTGGGCGGCCGGGGTGGGCGCGTGGCTCGAGGTGTCGAGCGCGAGCACGTTCACCGATTATCAGGCCCGTCGGGCCAACATCCGTTATCGCCCCGAGCCGACCGCGAAGCCGGAATTCGTCCATACCCTCAACGCGTCGGGTGTCGCGTTCCCCCGCTGCATCGTGGCGCTGCTCGAGAACGGCCAGCAGGCGGACGGCTCGGTGCGTCTGCCGGACGCCCTCGTGCCGTATGTCGGCGTCGGACGGCTCGCCCCGCCGGCATAGGGCGCGCACCGAGCGCGTCGCCCCGGTCCTGGTGGTGGGACTGGTCGCGTTGCTCACGGGCCTCAGCCTCGGCACCGGATGGCTCGTCGTGCGCCACTTCGGCGACGACGCCGAGTCCGCCAGCCGGTTCTACTCCGAGGTGTTCGCCGGGCTCAACGATCCGCGGCCCGGCGCCGAGGTGGAGGCGCTGCTCCGCCTGGGCGAGCACGTGCGCCGGCTCGGCGTGCCGCTCGTCGTGACCGATGCCGCCGGTCGCGTGACGGCTTACGACAACCTGCCGTTCGAGAGCTCGCTCGACGACCCCAAACTCCACGAGTTCATCACCCGGCTCGACCGGCAGAATCCGCCCATCGCCGACTCGACCATCGGCACCGTGCACTACGGCACGCCGCCCGGCCGCCTCCAGCTCACGACGCTCATCGTGCTCCAGGCGCTCACCATCGCCATCATGGTCGGCGTGGCGGTGTTCGCGTACCGCAGCGCGATCAGCGCGCAGAACGATCGGCTCTGGGTAGCGATGGCCCGCGAGGCGGCGCACCAGATGGGAACGCCGCTCACCAGCCTCCAGGGCTGGATCGAGCGGGTGCGTTCGCTCTCGGAGCAGCAGCCCGGGCTCGCGGAACACCTCGCCGCCGACGCCGAGCGGCTGGACCGGGTGGCGCGGCGCTTCGAGCGCATCGGCAATCCCGCAGCCCGCGAACCGATGGGCCTGGGCGCGCTGGCCGACCGGGTGGCGAACTACTTCCGGCCGCGCCTGCCGCGCTGGGCCAATCAGATCGATCTCCGGGTGGAGGCGGCCGGCCCCGGGCCGGTCGTGCTGGGCGATCCCGTCCTGCTCGAGTGGGCGCTGGAGGCGC
>JBOHSY010000135.1:0-14717 GCA_050733355.1 Gemmatimonadales bacterium | reverse complement strand
CGTTCAAGGGTGATGTCGGGGCCCAGGAACGGCTTGCCCGGCACAATGTGCGCTTCGTGGTTTCGGTGGCAAAGAAGTTCCAGAACCGCGGCGTGCCGCTGATGGATCTCATCGGGGAGGGCAACCTCGGCCTGATGACCGCAGCGCGCAAGTTCGATCCCGACCGCGGGGTCAAGTTCATCTCGTACGCGGTGTGGTGGATCCGGCAGGCCATCCAGGCGTCGATCGCCCGCCAGGGTCGGTCAGTGCGGGTACCGCTCAACCGGACTGCCGACCTGAACCGCCTCGCGCGGACGACCACCCTCCTCAAGGAGCGTCTCGGTCGCATGCCCACGCTCGAGGAGCTCGTGCGCGCCACCGGGCTCACTCCCGAGGCCGTGCGGAGCCTCAGTGCGCTGCACACCGAGGCGGTACGGCTCGACCACCCGACCCGGGACGGCGACTCCACCGAGCGGATCGAGCGATTCGCGGCGTCGGACGACAAGGCGACCGACGCGGCGACGATGGCCAACAGCCGCTCGGACGACATCGAAGCCGCGCTCGCCACGCTCGCGCCGCGCGACGCCAAGGTGCTGCGGCTGTATTTCGGGCTGGATGACGGGCGCAGCCGGACGTTGGAGGAGATCGGCCGGATGATGGGGGTAACCCGCGAACGGATTCGCCAGCTTCGCGACCGAGCGCTGCGGCAGCTTCGCGAGGAACAGGCCGCGCGGCTGAAGGATCTGGCGGCGTAACCATCACACAACGGGGCAAACGAAAGCGGCCGCCGGACCGACGTCTGGCGGCCGCTCTCCACATCGACTATCCGAAGTCGGGGCCTTGGGCCACCGTTCTCCTCTCGCTTGCCACCGCCGGCTGATTCGCCGCGGGAGGGCAGATGCGAGGCTTCGGCATCCATCCCCAGGCCGGATGGCCGTCCTGCCTGGTTCATCGTTGCGAGCGCTGCGGTTCCGGTCGGGTCGCGGACCGACCTTCCGCACTGCACCCCGTTGCGCCACCTCGGGGCGGGCGAAGCACGCGACTGGCTTCACCTGTTCGGCCGGGGTGATCACCGGGATCGTTGGATGCCTGAGCCCTTGGTTGCGTCGGCACCCTAGCCCGATAACCCGACCGAACCGCCTGCCGTGAGTCCCTGTAGCCGGGGGCCACAGTCACCCTGGCGGCGAAGCGTGGGGTCAATATAGGGTCCGTTGAGAAGAGCGCAAGTGCCTTTCTTTATTCGGTTTACACATTTTCCATGTGGACAGGTTGTGGACCGCCAACCGCACGGCCGACAAGCTGTTCGGCCGCGAACTCCACACGGTGCACATCGTGTGCGGGCAGGTGGTGAACATTTTTCGGATGAGCCGAAGAGCGGAGGAGCTGAGGAGCGGAGGAAGCCGCCGCACCTCAGTCCCTGGCCTTGTCGAGCAGCTTGAGGAACCCGGACTCGAGCGTTTCCTTGACGCGTTTCTTCGCAATGACGCCCGCCTCGACCCGGGTTCGCGGCGCGAGGGCGCTGCCCGTGATCGATACCGGCACGTCGATCCGCCCCTCCCGATCCCGCAGCGCACCCACCGCCCCCACACGCTGTGCGAGCTGGCCGCTCTTTTCGCTCGAGAGCACGGCACGCAAGCGGAAGTCGACGGTGCGATCGAACGTCACAACCCCCTGGCCCAGCACGCTCAACTCGCCGGCCTGCAGGATGAGGTCCCGCACCCGCGCACGCCCCCCGCCGACCGCGGCCGTGCCGCTCAGCCGCTCGAAGCGGGTGTCCTTCCCTTCCCCTTCGGTGATGCCGACCGCCCGGTTCACGTTCGCGAGGATGGGGTAGTTCTTGAGCACGCCGTCCCGCAGCTCGAAGGAGAGATTGCCGCGAAGGCTCCGCTCGATTGCCTCGGCCGTGCTCCCGCTGCCACTGACGGTACCCGTGACGGCCGCGGTGCCGTGGAGCACGTCCTTCATTGTCGTGGTGGCACTGAGTACGCGATTCACGTCGAGGCCGGTCACGGCCGTCCGAATCGTATAGACCGGCACCTCCCGAACCAGATCGATCGTGACCGCTCCGCGCTGGCGCCCGCCGTACAGGCCGAACGCGAGCGAGTCGAGCTTGAACACGCCGCGCTCGTACCGGAACGGACTCTCCAGGTTCTCCAGACTGATCGCCCCCAGCGACACCCGCTCGAGGGCAATGCGGCCGCTCGCGACGAAGGTCCTGAAATCGGGGGCGATCGTCGTTGCGAGGTCGAACGGTGCCCGGCCCTGGATGGCAAGCTCGCGATTCGCCGGCATGGCGGCCAGCGCGAAGAGCGCCGGCAGGTCGGCATTGTTCAGCGACGCACTGGTGAGCCGCAACCGAGCACCGTCGGGACCCATCACGGCAGCGCCGGTCACCACCGTCTGTCCCAGCCGCCCCGTGAAGCGCGGCGCCTCGAGCCGGCCGCCGCTCGCGCGGAGGTCTGCCTCGATGCCCGAGATGGTCGTGACGGTGGGACCGCCACCGGCCGCGCGAAGGCTGTCGTCCACGACCCGGATCTCACCGTCCCGAACTTCGAGGCTCGCCACTTCGACCGGCTGGCCCGCACCCGATGGGTCGGCCGCGGCGGCCGGAGCGGCGGCCGCGCCCGGCAGGTGCCATCGGCCGCTGCTGTCCTTTCGGAGCGAGATCCTCAGCCCCGTCACCTGAATCTGGTCGACGACCGGCGTCCGGCCCGGCAGCAGCGAAGCGACGCGCGGCACGACCCGCACGGTACCGATCGCGACGCCTGGGGCGGCCTCGGGGTCGGCGTCTCCGACCGAGATTTTGGTGGCGGTGACCGCGGGCGTGGGAATCAGCGCGAGATCGATCCCCCCGATCGAGACCGGCTGACCGAGCTTGGCAGAGAGCATGCCGGCGATCCGGCCGCGCCCCTGCTCGGAGCCGAGGGCTCGGAGGCCGGCGAACACGAGAACTACGGCAACGAGAGCGACGACACTCACGCCGATGAGAACGAATTTGCCGAGGCGCATAAACGCCTCCGGTGCTGGAGGACAGGTTGGACCTGCTCCTACCGTTCTAACAGCCGGGCGAGCACCGCGCCAGTAGAGCGAGCCGTCGGCCGGAATGCCGCCTTCGGGAGCATGCGGGAGCTCTCCCCGTCGCCAGCGCCACACTACTCGATCAGACCGACGATCACATGCGGCGCGCAGACGTGACCCAGCGCACGCGGGCATACCGGGCCTGCACGTGGCACCACGGCCCTCCGCGGGGAGGGCCGTGGTGAGACTGCGGAATTGGGTGATGCGCCCCCAGGGAGTCGAACCCTGAACCTAGGGATTAAGAGTCCCTTGCTCTGCCAATTGAGCTAGAGGCGCCCGGACCTACCCGAAGGACGTAGCCCCGGACCGTAGCCCCAACGGGAATCGAACCCGTCTTTCGACCTTGAAAGGGTCGCGTCCTGACCGATAGACGATGGGGCCGACCTTCCCGCGTATACCAGCATAGCGCTAACGGGATTCGAACCCGTGTTTGGGCCTTGAGAGGGCCCCGTCCTAGTCCCCTAGACGATAGCGCCAGGTTGTCGCGACAGGCCCGGAGGGAATCGAACCCCCAACCCCCGGTTTTGGAGACCGGTGCTCTACCAATTGAGCTACGGACCTATGCACCGGACCGCGCCGCGGACCCTCCCTGCCAGGGTGGCTGACGGGACTTGAACCCGCAACCTCCGGAGCCACAGTCCGGCGCTCTAACCGATTGAGCTACAACCACCGCGAGGAGTCCGGCCCGGTGCTGTCGAGCCGGGAAAAATATGACCGCCAACCTGACCCGGTCAACCCCAAAATCGACGTCGAAGCGCGTCGGTCCGCGGCGAATCGGGCACCGCCGCGCCGTCGAGCATCCTCACCTCGACGATGCCGCGCACCGCGTTCGCCACGAACAGGGGGCGGCCTTCGAGCGCCGGGCGTCCGACCCGGCGCTCGTGGAGCGAAGTGAGCTCGGCAATCCGTGCGCGTGCGATTCCGGGCAGGACACCCAGCTCCAGCGCGGGGGTGCACAGCTCACCCGCGTCGTCCCACCAGAACATCGTCCAGATGGCGCACTCCCCCACATACCCGCCTTCGGTCAGGAGCAGCCCGTCGTCCGCTCCGGCCCGCTGGGCCTCCGCCAGCGCCAGATCGAACGCGGTGCGCTCGACCGTCTTGTGGGCGTAGGGCCGGTGCATCACGCGGCTCGTGACCAGGTCCGGCGGGGACGTCGAGCCGACCGGGCGCTCGGTGACTTCGATGCCCCGTGGACCCACAGAGAGCCGGTGCACACGGTCGCGCCCGCCGCCGGGCACCTCGAGCTCGCGGGGGGCGGGCACTCCCAGCTCGGCGCAGCTGGCGAATAGGCGGCGCAGGTGCAGCCCCCAGAGAGGCGCCGCGCCGCGCCGGACCCGGACGGTCTCGATCAGCACGGACTCGTGCTTCATGGCGACGGCGACGGATCGAGCCGCGAATCGGCCCACGCTTTCACCGTCGTCGCCGCGAGGATCACCGCGCCGCCGGCGAGTGCCCACGCGCCCGGGATCTCGCCGTGCACCAGCCAGGTGAGAAGCGGGTTGAGCGCGGGCTCGAGCAGAAGGATCAGCGAAGCCTCGAACACGGGCAATTCCCTGAGGGCCGAAGTCACGAATACGTAGGCGAGTCCGATCTGAATACTGCCGAGGTAGAGGATCGTGCTCCAATCGGAGGCCGGATGCGACCCGAGCGGCAGCGCCAGAGGCAGGCATCCGGCGAAGGCGATGAGGTTGCCGATGACGACGGCGCCGAGCCCGCCGGCGGCCGGGTCGCGCCGGCTCATCCATCGGAGCCCGACGAGCGTGAGCGCCCAGCACACGCCGCTGAAGGCTGCGAGCAGGTCGCCGCGCGCGGGGTCCGGCGCCGTCGCGGCCGGACGCTCGGCACCGACGAAGAACAGCAACAGCCCAGCGCCCACCGCCGCCATCACCATCAGGTCGCGCCGGCGCGGCCGCTCGTGCAGCAGCCACGGCGCGAGGAGCAGCAGATACAATGGCGCGGTGGACTGGAGGAAGATCGTGTTGGCGGCGGTCGTGAGCCGGTTCGCCAGCACGAAGAGCACCAGCGTCGCGGCATACGACGTCCCCACCACGGCCGCGCGCCAAGTCCAGCCGCGGCGGGCGGCGGGCAACAGGAGCAGCAAGGTGAGCGCGGCGATCCCCGAGCGGAACCCGGCGATCTGCCACGCGTCGAACTCGGCCGCCTTGATGGCGGCGCCGCCGGTGGAGAAGAGCAGCGCGGCGGTGGCCAGCCGGAGCCGGGCGGTCCCGGCGGCGCTCATGCGCTCACCGGCTCGCCCCTCGGTCGCCAACGCTCGAAGATCTCGTCGTGTGGGGTAGGCATGACCAGCCTCGCGTCTCGGGTTCGGGCGTGGCGGCGTGTAATGATAGCCAGCCGCGGCCGAAGCTTCCCGCCCCGGCCGTACGTAGGGCGGTCGCGGGCGCATCATCGGCCGGTAGATTGATGATCCAGCGAAAAGGGGAGCACATGGATCGGTCGAGCGGCACCGGCGCGTCGCTGCACGCGGCGCGACCCGCGCCCGCCCTGGGACTGGGCGATGCCGTGGCCATGATCGTCGGGATCGTCGTCGGCGCGGGCATTTTCCGCGCCCCGTCCCTGGTGGCCGCGAATGCCGCCAGCGAGACGGCGATGTTCCTCGCGTGGGCCGCGGGCGGCGTGGTCGCACTGGCCGGGGCGCTGTGCTACGCCGAGCTCGCCTCCACCTATCCGAACGCGGGCGGGGAGTACCACTTTCTGAGCCGGGCCTACGGGGGCCGCCTGGCGTTCTTCCTGGCTTGGGGCCGGCTCGCGGTGATCCAGACCGGGTCGATCGCGCTGCTGGCGTTCGTCTTCGGCGACTACGCGACGCGCGTCCTGCCGCTCGGGGATTGGTCGGCGGCAAAGTACGCCGCCCTCGTCGTGGTCGTGCTCACCGCCGTGAACGCCGCCGGCGTGCGCCAGGGGGCGCGCACCCAGACTGCCCTCACCGCGATCGAAGTGGCGGGGATCGGCTTCGTGATCGCCGCGGGCCTGGTCCTGGCTCCGGCTGCCCCGCCCCCCGCGGTTGCGCCCCCGGCCGACGACACCGCCATCGGCCTGGTGATGGTGTTCGTCCTCCTCACCTACGGGGGGTGGAACGAGGCGGCCTACCTCTCGGCGGAATTGAAGGGGGATCGCACCATCGCACGGGCGCTCGTGCTGAGCATCGTCATCATCACGGTGCTCTACCTGCTGGTCAACCTCGCCTACGCTCGCGCGCTGGGCCTCGCGGGCATGGCGGGCTCGGAGGCCGTGGCAGCGGACGTGGTCCGCCGGGCGCTGGGCGAGGGCGCCGCGCGCGGGCTGAGCGCACTCGTGGCCGTATCGGCCCTCACCTCCGCCAACGCGACGATCTTCACCGGCGCCCGCACGAACTACGCGCTGGGACAAGACGTGCGCTCGCTCTCGGCGCTCGCGCGATGGGACCCCCGAACCGGCACGCCGCGGGTCGCGCTTGTCGTGCAGGCGGCCGTGGCGCTCGCGCTCGTGGGCTTCGGCACGCTGGCGCGAAAGGGATTCGAGACCATGGTGGAGTACACCGCGCCGGTGTTCTGGCTGTTCGTGTTTCTGGTCGGTGTCTCGCTGTTCGTGCTCCGGCGCCGCGATGCGGACACACCGCGCCGGTTCCGGGTGCCGCTCTACCCGCTGACCCCCGCCCTCTTCGCCGCGGCGGCGGCGTATCTCTGCTATGCCAGTCTGGCTTATACCGGCATCGGCGCGCTGGCGGGCGTCGCGGTGCTCGCATCGGGAGCCCTGGTGCTGCTGGCCGAGCGGCGGCAGTCCGCGGCGCCCCGTCCACTCGAAGGGGAGGAAGCGACATGAGCTCGCGATCGGTGACCCGCGGCTGGGCGGGCGCCGCGGCCGCGCTGGTGACTCTCTGGTCCACGCCGGCGGCCCAGGATACGGCCGCGGCGCGCGCGCCTGACGTGCACTACGTCCCGACGCCCCAGCACGTGGTCGAGGCGATGCTCCGCCTCACCGCGGTGGGGCCGAACGACGTGGTCTACGATCTCGGGTCGGGCGACGGCCGGATCCCGATCACCGCCGCCAAGCATTACGGCGCCCGCGGCATCGGCATCGACATCGACCGCGAGCGCATCAAGGAGGCGAACGCCAACGCGCAGGCGCAGGGCGTCACCGACCGGGTACGGTTTCTCCGACAGGACCTGTTCCAGACCGACATCAGCTCCGCGACCGTCGTCACGCTCTACCTGCTGCCCTCGCTCAACCTGAAGCTCCGGCCGACGCTGTTCCGGGTGCTCCGCCCGGGCACGCGCATCGCGTCGCACGCGTTCGACATGGGAGAGTGGCTCCACGATGCCAAGCTGGAGATCGAGGGCAGCAACGTCTTCTTCTGGACCATCCCCGCCGACGTGCGGGGCGACTGGAGCTGGGATCTCAAGACCGCGGACGGCACCCAGCGCCATTCGATCAGCTTCCAGCAGCGCTTCCAGAAGGCTACCGGCTCATGGGCCGGAGAGAACGCGACGGTCTCGGTGCCGGCCGTGCGGATCGTGGGGGACAGCATCACGTTCCGCATCTCGCGCCCGAGCGAGGAGTATCGGATCGCGGCCCGGGTGTCGGGCGACCGTATGGAAGGAACGATCACGCGCGACGGCGCGCCCGCCGAGCCGTTCGCCGCGCGACGGACCCGGAAGCTCGCGGGCTCGATCGAGGACGAGAGGGAGCTCTAGCATGGCGGACCATCATCGAGCCGTTCAAGAGCAAGTCCGTCGAGCCCATCCGCAGGACCACCCGGGAGGAGCGGGACGCCCGCCGGGGGGAGGCGCGCTAGGCGCGAGTGGGTGCCGCTCGTGATGCTCACGGTCACCAACAACTCGGCGGGCGGCCGGTGTCGCTCGCCAACGTGCGCGCCGTATCCGCGCTCTGCCGCGAGCACGGCGTACCGTTCTACATCGACGCCTGCCGGTTCGCGGAGAGCGCCTGGTTCATCGGGCTGCGCGAGCCGGGATACGCCGACCGCACACCGCTGGCGATCGCGCGGGAGCTGTTCGCGCTCGCCGACGGGTGCACCATGTCGGCCAGGAAGGACGGGCTCGCCGACATCGGGGGGGTCTCGCCACCAACGACGACCGGCTGGCGCAGCGCGAGCGCGACCTGCTGATCCTCGACGCGATCGCCACCGGGCTCCACGACGCTCGACGAGGATGAACCATCCCCGGGAGCACGGCATCCGCTCTTCGGCCCCTCTGCTCTTCAGTCCGATCCGGCTTCTACCTGATACGTCTCCGTGTGGTACGGAACGAACCCGCGCTTGCGGTAGTTGGGCAGCGCCGAGGCATGGTCCAGCGTGCACGTGTGCAGCCAGACGCGCGTGGCGCCGCGGCCCCACGCGTCCCCCACCGCCCGCGTGAGCAGCCAGCCGCCGAGCCCCCGGCCGGTGTACTCGGGCAGCAGCCCGAAGTAGGCGATCTCCACCGACCCCTCATCGTGCCGCCGGAGCTCGTAATAGCCCGCGGGGGCGTGCTCCACGTAGAGCACATGCACGGTGACGCTGCCGTCGGCCAGATAGGCGGCGATCTCGTCGTCGGTCCAGCGCAGCCGGTCGGTCCAGTGGTAGTCCCGGCCGACCTCGGTGTAGAGGTAGCGGAAGAACGAAGGGGGGCACGCGCCCAGGCGCTCGACGCGGGCGCCCGGGCCGGGCTCCCGCGCGGGAGCAAGCTCCCCCGCCGAGCGCATTTCCAGATACGTGCGGGTCACGGCGAGCGGGGGCATCAAAACATTTGATGCGCCCCCGATCGCCGTGTCAAGCGGTCCTGCGCCTAGAGCGAATCCGGCACCGTCGTCGCCGGGTCGTACGGCATCGAATCGGTCGTGCCCGTATCGCCGGTGGGTGGCGGCGTGTACGTGGTCGAGGACGTGTCACCCCAGGTACCGGTCGTGGCGGTGTCGGGAATCGTCCGCTCGGTCATCGCGGTGTCGCCCGGAGGCGTCGGAACCGTGTCGGCCGTGCTGGGCTGCGGCTCGTAGCCGGTGGACGGCGGCGGGGTCTCTTCGGCGGGCGGAGTCGTGGCCTCGTCGGTGACCGTCCCCTCATCCGTGGTGGTCTCATCGGTTTGGGGCGTCGTCTCTCCGACGTCCGTATCGCTCTGGCTCGCGCATGCCGTGAAAACGGCAAAGGCAGCGATCATCAACAGCTTCCGCATGGCGGATACCTCGGGCTTCGGTCTGTGTGGGTCGCTTCGGGCGAAACAACGCCTGCGAAGCTACCGGCCCCCCGAAGAGCGCGCCTAGGGTCTGGATCACAGACGGAATGCGACGCCCGCCCCTCCCGTCTCAGGTGTCCAGCTCGGGCCGGCCGCGGAAGAGCTCAAGGGAAGCGGGGTTAGCCAGGGCGTCGGCGTTGCGGACCGGGCGCCCGTGGATGACCTCCCGCACGGCAAGCTCGGTGATCTTTCCACTTATCGTTCTTGGTATATCGTTCACCTGCAGGATCTTGCGGGGCACGTGATGGGGGCTGGCGTGCTCGCGGATCCGTCGCCGGATCCGGTCGCGCAGGTCATCGTCGAGGGCGACCGCCTCCCGGAGCCGGACGAACAGCACGACCCGGACGTCCCCCTCCCAATCCTGCCCGACGACCAGACTCTCCACCACCTCGGGGAGCTGCTCGACCTGGCGGTAGATCTCAGCGGTGCCGATCCGGACCCCGCCCGGGTTCAGCGTGGCGTCGCTCCGCCCTTCGATGATCAGCCCGTCGTGCGCCGTGAGCTCGGCCCAGTCGCCGTGCCGCCATACCGCCTCGTAGACGTCGAAATAGGCGCCTCGGTACTTGGCCCCGTCGGGATCGTCCCAGAAGGCGATCGGCATGCTGGGAAACGGTCGGGTGCACACCAGCTCGCCGGGCGCGTCCCGCACCGGACGCCCATCATCCCCGAACACGTCGACGGCCATGCCCAGCCCGCGGGCCTGGAGCTCGCCGCGCCAGACCGGCGCGATCGGATTGCCCAGCGCGAAACACGAGATGATGTCGGTCCCGCCGCTGATGCTCGCGAGGTGCAGATCCCGCTTCACGCTGCGGTAGACGTAGTCGAAGCTGTGCGCCGCGAGCGGGCTGCCGGTTGACAGCACGGCGCGCAGCGCGCCGAGGTCGTGGCTCCGCGCCGGCTGGGCGCCTTCCTTTTCGAGCATCCCGAGGTACTTGGCGCTGGTGCCGAACACGGTCACCCGTTCCGCCTGGGCCATGTCCCACAGGACCGCGGGTGACGGCGCGAACGCCGCCCCGTCGTAGAGCACCACGGTAGCGCCGACCCCGAGGCCGGAGACCAGCCAATTCCACATCATCCAGCCGCAGGTGGTGTAGTAGAAGATCCGGTCGCTGGGCCCAAGATCCGTGTGCAGCACCAGCTCCTTCAGGTGCTGGATGAGCGTCCCGCCGGCGCCGTGGACCATGCACTTCGGCAACCCGGTCGTGCCCGAGGAGTACATGATGCAGAGCGGATGGTCGAACGGGAGGCGGACGAACGACGGGCGGGCGGGCCGACGGGCGGACCGGGAGAACTGCTCCCATGTCACGGCGTTCGGTACCATGGCCAGGTCAGGCCGCTCACGGAGATACGGCACGACCACGATCCGCTCGATGCTGGGGATCCGCTTGGCGACCTCCCGGACTCGCGCGAGCGAATCGATCTGCTTGCCGGCGTACCGGTACCCGTCGGCGCAGAAGAGCGCCTTCGGCGCGATCTGGCCGAAGCGGTCGAGCACGCCGTTCACGCCGAAGTCCGGCGAGCAGGATGACCACACCGCGCCCAGGCTCGCGGTCGCGAGCATGGCGACGACGGTCTCCGGCAGATTGGGCAGGTATCCCGCGACGCGGTCGTCCACGCCGACGCCCGCGTCCCGGAGCGCGGCGCCGACCCGCGCGACCGCGCGCTCGAGCTCCGTCCAGGTGAGCGCCCGCTGCCGGCCGAGCTCGTTCCAGAACACCAGCGCCTCACCCTCGTCACTCCGCCGGAGCAGGTTCTCGGCGAAATTGAGCCGGGCGCCCATGAACCACCTTGGGCCGCGCTCGGGATCGGGGGGCGCCATCCGGTCGAGTCCGAAGCCGACCCGGTCCCACATGCTGCCATCCGCGCGCCGCTCGGCCGCGATCCCGGTGAACTCCCACACCAGCGCCCAGAACTCTTCCGGCCGGTCCACCGACCATCGATAGAGGGACGGCCAGTCGCCGGCCGGCGCGCCCCGCGCGCTGGCCTCGGCCATGAAGCGCGTGAGGTTCGCCCGCGCGATCCGGTCGGGGGAGGGGATCCAGAGTGGCCGCTCCATGGCCGCAGAAGATAGCGTCGAGGTTGCGAATCGCCGAAGCACGAGCCGGGGACGCCGATCCGCAACGGCTTGCGCGATCGCGGAACGACTTGCGGGCCCGTCGGATGCCTCAGCGGCGTCCGGCCGGCGCGTCGTTTGCACGACCAGGCGGTGATTCCGCTCGGATCCACCGCTGGCCGGAGAGGACTGCGATGCGATGCGACATCATGACGGTCTCGTTCGCCGCGCTCTGCCTCGCGACCCCGCTCGCCGCGCAGACCGGCGCCCAGCCGGTGCCGGGCCCGCACGCGAGCGACGCGGCGCTCGAGGGGCGGGTTCGCGCCGCGCTGGCCCGGGAGCTTGGCCCGGCGCTGGACGGCCTCACGGTCGAGGTACGAAACGGCGGGGTAACGCTGGGTGGAAGCGTGGCCGATGCCACTACGCGGCGGCGGGCGGAGCGCACGGCCGCGGGCGTGACCGGCGTCAGCCGCGTATCCGCGGCCGGCGTCGGGCTCAGGGCTGGGCGCTGACCGCTAGGAGGTCGGCGGATTGAAGGCCGCGTGCTGGCTCTCGATCCAGGAACGGTGGTAGTCGGGATCCTCGAACGCCATCGCGGGCTTCGCCACCTTGAGCGGGCGGAAGCTGTCCATCATGACCGCCAGCTCGTTGGTGTACTTCTGCCCGATGCTCGCCTCCGCCCGGCCCGGGTGCGGGCCATGGGGCAGCCCGTCGGGGTGATGGGTGATGCTGCCGTATTCGATGCCCTTCCGGCTCATGAATTCGCTGGACGCGTAGAACAGGACCTCGTCCGAATCCACGTTGCTGTGGTTGTAGGGAGCGGGCACGGCGTTCGGGTCGAAGTCGTAGGGCCGCGGACAGAATGAGCAGATCACGAACCCGTCGCCCTGGAACGTCTGGTGTACCGGCGGCGGCTGGTGAATGCGTCCGACGATCGGCTCGAAGTCGTGGATGTTGAAGATCCACGGATAGAAGTAGCCGTCCCAGCCGACCACGTCGAACGGGTGGTGGTCGAGGATCAGCTCGTTGATCGCGCCGTACTGCTTCACCAGCACGGGAAAGTCGCCGCGCTCCTCATGGATCCGGAGCTCGGCGGGCCGGCGGATGTCGCGCTCCGAGTACGGCGCACCCTCGAGCAGCTGGCCAAACTCGTTCCGGTAGCGCTTGGGCCAGCGCACGTGCCCGCGGCTCTCGAACAGCACCAGCTTGGTCGGACCGGTCGCCAGGTCCATGCGCCAGCGATGCGTGATGTTCCGGGGAATCATCACGTAGTCGCCCCCGCGGTACGGCAGGTCGCCGAACACCGACTCGAGCGTCCCCGACCCCTCCACCACGTACGCCACTTCATCCGCCATCGAGTTGCGATAGAAGTGCGCGTCCTGCTCGTCGGGCTCCGCGTACAGCATGCCGATGTCGGCGTTGAAGAGCAGCGGGATGCGGTCGAGCGTCGGACTGCCGCCCTTCTTTGCCCGCGCGGTGCGGAAGTGCCGGTGCCGAAGCGAGGTGTCCTCGTCGGCCTCCCAGGCGATCTCCTTCACCCGCCGAGCCGACTTCACGGTGGTGGGCGGGTGCACATGGTAGAGCAGCGATGAGGTGCCGGTGAAGCCCTCGTGCCCCATCAGCTCCTCGGCGTAAAGGCCTCCGTCCGGGCGCCGGAACGCGATGTGGCGCTTCTTCGGGATCTGGCCCAGCGTGTGGTAAATGGGCATGTCGATGTCTCGCTATCCGCTATCCGCTATCCGCTATCCGCTATCCGCGTTCACCGCCTCGCTCGGTCCCCGCGACCGTCCCGGGATAACCGCGGCCAGAGCGGATAGCGGATAGCGGATAGCTACAGGTTCCCTCTCAGCGCCTGCTCCCGCTCGATCGCCTGGAACAATGCCCGGAAGTTCCCCTTGCCGAAGCTCCGGGCGCCCTTCCGCTGGATGATCTCGTAGAACAGCGTCGGGCGGTCCTGCACCGGCTTGGTGAAGATCTGGAGCAGGTAGCCCTCGTCGTCCCGGTCCACCAGGATCCCGAGGTCCTTCAGCGGCTCGATCGGCTCGTCGATCTGTCCCACCCTGCCCTGCAGGTCGTCGTAGTACGTCGTGGGCACGCGGAGGAACTCGACGCCCCGGTCGCGGAGCGCCGTCACCGTGGACACGATGTCGTGGGTGATGATGGCGACGTGCTGGACGCCGGGACCGCGGTAGAACTCGAGGTATTCGTCGATCTGCGACTTCTTCTTGCCCTGCGCGGGCTCGTTGATCGGGAACTTGATCCGCTCGTTCCCGTTGGCGACGACCTTCGACATGAGCGCCGAGTACTCGGTCGAGATGTCCTTGTCATCGAACGAGATCAGGTTCTTGAAGCCGAGCACGTCCTGGTAGAATTGGACCCAGCGGTTCATCGCGCCGAGCTCGACGTTGCCCACGCAGTGGTCCACGTACTGGAGCCCGACCGGCGCGGGGTTGTACGGCGACTCCACCGCCTGGAAGCCCGGCATGAAGAGGCCGCGGTAGCTTCCTCGTTCGACCAGCGAGTGGATCGTATCGCCGTAGGTGTGGATTCCGGCGACCACCACCTCGCCGTGGTCGTCCCGCAGCGTTTCGGGCTCGTACGCGGGCTTGGCCCCGCGCTCCACCGCCTTGCGGAACGCGTCCCTGGCGTCGTCCACCCAGAGGGCGATGTCGCGCACGCCGTCGCCGTGGCGGTTCAGGTGCTCCTGCACTGGATGGTCGGGAGCGAGCCCGGTGGTCAGGATGAACCGGACCTTGCTCTGCTCCAGGAGGTAGCTGGCCCGGTCGCGGGTGCCGGTTTCGGGCCCCCGGTAGCCGACCAGCCGGAACCCGAACGCGGCCCGATAATACGTGGCCGCCTGTTTGGCGTTCCCGACGTAGAACTCGAGGTAGTCGGTGCCGTTGATGGGGAAGGTGTCGACGGCCGTCGTGGCCGCGCCGAGTGTCGCGGTGCCCATGGCGATCTCCTGAAGACCTGCCGAAAGATAGCCCCGGCTCACCCCTCCGGCACCGGCGCGAGGGCGGCGTGCAACCGGGCGTCGCTCGCGCATCTCCCGGCGACCCAGAACCCGGGAGACCCCCATGCAGCGCCTTGCACGCCTGTTCTCTTTCGGTACCTCCCTTATCGCCTTTGCCGCCCTTACCGCCCCTACCGCCCTTTCGGCGCAGGGCTGGATCGAGGTCGAGCGTCCGCGCGAGCACACGGTCCCATCCGGACCAGTCACGCGAACCGCGTCCAGCGTGCAGATCCGGCTTACCGACCGCGTGGCTCGCTTGGAGGTCGAAGAGCGCTTCCGCAACGACGGCTCGCTGGTCGCGGAGGGATCGTACCTGTACCCGCTCGCGGGCGAGGCGGTGTTCCAGAACTTCTCGCTCTGGATG
>JBOHSY010000134.1:0-3932 GCA_050733355.1 Gemmatimonadales bacterium | reverse complement strand
ACCTGGTCGGGCCCACGCCGTACGTGGGATTCCAGAGCGCGCTCGACTCGACCGTCGTCCACGGCTGGAACTACTACTGGAAGTCCACCCACCTCCCCGAACTCCGCGACGACCTCATCGACGTGATCGCCAAGCACGCGTTCTCCTGCTCGTCGCCGCGGTCGTACGTCGCGATGTTCCATCTGAAGGGGGCGGTGAGCCGAGTGGCCGAGGGCGGGACGGCGTTCGGGAACCGGCAGGCGTCGCACGCGATCACCCTCGATGGTGTGCGGCGGCCCGGCGAGGACTTCGGCGACCGGGACACCGCCTGGACGAGGGGGTTCTTCGCCGCCCTCGGCCGCTTCCGCGAAGGCGTGTACGTCAACTTCCTCGGTGGCGACGAAGACCCCGACCGGGTCCGCGAGGCGTACGGCGACTCCGTCTACGACCGGCTGGTAGACGTGAAGACCACGTACGACCCCGACAACGTCTTCCACCACCACCAGAACATCCGCCCGAGGTTGAGTGATGGTGTGGGCGGTTCCGATCGCGCGGGCGACGTTTGATCGGGTGGACCAGCTTGCGTAGAACGCTCCCCACAGCAGCAATGGAATCAGGGCGAGCGGGACAGCGGAGCCTCGGGCCTCATCCAGGTGCGTCGAACGGCTCGCGCATCAGCTGCGGGCGGTCAGCCCCGCCGATACGAAGTCTATGGTCCACCGCGGGCCGGCGCTCCGGGCCCGCCTGGTGCTCGCCACGCGAGCGCCCGGCAGCTGCATGCGCTGGTTAGGCAGCACCCCATGCCCGAGATTATTAGCTAAGCTGGCAACCCGGCGGCCCTGACGACCTGTAGCCGCAGGCGGACGAGGTCGCTCTTCATACTCGGCGAGAAGTTAAGGTCGCGAGCGGAGTGTGCTAGGACGCCGATCAGCAGTACAGCCTCTGCCAGCACGGTAGCGCTGCGAGTTGACTCAGGCTGAACCTTCGGCCGAATCCCATGCCGCGTTGCAGTCAACGTCTCATGAAACGAGCTCGGTCCGCCGTGGACCACACTACTCAGCCATCGGTACAACCCGTATGCGAGATCGTAGATCTGATCGGCGGACTTAGGTGCGGCACGCTGCACTTCCTGGACCCGAGCTTCGAGGACGTGACGTCCGCCCAGTCCGTTGCCCACCGCCGCTTACCATGCTTGTCTTGTATCCGGAAGAGATAGCGCAGCTGTGATCTGTGCTGCCGGAGCTTTCTTACTGCCTCCGCGTAGTCGCCGCTTGGCTCGTCGTCCGGGTACTGCGCTGCGATTCGGAGTCGCTCCAGATATACGAACTTGATAAACCGATTCGCGCGTCGCTGCGGCCCTAGCCTGATCCAAGAGTAGTTGAAGTACAACTCAATCATCGTGCGAAACAAGACTCGCCCCTCGTATGTCCAGTGAGGAGCTAGGGCGTGTGCTGCCTCGGCAAGCCTGCGGCTGCGCACGAGGGTACCGTAGCAAACCCGTCTAAGTGGCTTGTCCTGGTGGATGCCGAGAATGACGTCCTCGGCGCGTCGAGCAAATCGAATGGTCCTGCCAAGCAAGCGCTTAGCGTCGGCGGCGGATACTTGCGCCGTCATTCGGAGCTCCCGTGACTGGACGCCCAAACAGGCCCGGTGTTGCCTAACGGCTGGCGCATGAGCCGCGGCGCTTCGGCGCCGTCGGCTCCATGCGCAGGTTAGGCAGCCCTCCGGCCGAATTACCACCGCAGTCGCACCCTTGGGGGGGCTCGTAGTCTACAACACCGCCCCTCTGGTCCATCTCTACTCGGCAGCACAGCAAGAGGAGTTCCCGCAGCATTCTGCGCGCTCGCTGGACTCGTGATTTCGCTCCAGACAGCGATAGCCCCTCCCTCAATGCGATCTCTTGCTGCGTCAAGCCCTCAAACTCCGTGAGCGTCAGCGCGTCGCGGTACCCTGCGGGAAGCTCGTCGAGGAGCGGCAGCAAGCAACGCGCCAGTTCCTGCTCGGCGTGACTGTCTCCACCACCTTCCTCGCCGATCAGGTCTTCCGGCAACTGCTGCAACGGCTTTTGCGTCCGGTAGTAGTCCACGAGTGTGTTGCGGGCGATCTGATACAACCACGGCCGCAACTTGCCGGGGTCTCTCAGGTCGCTCCGGCGAGTGTGGGCCTTGATGAAGACATCGTGCACCATGTCTTCAGCGAGGGCTTTGTCCCGCACTCGCTTGAGGACGAAGCGGAGAAGTTCCGCACGATACGTTTGCCAAAGCTGGCTCTCTTTAGTTTCTGGCAATGGTCTCATCGGCTTCACCGGCAACCGCACGCTCCTGGTGCTGATGTGCCGCAGCACACGGCCTTCTCGCCAGGCGCGCAGCACGTCTCTTGGTCTGTTGAAGGGCAGCAGGACTCGGTTCCTGCCTGTTGTTTTGCCGACTTGCTCGTGAAGAAACGCCGCAGGTTCTCCGGCACTTCCTCATAGAGAGAGATGTCACCTCCGGCCTTATCACTGCCGCCGATCTCGCGCAGCAGCGCCTCGACGATAAAGCCTGCGGGCGCTTCCGTGTATTCTTTTCCCTGGTAGCGCCAAACGCGGCAATGCGTGCCTTCGTCGCATCCGCACAGGTCCGTGCAAGAGTCGCACCTGCTTTCAAGGGTCTCGAAGGCGAGGTCTTTGCCGTCGATCCGAACGGTTGGAGAGGTGACGAATCGGTACTGGCGTGCCTGCTCTTCCGATTCTATGACCAGCTTTCTCACGTTCACGCGAGCCCCTGTCACTTCCAACACCGAGCGCACGGTGTCGATCGCTCTCTCGATGTTGTCGAGCGTTCCCACGCAACGAGTGCAACTCGACAGATCGAGTGCCAGGAGTTCAATCTCGATGACACGTGGCGCCAAAATCTCTGCGTGTTCGGCTGTCTGATGGTCCGTATGCATGAATCGTCCCTTCTTTGGTAGAGGCCTCGCCCCATGTGAGGTCTTCGCCATAGGAGACGAGTTGGACTCGAAAAGGACGCAAGGATTTGGCTGCCTAACGCAATCGCGCCTCAGCTGCGGGCGGCCAGCCCGCCGCTACGAATTCTATGGTGCGCCCGCGCGACCGAGGTCGGTTTGTCACCAGCCGACCGCCTCGAGTGCGCCCGCCAGCCGCATGCGCTGGTTAGGCGCCGACTTGTACGACGGTTCCCGGCTGCAGGGTCGCCAGCGCTGCGAGCACTGCTGGAATCAGCGGACTCAACGTTTCAACGCGATTGTCGGCGGCCCGCAGCAGGATGACTCCCAACGCCAAGCGGCCAATGTTCTGCTGATACTGGAGGTTGCGATCCATGGTGATGAAGGCTTGAAAGCCGTGGGCGGCCGCCCGGCGCAACAACGTTCCATTCTCCAGTCCGGCCCAACCCAGCTCCACCACCGTGCGCGCCTCGTGCCCGCGCAGCTCGGGTGCCAGCTGGCGCGGCACGGACTCATCGATCAGGACGCGCACTCGCTAGTAGCGCATCCCGAGCCCAGGCGAGCGCCGCCACCGCCTGCTCGCGCGAGACCGAGGGGAACGCGTCGAGAAACCTGTCGAGACTGTCGCCAGCGGCTAGATAATCGATGAGGCTCTGCGCCGGCACCCGCGTGCCCACAAAGACGGGAGTGCCGCCGAGGATCTGCGGGTCGCTATGGATAACGTCGGCTAGTGTGGCCATCGATCCTCCCAGCGGGGCTGTTCTAAAGCTACATCGGGCAGATGCCGTCGGCGACTAACGGATCGCGCATCAGCTGCGGGCGTATCGCCCGCGCATACGAATTCTATGGTCCACCGCGGGCCAGCGCCCCGTGCCACACAGGCGCTCGCCAGACGAGCGCCCGCCAGCTGCATGCGCTGGTTAGGCCGCTGCCCCCGCCGAACTTGCCGAACTACCTAATCGGACCAGTTATCCGCCGAACGTGGCGGATCCGAATTGGCGGCCCATCGG
>JBOHSY010000133.1:0-10788 GCA_050733355.1 Gemmatimonadales bacterium | reverse complement strand
GGTGAACGGACCGTGCTGCTCGCGTATCCGCTCGCGGATCGCCGCGATGAGCACCGCCCCCGCGGCGTAGTTCACCATGTAGCCCGGGGCGTCGATCAGCTGCCCGCGCATCGCCCACCAGGACAGCTCGGGATGTGGACGGATCCGCAGATACCGATGCGTCAGCTCGGCCCAGACCCGGTTCGGATCGGCGGCGGGCTCGCGCTGCATGCGGATCTCAAACAGCGCCCAGGCCACGTCGAGCACGATGCCGGCGTAGCGGCCGCGCAGCGCATCGCGGGTGGTCGCCGAATCCCCCAACCAGCGGTGCTGCCAGGACGGCTCGTACACGTCGAGCGCCACCACGTCGGCCAGGCCCTCGGTGAACGGGTCGCTGTCGGGCCAGTCGGCGAAAGCGGGGCGCGTGCGCACGGCCGCGATGTGCACGGCGTGGCCGGTCTCGTGCAGCAGCTCGTTCAGGTTGTCGAGCCCGCCGGCCCGATACGTGGCGAACACCCACGGCTCGGCCGGCTCCCAGCCGCGGTTCGTCCGGCGGGCCCGCCCCCCGAACGTGGTGAAGGCCACCGGCGTCTTGCCCTCCCTCGGCACGAGGTCGTAGTGCACGCGGAGCGACCCGGGGTCGGCACCCAGCGCGCGGAACACTTCGGCGTTGAGCGCGGTGAGCCGTTCCCGCGGGATGCGGGCGCTCAGCCGGCGGCTCGCGGCGCCACCAGCGTAGTGCCAGTCCCACGGCTCGATGAGCGTGTCCGGCGCCGCGGATCGCCACGCGTCGAGCATCGCCACGAGCCACCGTTCCAATGTATCGGCGTCGATGCCGAGGGCCCGGGCGCGTCCTGCCGCGGGCGAATCGCCGGCTCGGCGCGCCGTGAGCGCCACGATCTGTCGATAGGGGCTGTCGGCCCCGCCGTCCGCGTTCATGCTGCGCCAGACCGGGTCGAGCGCGAGGAAAAGACGCCGCCGGCTCTCCCGGTTGTCGATGCGCGCGAGGGCGCCGAGCACGGAGAGCCGGTCCATGCGCTCACCCCCGGCCGTGACGTGGTGCTGGGCCCAGCCGTAGCACGCGTACGCCCGCTGCGTGAGCGAGTCGAGACCGTTCGGCAGCCTCGCGATCCGCGACGCATCGTACGCGCAGTCGGGCGCGCGGCCCGCCTCAGCGGCGCCCGCCGCCGCCGCCATCTCGCCCAGCTCGCCGGTGAGCCTGCCGCGCATCACGCCGAGCGCGCGGGCGTCGTCGCGGAGGAGCGAGGCGGCATCGATGGCATCGAGCTGGGGCGCGAGCCCGCGGCGAAAGTCGTGATAGCGGCGGATGAGCGTGTCGAGCGGGGTGCCCTCGAGCGAGGCCGTGCGCGCCGAGGCGGTCGTGACGTCGATGCGGTCCCGGAGGGCGCGCAGATCCGCATAGGCCGACTCCGCGCGGGCGAGCGCGACGGCGGCGGGGGCGGGGGCGGGGGCCGTAGGCGACGAGGCGGGCGCGCACGCCGTGGCGAGAACCAGCCATGCTGATCTCACGATAGTTAATTTTAGCCCATGGACGCCGATGCGCTTCGGGCACTGCAAGCCCCGCTGAAGCAGCGGTACCGCGACGAGCCCGCCGCCGCCGTCGTCACGCTCCGCGCCTCGGGATTCCTCGACGGGGGCGGCATTGCCTGCCGGGTGGAGACCGGACGCGCGATGGTGGAGGCGGGTCTGCACCCGGCGACCGGCGGTTCGGGGCTACAGGCCTGCTCCGGCGACATGCTGCTGGAGGCGCTCGTGGCGTGTGCCGGGGTGACCCTGCGTGCCGTGGCCACTGCGCTGGGCGTGCCAGTGCAGGGCGGCACCGTGCGGGCGGAGGGCGATCTCGACTTCCGTGGCACGCTCGGCGTCGCCAAGGACGCGCGCGTCGGGTTCGCGGCCATCCGGCTCCGGTTCGAGCTGGAGAGCGACGCCCCGGACGAGCAGCTCGACACGCTGCTCAAGCTCACCGAGCGCTACTGCGTGGTGCTCCAGACGCTTCGGTCGCCACCCGAGCTCAGCGTGGCTCGGGCTGTGGCTCGCAGCGGACCATCGTCTTGACCGATCGCGCGATGAAGCACTCGTCGTGCGCGTCATGGTGGAGCGCGGCGAGCTCGGCGTCGGTCGGCCGCCGCTCGCCGCTCAGGCACACGCCGGGGCGGAGCGTCACCTCGAGCATCGCCAGCTTGCCCTGCGCATCGCGGCCCATGACGCCGGTCGCCGCGTCGCGATAGCGGTCGACGACGAACCCCCGCTTGGCGGCCAGCGAGAGAAACCAGAGCATGTGACAGCTCGCGAGCGAGGCGACGAACGCCTCCTCGGGGTCCACGGCGGCGGCGACGGAGTAGGGAGGCCTCACCGAATGCGGCGACGCCGAGGCAGGGATGCGGACCCCCTCGTCGAATTCCCAGTGGTGCTCGCGGCTGTAGCGGTTGTCGGTGAAGACGGCCCCTCGCCGCTCCCACTCGACGGTCGCCTGGTACTCGCTCATGTCACTTCCTTCTCTCCCTAGACCAGGTGAATCGCCGTGGCCTTGAAGCTGATGCGCACTCCTGCTCCCGGCACGAGCGCCATCTCCTCGGCGGAGGCAGTCGTCACCGACGCGAGCAGCGGTCGTCCGACGTCCAGGTGCACCAGCGTCACCGGACCCAGTCGTTCCAGGCGCCCGACGGTCGCGGACATCCGGTTTCGCGCCGACCCGGGCAGCTCGCTCCGGCTCAGCACGATGTCCTCCGGCCGGATCACGGCGTGCATCGGCCCTTCCCGTTCGGCCACGACCTCGAATACCAGCGGGCCGCTGGTGAACCTCGCGGCGAAGGCGCCGCGGTCGGCCCCCGGCTCCTCCCGCCCGGTCCCGCCCGCCCCCGCCCGCTCCACGACGCCCGCGAGCACGTTGCCCGTCCCGATGAAGCGCGCGACGAACGCCGAGTTGGGATAGCGGAACACTTGCTCGGGAGTCCCGCTCTGCGCGATGCGGCCGTCGGCGAGCACGGCGACGAGATCGCCGAGACGCAGTGCCTCGTCGAAGTCATGGGTCACCTGCAGCGTCGTGATTCCCTCGCGCTCGTGCAGCGCCCGTAGCTCCCGCCGCAGGAGATGCCGCGTGGTCGGATCCACCGAGGCGAACGGCTCGTCGAGCAGCAGGATGCGGGGCCGCGGGGCCAGGGCGCGCGCGAGCGCGACGCGCTGCTGCTCGCCGCCGCTCAGACCCCGTACCGTGCGGTCCAGCAGATGCGTGATCCCGAGCGCCTCCGCCAGTTCGTGCGCCCGCCCGCCGCCGCTTCCGTCCGTCCGTCCGCCGGTCCGCCCGACCGCCAGCCCGTACCCGATGTTCTGCCGCACCGACAGATGAGGAAAGAGGTGGTACTGCTGGTACACGAATCCGAGGCCACGCCGCTCCGGCGGCAGGCCAGTCACGTCCTGTCCGTGCAGCAGGACGCGGCCCGAACGGACTTTCGCATGGCCGGCGATCGCCTCGAGCAGCGTGGTCTTACCCGACCCGGTCGGGCCGATGATGAGCGCGTAGCCGCCGCTCGGCACCGCGAACGAGACATCGCGCAGATCGAAGCCGCCGACCCGGACCGAGATGCCCTCGAGCTCGATCACACGCGCTCGGGGGGCTGGAGCAGACGCACCAGGACGAACACCGCGAGCGCCACGAGCAGCAGCAGGACGGCCGCGGGCACGGCCGCCGACAGCCCGAACGCGGTGAACCGGTCGAAGATCAGGACGCTGGCGACCTTCGGGTTGTAGGTGATGATCACGATCGAGCCGAACTCGCTGACGCTCCGCGCCCAGGAAAGGATCGCGGCTGCGAGAATGCTCCGGCCCGCGAGCGGCAGCGTGACCCGGCGGAAGGCGCGCCAAGGCGGGTCGCCCAGCGTGCGGGCCACCCGCTCGAGCTTGGGATCCACCGCGCGAAACGCCTCCTGTGCCCCGCTCACCAGGATCGGCGCCGAAACGAACAGCATGGCGGCGATGATGCCGGGCACGTGGCTCACGACCTCGAGCCCGAGATCGGCCAGGGCGCCGCCCACCGCCGAGCGGCGGCCAAGGAACAGCAGCAGCGCGATACCGGCCACCGGGTGGGGAATGACCACCGGAAGCTCGATGAGCCCCTGCACGACCCGCCGGCCGGGAAACTCCCGGCGCGCCAGCAGGAACGCCAGCGGCACGCCCAGCACGACGGCGACGGCGGTGGCCGCGGTGGCGGTCAACACCGTGAGCGCGATGGACGCGCTGACCTCGGGGTCCGCCGCGGCGTCGGCCAGGCTCGCCGGCGAGGCCATGAGCAGCAGGCGCAGCAGGGGGCCCACGATGAACAGGACGAGAAGCGCGCCGAGCGCCGCGAGCGCGAGCTGGGTTGACGGCGGCCTTGAGAGCATGGGCAGTGTTAGTGCTAGTGCGAGTGCTAGTGCTAGTGCCTAAATGGTAGCCCAGTACTGGCACTAGCACTAACACTCGCACTCGCACTCGCGCTATCTTGCCGCGCATTCCGCCCGATCGCCAGCGACCGTCAGAGGAGAGCTGCCGCAATGCTGAGCCCCGCCATGCAGGACGCGTTCAACGACCAGATCCGGAACGAGTTCTTCTCCGCGTACGTGTACCTCTC
This sequence comes from Gemmatimonadales bacterium, assembly GCA_050733355.1. Lineage (GTDB taxonomy): Bacteria > Gemmatimonadota > Gemmatimonadetes > Gemmatimonadales > GWC2-71-9 > DASQPE01. Next base: position 6,182 of record JBOHSY010000133.1, on the reverse strand, counting down.
GATGGCTGCCTGGTTCGACGACCGCAACCTGCCGGGCATGGCCTCGTGGATGCGGGTCCAGGCGACCGAGGAGGCCGGGCACGCGATGAAGATCTTCGATCACCTGCTGGATCGGAACGTGCGGGTCAAGCTCCGCCCGATCGCCCAGCCGCCGGTCGACTTCGCCGCGCCCCTCGAGGCGTTCGAGCAGGCGCTCAAGCACGAGATGGCCGTGACCGCATCCATCCACAGCATCTACGCGCAGGCGGTCCAGGAGAAGGATTTCGCCAGCTCGGTATTCCTCGACTGGTTCGTCAAGGAGCAGGTGGAAGAGGAGAGGCAGGGCGCGCTCGTCGTCGAGCAGCTCAAGATGGTTGGCGAGGATCGCCCCGGCCTGCTCATGCTCGACCGCGAGCTGGGCCAGCGCAAGGTGGGCAGCGCGGAAGGGGCGGGCGGGGACGCTACGTGAAGGTGGCCTTCCTCGGCCTCGGCGCCATCGGCTGGCCGATGGCCGTGCACCTCGCGCGGCGCCACGACCTCGTCGTCTGGAACCGCACCCACGCGCGCGGCCAGGCATTCGCCGCCGAGCACCGCTGCCGGGCGGCGACGACGCCGGCCGATGCCGCGGCCGGGGCCGAGGTCGTGCTCAGCTGTCTCCCCACCTCGGCCGAGGTCGAGGCGCTCCTCGGCGGAGCCACCGGGCTCGAGGTCGGGTTGTCGGCCGGCGCGCTCCTGCTCGATTGCACGTCAGGCGATCCCGCGACCTCGCGCCGGATCGCCGCGAGGCTGGCCGCGCGCGGCGTTGCGTTCGCGGACTGCCCGGTGAGCGGTGGCACCAACGGCGCCGAGGCGGGCACGCTCACCGTGATGGTCGGCGCGGACGACGCGACCTTCGCGCGCGCGGAGCCCGTGCTCCGGGCGTTCGGCCGGCGGGTCGAGCATCTCGGACCGGTCGGCACGGGGCACGCGATGAAGGCGGTGAACAACGCGCTGCTCGCGGTCAACATCCGGGCCTTCGCCGAGGGATTCGCCGCGCTCGTGAAGTCGGGCGTCCCGGCGCGGCGCGCGCTCGAGGTCCTCAACGCCTCCAGCGGACGCTCGTTCGTGAGCGAGTCGCTGGCGCCGGAGCGGGTGCTCACGGGCGCCTTCCCACCGACCTTTCGTCTCGCGCTGCTGGAGAAGGACGTCGGCATCGCGCTCAGCCTGCTGGACGAGACCGGCGTGGACGGGGCGCTGCTCCGGCGGACCGGCGAGCTGTTTCGCGAGGCGCGGGCGGTGCTGGGCGAGCAGGCCGACCACCTCGAGGCCGTCCGGATGGTCGAGCGCGCCGCGGGCGTCGAGATTCGCGGCTGACGGGCCTTGCCGCGCCGTGGAGGCTGTGCCCACTTTCCGGTCTATGCCGCCGCGCTTGCCGCCTTCATGAACGTGCTGCTCATCCTGGTTGCCCCCCAGGACCTCGTCAACGTCGCCAGCACCGTCCGGCTCGCCAAGAATTTCGGACTCGGCGGGATTCGGCTGGTGAAGCCCGAGATGACTCTCGACCGCTACCGGATCGAGGGGATCGCGCACAACACGGCGGACGTGGTCGACCGCATCGAGATCGTGGAGACGTTGCCCGCGGCGCTCGCCGACTGCGTTTTCAGCGTGGTGCTCACCGGGCGCGAGCGCGCCGCCAAGCGGACGGTGCTCCGCCCGCGCGAGGCTGCCAGCGAACTTGCCGCGCGCTCGGTCGAAGGACCGGTGGCCATCGTGGCGGGCCGGGAAGACAGCGGCCTCACCAACGAGGAGCTCGACGCCTGCCACGCGCTGGTCACCATCTCCACCGACCCGCGACATCCCTCGCTCAACCTGGCCCAGGCCGTGGGCATCATGGCGTACGAGAGCTGGGTCGCGCGGGGCGGCGACGCCGTGCCGATCAAGCCCCCGCGCCGGGTTGCCGGTCCGGCCACCCAGGACCAGCTCGAGCAGCTCTTCACCGACTGGGAGCGGGCGCTGGCCGCCATCGACTTCTTCAAGACCCGCCAGCCCGAGCATGTCATGCGGTCGCTGCGCGAAGTGATGTTCCGCGCCGATCTGGATGGCCGGGAAGCCTCCCTTGTCCGGGCCATCGGAATCGAGGTGGTCCGCTACCTCGAGCGCGAGCGGGCGGCGGCGGGATCGCTCGGCGGCGAGGCCGGGTAACCGCCGGGTGGCCCGGTCTTCCGCCTACTGGGCGGCGAACCCGTATCGGCTCGCGGACGAGATGCCGGACGCATCCGCGCCCTACGCCGATCTGCCGAAGCAGCAGGCGGAGCGGTTCCGGCGCGTGCGAGCCGCGCTGCGCGACCTTCCCGGGGTCGGCGAGCAGGTGCGGTTCATGGGCCATCCCTGGGGATGGGCCTGGGAATACGCGGTGGGACCCCGCAAGGTGTGCTGGGTGCATCCGATCCCACCCATCGCCAGCGCGACGTTCACCCTGATCGACGACGAAGAGAGCAAGGTGCTCGCGATTCCACGGCTCGCCGAGCCGATCCGGCACGCGTTGCGGGACGCGCAACGTACCGGCCCGCTCAAGTGGTGCTGGGTGTCGCTGCCCGACCGGCGGCACATCGACGCGTTCCTCAGCCTCGCCCGACGCAAAGCCGAGTGGGTCGGGATGCGCGCACCGACGCGGCGGAGCGCCGCGTCGTAACGGGTCGCGCCGTGGTTGTGGGATCGGACGGGGAAACGCTATACTTCCCGCCCGACGGCGCAGGTGACTCCGTCACGCCGGCATGGGTTCCTGCCGTTCCGATCGCCAGCTCGGCGGTCGGGCCCCTACGTTGCGATGGTAAGGTCAATGCGGACGCTGGCACTCATCGGGGCAGGCGTGGCCGCGGCGGGCATCGTCGCCCTGGCGCTCGTCTCCCCTGCATCCGACGCGCAGGCGCCCGCGAGCGTGGCCGATTCGTTGAAGGCCCCGATCCTCGCGGCCGGCGACACCGCCGATCTGCCCGGGCCGCGCCAACCGGTCTTCTTCCGCCACGACATTCACGCCGGGCAGTACAAGATCCAGTGCCAGTACTGCCACTACACGGCGGCGGTCTCACCGGAGCCGGGCATCCCGTCCATGCAGACGTGCATGGGCTGCCACACGGTCCTTGCGGGCAGCGACAGCGCCAGCCGGGTCGAGATCAAGAAAGTCCGCGACGCCTGGACGCAGAAGAAGCCGATCGAGTGGGTGCGCGTGCACTATCTCGCGCGGCACGCCCATTTCCCGCACAGCCGTCACATCAAAGCCCTCGGCCCGAACGCCTGCCAGACCTGCCACGGCGATGTCGCCCGCATGCCGCAGGTCTTCAAGGTGAACAACGTCAACAACATGGGGTTCTGCATCAGTTGCCACCTCGAGCGCAACGTGTCCCGGGACTGCACGGCCTGCCACTACTGATGGCTATCCGCTATCCGCTATCCGCTATCCGCTGTCTGCTATCCGCTTGCTCCGTGGCCGCTCGGCGTGTCGCGCGGGCACCGAGCGGCGGCGGAACGGCGGACAGCAGATAGCGGATAGCGGATAGCGGATAGCGGATAGCTCATGTCTGGCGAATCGAAGCCGACGTCACCCGATCGACGGCGTTTCCTCACCGTGCTCGGTGCCTCAGCAGCCGGCACCGCCGCGCTCAGTGGCTGTTCCACCGAGCGCGTCGAAAAGCTGGTGCCGTACCTGGTGCAGTCGGAAGATCAGGTGCCCGGCGTCGCTACCTGGTACGCGAGCACCTGCACCGAGTGCTCGGCCGGGTGCGGCGTGCACGTGCGGACCCGCGAGGGACGGGCGGTCAAGCTCGAGGGTAACCCGGAGCACCCGGTCAACCGGGGCAAGCTGTGCTCCCGCGGCCAGGCATCGCTCCAGGGCCTGTACAACCCCGACCGGGTCAGGGCGCCGATGGCGCGAAACGCGGCGGGTGCCTTCGAGGCGATCACCTGGGACGATGCGATCGGCCGGCTGAGCGCCAAGCTCGGCCAGGCCGGCGGGCGTGTCGCGGTGATCTCGGGCGCCGGGCGCGGGACATTCTCCGATCTGCTCGGCGAGTGGACCGCGGCGCTGGGCGGGCGGGTGGTCCGCTACCAGGCGCTCGACCACGAGCCGCTCCGCGCCGCCAACCAGACGCTGTTCGGCCGCGACGAGCTGCCGGCGCACGACTTCGGACGCGCCGCGTACATCCTCTCGTTCGACGCCGACTTCCTTGGCACCTGGCTCGCGCCGCTCGAAGCGTCCCGCGGCTTCGCGCAGTCGCACGGCTTCAACGACGGCCGGTCCGCCAAGCACGTCTTCTTCGGCCCGCGCCTGTCGCTCACGGGCCTCAACGCCGACGAGGCCCACCTGGTCACGCCGGGGTCCGAGGTCTCCATCGCGCTCGCCATCGCGCACCTCCTCGTCGCGGAGCACGGCCGGAGCGCCGCGGGGCTGGGCAATGCGCTGGCGGCGTTCACGCCGGAAGCCGCCGCCCGGGAGTCCGGCATGCCGGCCGAGGCCATCCGCCGGATCGCGAAGGAAGTGTCGGCAGCCCGGCCAAGCCTGGCAGTGGGAGGCGGCGTGTCGTCGCAGGGCGCCAACGCGGTCGACCTGGCGATCGCGGTCAATCTCCTCAATCACGTCGCCGGAAACATCGGCGAAACGGTCCTGTTCGGGGCCGACCTGGACGGCGGCGACGGGGTGGGAGCGCTGGAGGAGCTGGGCCGCGCGATGGGAGCCGGGCAGGTGGCGGTGGCCATCGTGCACGGCGCCAACCCGCTGTACACGCTGCCCGCGGCGTCGGGCTTCGCCGCCAAGTTTGCCAAGGCCGCCTTCAAGGTCTCCACCTCGCTCTACTTCGACGAGACTGCCGCGCAGTGCGATCTGCTGCTTCCGAATCACCACGCGCTCGAGCGCTGGGACGACGCGCGCCCGCGGACGGGAGTGTACGGGCTGATGCAGCCGGTGATGGAACCCGTGTTCGGTACGATGCACACCGGCGACGTGCTGCTCCAGGTGGCGAAGAAGGCGGGCGGCGCGCTGGCGAAGTTCGACGCGCCGTCGTTCGAGGCCCATCTCAAGGCGCGGTGGCAGGCGTTCGCCGGGGAACAGGGGGGCGGCGTCGGCCCCGACGACTTCTGGCGTCAGGCGCTCGGGCGCGGCGGCGTGTACCAGCCGCGCGCCGCGCCGCCGGCCGTATCGCTGGCCGTCCAGCTTCCGCTCCGGATCGAGCGTCCCGCACCGCAGGGCGACGGTGAATTCTGGTTCGTCCCGCACGTGAGCCCGCTGCTGTACGACGGGAGCGGCACCAACAAGCCATGGCTGCTGGAGAATCCGGATCCGGTCACGAAGCTCACCTGGCATCACTGGGTGGAAGTGCACCCCGAGACCGCGCGCCGGCTCGACGTGCGGAACGGGGAGATCGTGCGGCTCACCTCGCCGCACGGCACCATCGAGGCGCCCGTCCTGGTGTATCCCGGCATCCACCGCGACGTGCTGTCGGTGCCGCTCGGCTTCGGGCACACCGCCTACGGCGAATTTGCCAAGGGCCGCGGCGCCAACGCCCTCGACCTCCTGCCCGGCGCGGGCACCCGCGCGTTCCTGCCCTACGTCGGCGTGAAGGTCTCGCTCGCCACGACGCACGGCTACCGCGAGCTCGCCACCACCGAAGGCAATCCGCGGCAGCTCGGCCGCGGCATCGCCGAGGCGATGCCGCTCGCCGCGGCGGCCAGGGGCCTCACCGTGCGCGAGGCATACGAGCTCGATGGCCGCCACCCGCATGAGGTGAACACCGAGCGCGAGCTCGAGGCCATCGAAGGCTGGGCTGAGGCGGTGCACCGCCGCACGGAGCTGGGCAACTACGCCGGTGACCAGCCGCAGTGGGGTATGGCGATCGACCTGGCGCGGTGCACCGGCTGCTCCGCCTGCGTCACCGCCTGTTACGCGGAGAACAACATCCCGATTGTCGGCGAGCAGGACGTTCTCCGTGGACGCGAGATGACCTGGCTGCGGATCGAGCGCTACTGGGAAGGCGGCGACGATGCGGAGGCGCACGGCGGCGGGCATGGCGGTGGCACCGCGGGCGGTGCCCCGCTCGAGGCGCGGTTTGTCCCCATGCTCTGCCAGCACTGCGGCAACGCGCCCTGCGAACCGGTCTGCCCGGTGTACGCCGCGTACCACACCGCCGACGGGCTCAACGGCCAGGTCTACAACCGATGCGTCGGCACCCGCT
>JBOHSY010000132.1:0-1062 GCA_050733355.1 Gemmatimonadales bacterium | reverse complement strand
TGACAGTACCCCGCACTCTTGTCATGGACCCCTTCGCAGGAAGCAACACTACAGGCTTCGCGGCTGAGTCGCTGAAGCGTCGATGGATCTCGATCGAATCACGCTCAGACTACGTTGCGAGTTCCCTAGCACGGTTCCTTCAACCTCGGTGGACACCCAAAACCGGCCAGTCGTGGACACCTGAAAACCGGCCAGTGAGGTAGTCGCGCCCCAAGACGTTGACGGCGGCGGGGAGGCTGTGGTCTCCCCGCCGATATGACCAACATCTTGGGCGACGACAAGCAGCAGCAAGTTCTGGCGTTGGGCCGGCTCGGCTGGCCGCTCCGCCGCATCGAAGCGGCGACGGGCGTCCGCCGCGAGACGGCCAGTGCGTACCTCAAGGCGGCCGGGATCGCCGTGCGCTTCCCCCGCCAGCGCCACCCCCCGGCGCCAAAACCGGCCAGTGAGGTGTCCACCGACCCCGGCGGCCTCCCGGCGGGGTCGGAGCCCGTGCCGCCGGGGCCCCCACCCGCCAGTCGGGCCCCCACCGCCAGCGCCTGCGAGCCCTACCGGGAGTTGATCGAGCCGGCCTTGGCCCGCGGGCGCAACGCCATGGCGATCTGGCAGGACCTCGTCGACGACCACGGCTTCCCCGGGCGGTACGCCAGCGTGCGCCGCTTTGTCGTCAAGCTCCGCGGCCAGCGGACCCCCGAGGCCCACCCGGTGATCGTGACCGCCCCGGGAGAGGAGGGGCAGGTCGACTACGGCGACGGGCCGATGGTGCGCCACCCGCTCACGGGGAAGTACCGGCGCACGCGGCTCTTCGTCTTCACCCTCGGCTACAGTCGCAAGAGCAGCCGGCTCCTGACCTGGGAGTCCAGCACCCGGCGCTGGGCCGAACTCCACGAGGAGAGCTTCCGGCGATTCGGCGGCGCCGTCCGGGTCGTCGTCCTCGACAACTTGCGCGAGGGCGTGCTCACCCCGGACCTCTACGACCCCGCCCTGAACCCGCTCTACCGCGACGTGCTCGCCCACTACGGCGCCGTCGCCCTGCCGTGTCGGGTGGGCGATCCCGATCGGAAG
>JBOHSY010000131.1:0-2949 GCA_050733355.1 Gemmatimonadales bacterium | reverse complement strand
CACCGCGGCCGCGGCGCGCTCCACGGCGGCCGCGCGCCCGGCAGCGTCCGTCACAGCAGCAGCCCGGCGATCGCCGCGGAGATGTAGTTGGCGAGCGTGCCCGCGAGCATGGCGCGGAAGCCGAGCCGCGCGAGGTCGGGCTTCCGCTCGGGGGCGAGCGCGCCGATGCCGCCGATCTGGATGCCCACCGAGCTGATGTTGGCGAAGCCGGCGAGCGCGTACGAGGCGATCGTGAACGAGCGCGGATCGAGCGAGTCCTTCATGGGCCCGAGCTGCGCGAACGCGATGAACTCGTTGAGCACCGTCCGCGTGCCGATCAGGCTCCCGATCGCCGCGCTGTCACGCCACGGCACGCCGAGTACCCAGGCGACCGGCTGGCCGATCCACCCCAGCACCGTCTGGAGGTCCCCGGGAAACCACCCCAGCCGCCCGTGGATCCACCCGAAGATCCCGTTGGCGAGTGCCACCAGCGCGATGAACGCGATCAGCATGGCGATCACGTTGAGCATGAGATGCAGCCCTTCGCCGGTGCCGCGCGCGGCGGCTGCGACGACGTTGACGTCCGTCTTCGGGATGTCGAGCTTGACCCTGCCGTAGGTCTCCGGCATGTCGGTCTCGGGCTCGAGCAGCTTGGCCATCATGATCGTGCCCGGCGCCGTCATGATCACCGCCGTGAGCAGGTGCCGCGCCTCCACGCCGAAGGCGATGTACGCCGCCATGATCGCGCCGGAGATGTGAGCCATCCCCGACGTCATCACCGTCATCAGTTCGGAGCGGGTGAGCCGCGGCAGAAAGGGGCGGATGGTGAGCGGTGCCTCGGTCTGCCCCATGAAGATCGACGCAGCGACATTCAGGCTTTCGGCGCCGCTCGCCCCCATGAGCCGGCTCATCACCAGCGCGAACGCGCGCACGATCGCGCCCATCACACCGATGTGGTACAGGATCGCGAACAACGCCGAAACGAAGATGATCGCCGGCAGCACCTGGAACGCGAACACGACGCCGAGGCTCGAGGTCGGCTTGCCGATCTCGCCGAACACGAACTCGGAGCCGGCGTAGGAGAAGTGGAGCAGCGCGGTGACCGCCGCGCCGAGCGCCCGGAAGAGCTCCCGCCCGGCAGGAACCCGGAGCACGAAGAGGGCAAAGGCGACCTGGAGCCCGAGGCCCCAGGCGATCACCTGCCACCGGATGGCGCGGCGATCGCGTGACAGCAGCACGCCGGCCCCGATGATGAGGGCGATACCGAGCAACCCGACGTAGCGGCTCACCGGAGCCCCGCCAGCTCGTCGCGCACCCGCTCGACCAGCGCCCGGCGCTCCGGCCAGGGCAGGAAGCCGGCGGTGAACCCGTCCAGGATCATGCGGTCGATCTCCTCTCGGGTGAAGCCGAGCGCGGTGTGCGCGGTCCAGTACTCGTCGCCGAGGCTCACGCCCGACATGAGCCAGCCGTCGGTGCAGAGGGTGACGACCAGCCCCGCGTCGGCGTACGCACGGACCGGATGCCGCTCGATCTGGGGAACCGCGCGGGTGAGCAGGTTGCTCGTCAGGTTGATCTCGATCGGAATGCCGCGGTCGCGAACGTACGCCTGGAGCGCCGGGTCCTCGTACAGCCGGGTCCCGTGGCCGATGCGGTCGGCGCGGCAGAGATGGACGGCGTCGCGCACCGACTCCGCCCCGGCGGCCTCGCCCGCGTGCACCGTCAGGCCGAGTCCGCCCTCCGCCGCGATGGCGAAGGCGCGAGCGTGCGGCCCCGGCGGGCGTCCGTGCTCGCCGCCGGCCAGGTCGAACCCGACCACGCCCCGCGCGCGCCAGGCCACCGCGTTCCGTGCGATCTCCTCCGACACCGCGGGGTCGTAGTGTCGCAGCGAGCAGTGAATGGCCCGCGTCACGACGCCGAAGTCCCGCTCCCCTCGGGCGAGCCCCCCCAGCTCGGCAGCAGTGGACTCGTCCAGCGAGAGCCCACGCTTGGTGCCGAGCAGCGGACACCAGCGCACCTCGAGATAGCGCAGGTTGTCGCGCGCGCCGTCCTCGACCATTTCGTAGGCGACCCGCTCGATGGCCTCCGGCGTCTGGAGCACGGCGATCGTGAGCTCGAACCGGCCGAGATAGTCCTCGAGATTCCGCGCCTCGGTCGGTACCATGTAGCGCCCGAGCGCCGGGGGATCCATGGTCGGCAGCCGGACGCCGGCATCGCGCGCCAACTCCACGAGCGTTGCCGGCCGCAGCGACCCGTCGAGGTGAACGTGCAGCTCCGCCTTGGGGAGCCGGGCGATCAGCTCACGCGTCAGCATCGGCGGACGCACGACGCGCGCGGCGGGCGGCGCGAAGAATGGAACCCGGCACGAGCGGCGCCTCCGGCGCCACGTCGATCCCCCTGCCGTCGGTGAGCCGCGCCGCGCCGGCGGACACGGCGTCGGCGAGTGCCGGATCCAACGCGCGGACGGCGGCCTCCGCGGACGCGCCCGGCGCGATGTCCACCGGCTGCTCGTTCACGTACACGCGGATGGGACCGGTCACCGGCTCGCCTCCAGGCGCCCCCGCTCCGGCGGGGCGACCGGCTGCGGCAGGCGGCGGAGGTACAGCGCGAGGGCATCCACGTCGGTCACCGTGCTCGGTTCCACCGGCGCGCCGACGAGGGCGGCGAAGCGATTCTGCCGAAGCAGGGGCTCCGCGATGGCCACGGTATAACGCCGGCGGTCGTCGAGCCCTTCGCCGTCGGCGAGGCGCACGCGGCGCAGGCGGCGGCCGGCAGGCCGCCGCGGATCGTACCGGAGGGTGACGCCGGACACGTGCACCGCCGGGCCGTCGTCCTGCAGCGCCGCTTCGAGCACCCGCTCGAGCGCGGCGCCGGTGACGGTGACGGTGACGAGTGGACGTGATGCCTGGTGGAGCGCGAGCAGCGAGGCGTAGCTCGCCGGCCCCGCCGGCAGGTCCCCGGCGAGCGTCGCAT
>JBOHSY010000130.1:0-9436 GCA_050733355.1 Gemmatimonadales bacterium | reverse complement strand
GGACGCTCCGGATCACCTGGGGCGAAACCTTCCCGCTCCGTCCGGTTCTCCTCGCCCTCGTGGTGGCGGCAATCCCGGGCGTGCTGATCCTGCCGGTTGCCCAGGCCGACGGCCTTGGCCGCCTGGGCCGGCTCATGCTCGCCGGCCTGCTCTTCACCGCGGCGACGTACGTGCTGTACCGTGTCACGGGGCTGCTTCGCTCAGAGGAAGTCCGACTGGTCCGGGGCTACGTGCTGGACTGGTGGCGGGGGCTCGTCCGCGGCCGGGTGAAGACGGGAGCACCGTGATGTTCCGGGTGGCCGCAATGCGAGACGCTCTGGAGATGGTCGCCGACCTCGCGACCCTGCGCTACCCGGGCTTCGTCTACGGGCGCGAGCTCCGGGGTCGGGAGTTGCCGGTCTTCATCCTGCACGGTGTCGAGCCGGAAGCGTTCGGCCGGCTCCTCCGATTCCTCGCCGCCAACCGGTACCACACGCTCACCGTGAGTGAGCTGGAAGCATTCGTGCGCGGCCACTCGCCCGCGCTGCCCGATCGCTCGATCGTGCTGACCTTCGACGATGGGATGGCCAGCGTGTGGACCAGCGCGTTCCCGCTGCTTCGGAAGCACGGCTTCCGGGCGACGGTGTTCCTGATCCCGGGCAAGATCCGCGAGGGTGGAGAGCCACGCCCGACGTTGGAAGATGTGTTGGTCGGGCGGGCTCGCGCCGAGGATGTCGGGGACGAGGATCGGGGCCCCGAGCCGCTCGCCACGTGGCGAGAGATCGAGACCATGGCTGCCGCGGGCCTGATCGAGTTCGAGTCCCACACGCTGCACCACGCGCTGGTATTCACCGGACCGCGGCTCACGGGCTTCGTCACGCCGGAGGCGCTCCGCCGATACCACCCCTTCGAGTTCTCCTTCGCGCATCTGTTCGAGGACAGCAACGTCGGCGGAGTCACCCCGCCCCCGCTCGGAACGCCGATCTACGCCTCGTCCCCGCGCTGTGCCGCCGAGCGGCGGTTTCTGGACGACCCGCGGCTTCGCGAGGCCTGTATCGGGTTGGTCGAGAGCCAGGGCGGGGAGGCGTTCTTTCGTGAGGACGGCTGGCGCAGCGAGCTGCCCCGCTTTGTCGGGACCTGGCGGGCGCAGCACGGGAGCCGGGAGCACTACGAGACGCCGGAGGAACGGCACCGGGCGCTCCTCAGAGAGCTGAGGGTCTCAAAGGAGAGGATCGAGGAGCGGCTCGGGCGGCCGGTTCGGCACCTCTGCTATCCGTGGGGTCTGGGCTCGGAGCTCGCCGCGCGCCTCTCGCGGGAGGTGGGCTACCGGACCAACCTGTGGGCAAAGGTGGGGGGGCGACTCACCAACCGGCGTGGCGACGATCCCTACCGCATCAGCCGTGTCGGCAGCGACTTCCTCGCCGTGCTTCCGGGGGAGCAACGAACGACCCTGGCTCGGCTGATCGTGGGGAAGCTGCGGCGGAGAGCTCAGGGCGGGTCCGCGTACCTGAGCCATTGAGCCGCTGGGAGCGCCGAGCGCGGCTATCTCGATCGCCGCCGCGGCCCCCTTGCGCCCGGAGCCCGGGAGGCATATTCAGAAGGAAGGTCATCGCCGTTCCGGCGAGCTGCTATCCCGGTATTCTTGAGTCCGTAACCCCGCGCGCTGATTGGATGTCCGGGCGGCGGTGGGGTGCCGGCTGTCCCTTGGGTGCGAGGACGTGATGTCGGACTCTCGAAAGCCGTCTCGTCCCCGCGTGCAGCTACAGCGATCCATACCGCGTCGTGATTTCCTGGCGACAGCTGGCCGGGGCGCGACTGGTCTCGTTGTCGGTGGATCGTTGTTGGGGTGTTCCAGCGACACCACCCCATCGTTAACCCGGTCAACGCCCGATGCCTCCCCAGTCGACGTCACTCAAGGGTTGCCGGGGGGGAACCTGCTGGATCACCTCACGACCGGCACCAACTGCAGGAGCGGCCTGCTTTCCAACACCAAGGGCGGCTGGAACGAGATCGTCCCGAGCACTCCCCGGAACTACGCAGGTTTATTCGTGATGGTGGAGTGCGACTCCGAAAAGGACTTCCTGGTGGACCTCGGCATCGGGCCAGCTGGACGAGAAGAGCCGGTCATTGCCGACATGCTGCTCAGCGGCGCCTCCACGAACAACCCTCACCTGCCGTTCTACGTCCCGCTCGCAGTTCCCGCAGGGTCGCGGTTGGTGACGCGGTGCCAGTCTTCCGGCCCGCTGGGGCAGGCGCGCATCGAACGGCTGTATGGCATGCCCCCGCATTTTATGTGGCCCGGCGGCCTTGCCAGCCTCACGACTGTGGGCGCGAACTCCGCTGACAGCGGCGGCACAGAAGTCGATCCGGGCGACGTCGCCGAAGTCCGGGGTCCCTGGGTCGAGTTTACGGGTGGCCTCCCCACGTACACTCACGCAATCGTGATCATGGCGGGCGATCGCTCCGGCGCTCTTCCCCGAGGTCGCTGGACGATAGATATAGGTATCGGGGAGGCAGGGCAGGAGCAGATCGCCGTCGAGGATTGGCTCATTCGGAACGGGGGGGACACTACGGGGTTGCGCGGTCAGGGCCTGCTAGCCATCCCGGTGGATATTCCGCCGCAGACACGAATCGCGGCTCGCTGCTTGAGCACCCAGACACGGAGCCCGGACCGCTTAATCGACGTGGTGCTTCTCGCTATCGGCTGACCGCGCGCGCGTTTGAGTGGCGGACTCCGCCGCAACCGCCCGGTAGAGTGATTCGAGACGGGCGAGGTGCCGCTCGAGGGAAAAGCGCTGGCTGTGGACGCGCGCACCCGCCGCCAATCGTTCCCGGAGCGCAGGATCCTCCAGCGTCCGCGCCAGGGCATGCGCGAGCGCAGCAGGCTCTCCCGGCGGTACGAGGATCCCGCTCTGGCCATCGGTGACGATATCCGGCATCCCCCCGGTCGCCGAGCCGACGACCGGCACGCCAGCAGCCAGCGACTCCAGCGCCGCAAGCGGAAAGGGCTCCTGCCATACGGAGGGTATCGCCGACACCGTGAATAGCCGCAGGTGCGCGACCACCTCCCGCTGAAATCCCGTGAATACGACGCTCTCCGCGATCCCGAGCTCGCCGGCCTGAGCCTCCAGACGTGCGCGCTCGGGTCCGTCGCCCACGATCAGCAGCCTGGCTCTCGGCAGCTTCCGTCGCACCTCGACGAACGCCTCGAGGAGCACGTGGACGCCTTTGAGGCGGAAGAGGCGTCCCACCGTCCCGATCACGGGGTCCGAGGCATCCAGCCCATACTCAGCACGCAGCGCGGCGACGCGCTCGTCCGGGACGGCGTCGAAGCCGAAGCGCGGCGCCGGGTTGTGCACGATTTCGACCTGATCCGCCCGAAACCCCATTTGCTCCACGCAGAATCTCTTCACGGAGCCTGAAACGGCCACGGCCCGGGCGGTCCAGGATGCGAGCAGCCGGTCCAGCAGCCGCACCGGCAGCGGATACGTCGTCTCGGCGGCGTCCCTGGAGTCGTGAACGTGGATGATCGCGGGCGTCCCGGTCAGGTAACCGGCTAGCCGTCCGAAGATCCCGGCCCCGAAGCCGTTCAGATGAAGTACCTGGCTGCGGGTCGCCCGAATGAGGCGGAGAAGCTTCCAGGCACTGATCGGATTGAAGCGGCCGTCGCTCAGGAACCTGATCGGTACGCCCTCCCGAAGGAGGGCGTCTCCGATCCTCCGCGGGCGTCGCAGGCTTACGGCAGCGGCCTGGACCCTGGTGGGGTCGAACCCGGTCGCCCATTCGATCATCAGTCGCCCGAGCCCGTGTAGCGTCTCCTCACCGTACCCCATGCTGTCGCATGCAATCAGCACCCGGATCGGTGCTTCCGCGGCCACCGGGCCGGCGCGGTCACCGGGAGGCCCGTCGGGCATCACGCGGTGGCGCTCGCAGCCGGTGCGGGACTCCTCGCCTCGCGCGCGCGGAGCCAGAGCTCGAGGGTGTACAGCCCCCACAGGCGGTGGGAGTGGTTGTGGCGGCGGCGATGGTGCTCGTCCCAGAGGCGGCGCACGGCGTCGGGCCGGAAGAGCCCCCTCCGTTCAATCGCCTCGTTGCTGAGCGTGCGCGCGACGTCCCGGGCCAATACGCCGTCCTCCCGAAGCCAGTTCTTCACCGGGATCGAGTGGCCCAGCTTGTCCTTGCGGTCGAGAATGAGGTCGGGGACGATCCCCTTCATGGCGACCCGGAACAGGCGCTTGGTCCGTTCGACCCCCTCGACCTTGAGCCGTGCCGGGATGTGCGCGCCGAACTCCACGAGGTCCCGGTCATAGAAGGGCAGACGAGGCTCGAGCCCGAACCGACGCACCAGGCTCAGCCGGCTGAAGTAGTAGCCCGAGGCTGTCAGGTAGTCGTTGTAGAGGTGCGGCGAAAGGCCGTCATCCGGACCATCGTACCCTTCATAGGCGTCGAGCACAGATCGGAACGGATCGACATCGCGCACCCGGACCGCCGCTTCGGGTGTGAGGACCGTGCGGAGCTCCGCGATGGTGTACTGCGCGAGCCAGCGGAACGGCCCCAGCGCCTTGGGAAGTCCGTCCCGGGGGAGGATCCGCTTCAGCGTCACCCTCAGATCGCGCTTGCGGTCGCTGTCGCTGACCAGGTTGAGCATCGCGTGGAGCCCGCGGTGGAGCAGCCGTGGGATGGGCAGCGCGTCGTAATATCGCATGAGCCGCTGGGCCGCATACACCGGGTGGCTTCCCCAGAGCTCATCGCCTCCGTCACCCGAGAGGAGGTATGTGGCCTGGCCCCCGGCAGCCCGGCCCAGGAGCCAGGTACCGACGTTGATGCCGATATTGCAGAAGGGGACTTCCATCTCCTCGACCAGCGCGCGCTGCTCGAGCGCCTGGACTTCGCCGTACTCGAGTTCGGCGTGCTCCGCCTGGAGGAAGGCGGCCAGCTCCCGGGCGTAGTACGATTCGTCGAAGGTCCGGCCGGGGCAGCGGAAGGCATAGGTCCGGATGGTTCCGGCGTGGTGACGGCGCGCCAGCGAGAAGACCGCGCTCGAGTCCATTCCACCGGACAAGAGAACCCCGGGAGCGCCCCCGCCGTCGAGCCGCCGCTCGGTAGCCCTTTCCAGGAGGGTGCGAAATCGAGTGGCCACCTCGCGCTCGTCGGTGACCTGCGGGCCCGCGAACGACAGGCGGTACCAGCGTTCGCTCCGCCAGACGCCGCCCGGGTCGATCTCGAGTCGGAAGCCTGGCCGAACCCGGAGCACGCCCTCGTCGAGGGTGGTGTGCCCCGGTACGTAGCCGAACACCAGGAACTCGGCGAGACCCTGGCCCGACACCCGGTCCGGCAGCAGGCCGGTTCCGCGGAGGTCACTGACCCGCGATCCGAACAGGACGGAAGCGCCAACCGGTGCGTAGTAGAACGGCTCGATCCCGAACCGATCCCGTACCAGGTGGACGAGTCCGCTCCGGCCGTCAAACCAGGCGATCGCGAAAGCGCCGTCCAGCTCCGCCAGCGCGGACGGCCCATGGGCAAGCAGCCGCTGGAGAATCCAACCCGCGACCCCACCATCGGCAGGCGGGGCGCGCTCCGGGAGGGGACGTCCGGAGAGCGCGAGCCACGATCCGGTCGGCTCATCCTGTGCACCGCGGGCCAGACGATCGAACCCCGGGATCTTCCACGGAACGATCGCGGCGACCGCACGGCCGGAACCAACCCAGCTGATCCCGGGATTCGTCAAGTGCTCCGCCGCGAGCACCCGGGTGCGTGTTTGGGCCAGCGGCCCGGCCGCGCCGATCAGCATGCGGGTCCCGCAACCCGAAGGCGGTGCTTGATCGGCCTCCAGGGCCGGGGTAAGCTAGGCGCGGGACTTGCGCCGCTCGACCAGGATTTCACACCGGATCCGGTATGACTCAGCCATCGTCGGCCCAACGCACATTCCGAGCTCTTCGCATCGGCACCGCTGTCGTGGGCGGTCTGATGGCGACCGTAGCCGTTCTGGGTCATCATGTGGGGCTTGGGTCCTCGGCCAGAATGGGAACCACCCGCCTCCTGCTCCTGCTCGCGGGGCTGGTCGTCGTCGGGCTCGCGGTCGCGGGTCGGCGGCTTCCTCGCCTGTACAGCGCCACCGCGCTGATGCTGCTCAATACGCTGGTGTTGTTGGCCGCCCTCGAGCTGGCCGCCGCCGCGATCCTGCAGGTCACGAAGGAGCCTCCCGCCGCCGAGGAGCCTGCCAGCGACCGGGCCTCGGCGTCGTCCTACTACCGGAACCGCGACTGGGCCCGGCAGTACTGGAGCGAGTTCGGAGCCAGGCCCAGGAATCGTTACCGACCCTACGTGCTGTGGCGCATGGCACCCTATGAAAGCCGGTTGATCCGGGTTGACGAGCAGGGCGTCCGACTGACTCCCGGGTCGATCTGTGACGCGGGCGCCTACACCGTGTTCTTCTTCGGCGGCTCCACCGCCTGGGGTCTCGGCTCACCCGATTGGGGAACTATTCCGGCCTACCTTCGCGAAGAGCTCGCCACCGTTCTGCGCCGCCCGGTCTGCATGCGCAATTTCGGGGAGCTCGGTTGGGTGTCTACCCAGGATCTGATCCAGCTCGAGCGCGAGCTCCAGGCCGAGCGGGTCCCCGACCTCGCCATCTTCTACGGCGGCGTCAACGACGTCGTCATGGGGTATCAGCACGGCGAGCCGGGCCTTCACTGGGAGCTTCGGAAGATCACGGAGCGGCTCGAGCGGCCCGACGAGGATCGCGGGGGCGGCCTCAGCGAGCTCCGGTGGCAGTCGAACCTGTACCGGCTGGCGGTCAAGGTCAAAACGCCGGCCCCACCCCCCGTCGATTCGGTGGTCACGCACACCTCCCGGGCCGGCTTTGTGGCCGACAGCGTGGCCGATCAGGTCGCAGCTCTGTACCTGACCAACTACCGCCTGGCGGCGGCGCTCGGCCGAGACTATGGCTTCGGCGTGGAGTTCTTCTGGCAGCCCAACGCCCTGGTGGACCCGAAGCCGCTCACCACCGAGGAGGACCGGTACCGAAGGGCGGAAAACATCGCGCCGCTGATCGAGAGGGTCACGCGGCGAGTACAGTCGACTGCTCCCGCGCACCCTCACTTTCACGACCTTACCAGGGTGTTCGCCGGGCTCGCCGACCTCGTCTATCTCGATTGGCACCACATCACTCCGGACGGGAACCGGCTGGTCGCGCAAGCCATGCTCGACACGCTGCGGCGGTCGGGCGCCCTTCGCCCGCCTCGCGGATCGGCGACCGGGAGATGATCGCGCGGCCGCGCGAGTCGGGCCTAGAGATAGCCCTCCGCGCGATACCATGCCACGGTCTGCCGCAGCCCCGTGGCGAGATCCACTTGCGGCGCATACCCCAGCTCTCGCTGCGCCTTCCCGATGTCGAACCACCGGGTCTTGCGAAAGAAGTCCACCCGGCGGCGGTAGAGGGGCGGGTTGATCCTGAACGGCTTGCACACTGCCTCACAGACCATCGCCGCTGCGTAGACAGGCCACACCGGTATCCGCCACCGCGGCGGTGAGGCTCCCACCGCCTCCGCAATGGCCGCGACGAGCTGGTTGAGGGTCACCGCTTCACGGCCGGTCAGGATGTAGGCGTTGCCCAGCGCGACCTCCAGGGTGCCACAACGGACGATCCCGTCAACCAGGTCGTCGATGTAGACCATCTGGTACCGAACGTCGCCGCGCCCGATCATAACGAACCGGCGCCGGGCCACGGCCCGGATGAGCTTGAGGAAGCGGAGATCGCCGGGGCCGTAGATGCCGCCTGGCCGGAAAATCACGACCGGGGGGCGACCGCGGTGCAGGAACTCGTGCGCTACCCGCTCGCCGGCCGCCTTGGACTCCTGGTAATAGTCGCCGGGCGCGAACGGGGCGTTCTCGTCCGCGCGGGCGGTGCCCACATCGCCGTGCACACCCACCGTGCTGCAATGGACGAAGCGGCGCACGCCGGCCCCCGCGCTCGCCTCGAGCAGGCTCCGCGTTCCCTCGACGTTCACCTCCACCATGTCCCGCCGCGAGACGTTCTCGGGACGAAAGAGGGCGGCAACGTGGTAGACCGTGTGCACGCCCTGGACCGCGCGGTCGAGCGACGCCGGATCGCGCAGATCGCCGGTCGCCAACTGCACGCCGGGCGGGTGGGTGCGCGCTGCCACGGCCGGGTCACGTACCAGCGCGCGGACGCGGTACCCGTCACGCGCCAGGCGCGCACAGAGATGTCCGCCGGTGAAGCCGGTCGTGCCGGTGACCAGAACGAGCCCGCCGTCGTGTCCGACGGCAGGCGCGGACGACCCCATTAGAAGATGGTGTAGATAAACGGCGCCAGCGCGGAGCCATGGGCGAAAACCAGCAGCATCCCGACCAGCAGCATCACCAGCACGAGCGGAAACAGCCAGAGCTTCTTGCGCACCCGCAGGAAGTCCCACAGGTCGGTGGTAAGTCTCCAGGTACTCATGAGGTCTCCTTAGAACTGGCGCTCGAGATCGCTGCGACGCGACGGCCGCTCCAGCCAGAACGTCGGGCTGCTGCGCGACCGATGCAGGGGACTGCGGCCGAACGTCCGGCGCACGAGGCCGAACGGCGTCAGGACGGCGAAGTAGAGGATACCCATGAACACGGGTGTGGTCACCTTGGAGATCGCGTGCGCGAGAGCCATCCATCCCCGTTGGACTGGTCCGAGGCGGTCGGGGATCGCCAGCGCCCCGACGACGAGCAGGCCCCCCAATCCACCGAGCGCGACCGCGACGCTCCGCGCCTCCCGCCACCACAGCAGCCCGGCGAGCACGAGAAACGCCGCACCCACCGTGAAGCCGAAGTGCCGGCCTTCCTTCGGGCTCAGTCGAGCTGGAACTCGCGTTGCCAATCGGTCGTCTCCTTCCAGGAGCTCTGACGAGTCTTGTCGAGCAGGAACGGCCCCAGCACCAGGTAGTCGAGGTGCGTCCGCATGAAGCAGCGATAGGCGTCCGCGGGCGAACAGACGATCGGCTCGCCGCGCACGTTGAACGAGGTATTGACCAGCACCGCACACCCCGTCAACCGCTCGAACGCGCACAGCAGCTCGTAGTACTCGGGGTTGTCGTCGCGGGCGACCGTCTGGATGCGTGCCGAATAGTCGATGTGGGTGACGGCCGGAATGTCGGAGCGCGCGACGTTAAGCTGGTCGATGCCCCAGAGCGCGCGCTGCTCCGTGGACATCGGGATCTGGCGCTCACGCTGCACCGGCGCCACCAGCAGCATGTACGGCGAATCGACGTCCAGCTCGAAGTACTCCGCCACCCGCTCCCGGAGGACGCTGGGCGCGAAGGGGCGGAACCCCTCGCGGAACTTGATCTTGATGTTCATCTGGGCCTGCATCGTGCGGCTCCGCGGATCCCCGAGGATGCTGCGCGAGCCGAGCGCCCGGGGCCCGAACTCCATGCGCCCCTGGAACCACCCGACGACCTTCTCC
>JBOHSY010000129.1:0-1829 GCA_050733355.1 Gemmatimonadales bacterium | reverse complement strand
GTGGACCATCGAATTCGTATACGTTGAGGCTACCGCCCGCAGCTGATGCGCAGGGCGTTAGGCCGCTTCACTCGCGGTACACATTCCGGCGGTGCGCGACCTTGACCACGAGCACGGTCCGGTCGCCATCGTCGATCGAGTAGACGGCGCGGTACTCGCCCTGGCGGATCCGGTAGTGCTCCTGACCGGACAGCTTCTCCGCGCCGTGCGGCCGGGGCTCGTCACCTAGCGCTCCGATCTTGCCGGCGAGTTTCCGGCGGGCCTTGAGTGGCATGGCTTCGAGTTCCTTGACCGCCGAGGGTTTGATGAGAACCCTATAGCTTGCCACGCCGCCTAAGGTCTTTGAGCACGTCTTCGAAGGCGAGGTTGAGCTCGCGGGCACGCTCCTCGAACGCCGCGAGGTCGTCCGCATCGTCGGCCAACGTTTGGCGCACGGCGGCGTTCACCAAGTCGGAAAGGGAGCGGTCGGTTTGGGCGGCCTTGACCCGGAGCGCCTTGTGGAGCCCGGGGTCGAAGTACACGGTGGCGCGCTTGGGCGGGGGTTTCTGGGCGGGCATAGACACCATAGCGTTGTGACGCTATAACGTTAGCGTTAGGGAAGCGGCCTAACAAGGCGCATGCAGCTGGCGGGCGCTCTCGCGCTGCGTGGTTCTTACTACCAGCGTTTGTCGCACGGGTCGACCATAGAATTCGTATCGGCGGGCTAGCCGCCCGCAGCTGATGCGCGGGCCGTTAGGCAGCGGCGGCCTATTCACCACCATTCCACATGCCTCGTCCGCCAACCATCCTTGCTGCCGTGAGTAGCTTCTTCGCGTTCGGCGCGATCATGAGTGGCGCGGCGGCGGTCGCGCTCCTGACCCCTCGCGGCCCCTTGGAACCCATGTGGCGGCTCAATCCACGGGCGCGGGAGGACCTCCAGAGCTTAGAGGGTGTTTCAAAACCGTCTGAACGCTAATTTGTGACTGCCCTTGGTTGCGGTAGGCAGTCCGATGAAAGTGCTCGTCTCCGACGAGCTGTGGCGCGTCGTGGCGCCCCTGCTCCCGCCGGTCCCCGCCCGTCCGCGGGGTGGCCGGACCCGGGTGCCCGACCGGGCCGTACTCTCGGGCATTCTCTTTGTTCTTCGCACCGGCTTGCCCTGGAGCTACTTGCCCACCGAGCTGGGCTGCGGCAGCGCCAGCACCTGCTGGCGGCGCTTGCGCGACTGGCAGCAAGCCGGCGTCTGGGAGCGGCTGTACCGCGCGCTCCTCAACCGGCTGGGCGATGCCGACCAGATCGACTGGTCGCGCGCCTGTGTGGACTCGGCTCTGGTGCCGGCAAAAAGGGGGGCGCGGCGACCGGGCCGAATCCAACGGATCGCGCGAAACCGGGTACGAAGCGCACCCTTGTGGTGGACCGGCACGGGATCCCCTTGGCCGCGTATCTGAGTGCCGCCAACGTCAGCGACAGTCGCTTACTGGCGCCCGTCCTCGATGCGCTGCCGCCGATTCACCGCCCACGGGGCCGGCCTCGTCGCCGCCCGGACAAGCTCCACGCGGACAAGGGGTACGACTATCCGGGCTGTCATCTGCTCCTGCGGCTGCGACGCATCATCGACCGCATCGCGCGCCGAGGCGTGGAGTCGAGCGTCCGGCTCGGGCGCTATCGCTGGGTGGTGGAGCGCACTCTCGCGTGGCTCAGTCGGTACCGCCGCCTGACCATCCGGTATGAGCGCCGCCTCGACATCCATCAGGCGTTCACCACACTGGCCTGTAGCCTGATCTGCTGGAACTACCTCCAGCGGACGTTATGAAACAGCCTCTTAGTGCTTGCGCTCACCTCTCACCTCTCAC
>JBOHSY010000128.1:0-11737 GCA_050733355.1 Gemmatimonadales bacterium | reverse complement strand
CGGCATGACGCCGAGGAAGATCATCGTCGTGCCGTGCATCGTGAACAGCTGATTGTAGAACTCCGGCGAGACGAGATCGTTGTTCGGCGTGAAGAGCTGGGCGCGGATGATCAGCGCCTCCAGCCCGGCGAGCAAGAAGAAGGCGAAGGCCGACGCGCCGTAGAGCTTGCCGATCCGCTTGTGATCGACCGTCGTGATCCAGCTCCACAGCCCGTACTTCTCGCCGTGGGCTGCCGCCGCCTGCGTTTCGTGGTCAAGAACGGTGGTTGCCATGGCTCTCTGAGTGGGGTTACCGGATGGTGCGGAGGTACGCCGCGATCGTCTTTGCCTCGTTCTCGCTCAGCCCGAGGTTCGGCATCAGCACCCCGTGCTTCACTTCCTGCGGCACGCGGATCCAGTGCGCGAGGTTCTCGTCCGTGTTGGGGAGGGTGCCGGCTGCGATCCAGGTCCGCGCGCCGATGTTGGCCAGGTTGGGGCCCAGCATACCCTTGGGCGCGTTCAGCGACACCAGCGAATGGCACCCCGCGCACCCCTTGGCGAGGAACAGCTTCTGCCCGTTGGCGACCGCAGGCGCCTGCGGCGCCGCCGGGTCGACCGAGGCGCCCGCGCTCGTGGTCTTCACCGTATCCTTGCCCGCCGGGAGCAGGGGCGGCGCGGCTGCGAAGCCCCGCATCTTGGCCACCCAGGCGTCGAACTCCGCCGGCTCGCTGGCGACGACCCGGTACGCCATCCTGCCGTGCTGGATGCCGCAGAACTCGGTACACTGCCCCGGATAGTCGCCCGCCTGCTCCGCGATGAACCAGAGCCGCGTTTCGCGGTTCGGGAAGACATCGCGCTTGCCCGCGAACTGCGGCACCCAGAACGCGTGGAGCACGTCGGCCGAGCCCATCCGGAGATGCACCGTCCGGTTGATCGGGACGTGCATCTCGTTGGCCGTCGTGAGGTTGTACTCCGGATAACGGAACTCCCACCACCACTGGTGCCCGATCACTTCCACCGTGAGCGGGTTGTCGCCCGGGATCTCGGCGGTTTTGAAGATCGCCTTGACCGTGGGCACCGCGATCACGGCCAGGATCACGGCCGGGATGATGGTCCAGATGATCTCGAGCGTAGTGTTGCCGTGAATCTGTTCCGGCTCGGCGTCGCCCGGGCGGCCGCGGAAGCGGAACATGGCATACAGCAGCGCGCCCTGGACCAGCACGAACACGAGCACCGCCCACCAGACCGTCTGCATGAAGACGGCGTCGGTGATCCGCGCGAACTCGCCCTTGGGCTCGAGTACGCTCTGTGGATATTCGCCCTGACACGCCGTAGCGAACGTCAGGGACAGCGCGAATGCCAGCCTCCGAAACCGCCGGCCCGCTGGGGAACCGAGAATCATCTGGTGGAAATCCTGTCGGTTAGTAGCTCGATAGGCCCGCAGGAAACCGGCAACCGGTTGAGACGTTATGCGCTCGGACCCGCACGGTCAAGGAATGGTCACGGACTCCCGCATCAGGGTTTCGATCTCATCCGGCAGCTTGGGAGCGCCGGCGGAAAGGACCTCGTGGCCATCGGCCGTCACCAGCACGTCGTCTTCGATGCGAACGCCCAGCCGCTCGTCGGACAGGTATACGCCCGGCTCGATCGTCAGCACCATCCCCGCGGCGAGCGGCGTGTCGATCCGGCCCACATCGTGCACGTCCATGCCCAGCCAGTGGCCGATCCCGTGCACGAAGAAGCGCTCGCAGGTCACCTTGCCGCACAGCGTTGCGGAGTTGGCCCGCAGGTAATCCCGGGCGATCTGGTCGAGCCGCTGGACGGTGACGCCCGGACGCACCGCCTCGATCGCCGCCCGCTGGGTGCCGAGCACCAACTCGTAGATCGCCCGTTGCCGCGCCGTGTAGGTGCCGGAGACCGGCACCGTCCGCGTGATGTCCGCAGTGTAATACCCGAATTCGGCCCCGATGTCCATGACCACGAGATCGCCCGCCTCCATGCGCCGGCGATTCTTGTCGTAGTGGAGCAGCGTGGAGTTGGGCCCCGAGCCCACGATCGAAGGAAAGCCCAGCCGCTCCGCCCCGTTCCGCCGGAAGACGTACTCCATCGCGGCCTCGACCTGGTACTCGTACATGCCCGGCTCGATCCGCCGCATCGCCTCCCGCTGGGCCTCCTCGGTGATCGCGATGGCCTTCCGGAGCCGGACCAGCTCGTCGGCGTCCTTCACCAGCCGGAGTCGGGCAAGCGGGGCCGCGAGATCCGCTATTCGGAGCCCGGCCCCGGCCTGCACCAGCGCGAAAATCGTGTCCTTGAGAACGGGCGAGTCGCCCTGCCCTGGCCCCGGCTTCACGAAGACCGAGCCCTGCCGGGCCGGCGACTCCGGAGCGAACACCAGAGCGCTCAGCTCGCGAGCCACCCGCTCCGCGCTCCGCACGTCGCGGATGCCGGTCCGCGCCGTCGCCTCCGGCCCGGGAGTAAACTGCGGGCCGACCCATTGCTCGCTGCGATAACGGCTTACGGTGTCGCGCGGCGGCAGATACAGGATGGTTTCGGCTAGGCGACCAGCACTAGCCACAAGCACTAGCCACGAGTTCGGTACCTCGACCCCGGTGAGATAGAAAAAGTCGTTGTCCTCGCGGTAGTCGCTGTCCTGGGGATAGCTGCCCTCGATGCTCCGGTCCACGCCGGACCGCACCACAGCCACACCGGTTCCGATCTCCTTTGCCAGGGCGTCGCGCCGGGCGGCGAGCCGGTCCACCGGTACGGGACCCGCCGGGGAGCCGGTTTGTGCCGGCACCGCCGCGAACGGCAGGGTCGAGACGACGAGAGCGATCAGGGCCTGGCGCACCGGCAAACTCCTGGGAGTGGGGTCCGTCCGGACGAGTCCGGCGACCCCGAAGTTTAGCGCCATCGCGCCCCGCCCCGGCCGGGGGTATGTTTCCCGGGACCGAAGCTGACCAGCGACCCCGGGGAGGACTTCCTTGCCGGGGCGTCGATTTCTTTATCGCCTTCTTTATCGCCGGACCCCAAGAATCATGATTCGCGAAATGCGGGAAAAGCTGAGCCGCGAGATCGACGAGCTCACCCACGAATTGAACATCGCGCTGCCGCAGGCGATCGCCCAGGCGGTCGAGCTCGGCGATTTGCGGGAGAACTCCGAGTACAAGTCGGCACTCGAGCGCCAGCAGTTCGTGCAGGCCCGGCTGGGGCAGCTCCACAACCGGCTCAACCAGTTGACCCAGCTCGCCAACACCGAGGCACCAACCGACCGGGTCGGGCTGGGCTCGCGGGTGACGGTGCTCGACCTGGAAACCCAGGAGACCGACACCTACATGCTGGTGGTGGCCGAGATGATGGACATCGATGCCGGACACATTTCGCTCGCCTCGCCGCTCGGCCGCGCGCTCACGGACGCGCGGGTAGGCGACGAGATCAGCCTGCGACTCCCCGTCGCAACCCGCCGGCTTCGCGTGACCGAGTTGGTCACCGTGCACCAGGCCGAAGGCAACGGCCGGCGGGCGCGCGGGTAACGCCTCGCTCGCCGCGTATGGATCGTTCCAAGCGCCAGCTGCTGGTCGTCGGTGACCGGGTCCTCGTGAGCCCCGAAGAGGGCGAGGACCGCACCCGCGTCGGACTCTACCTGCCCGCGAGCGCCCTCGACACTCAGCAGGTCCAGAGCGGGGTCGTCGTGGCGACGGGGCCGGGCGACCCGGTGGCCGACATCGGAAGCCTCGACGACGAGCCGTGGAAGATCGGCACCTCAGAGCGCCGCCCGCGTGGGATGCAGGCACGGGTGGGCGATCGTGCCATCTTCTTCCGGAAAGCCGCGGTGGAGATCACCTACGAGGAGAAGAAGTACCTGGTCGTGCCGCAGGCAGCGATTCTGGTCCTGCTTCGGGGAGACGAGGAGACCGACGAGTGACAGCTCGCCGCTCGCCACTCGTCACTCGCGACTCGTAGTGTGCTACCGGTTGTGGATGGTCTCCCCCCTCAGTCTCACTGAAATCCGCTCCATGCTCCCACCGGGATGGACGGCGGACATCGCGCCCGTTGCCGAACAGGCACGGCTCCGCCCGCGGCTTCCGGGCGCTCAGACCGTCGCGAGACTCGCGGTGGGGGGATGCGCGTGTCCGACCCGGCTGTCGCGGGACGGCGAGGGCGAGCGCCACCTGCGACACCGCTACGCGGCGCTCGGCGTCTCGCGCGACCGGGTGATCGCCGCGCTCGACCGGCACCGGCGTGGTGACCTGCCGCGCGGCGACCCGCCCGCGTGGCGCGCCGCGCTCGCCGGGTTCGTCGCCGAACACGCCCGCAACGCCGGGCCGACGCTCTATTACCTGGGCTTCGGGCTCGAGCCCTCGGATGCCTTGCTCGCCTCGGCGCCCGCGACCTCAATGACGGCGGCGGCCGTGCGCGCGGACCCGGACACCTGGCTGGGTGAGGCCACGCTCATCGAGGTGACGCGCTGACGCGCCACGCGCTCGTAAACTCGTAACTCGTTTACTGCTGTACGATGTCCAATCGCTCCCCGGTCTTCGCCGCGTAGCCCGACGTCTCCATCCGTACACCATCGATGGCATACGCCTTGACCAGCGACTGCTTCACGGCGTCCGCGCGCGCCGCGGCCACCTGCTTGTCCGGGGCGTAGGCCTCGAGGCGCACCCGGAGATCGGCGTGCGATTTCAGCATCGAGCCGATCGCCTTGAGCGCCGGCGCCGAACCGTCGGTCATCGTGGCGGTGCCGGGCTCGAAGCTGACGCCCTCCGCCGTCACCCGGCCGGAGGTCGTGAGCTCCTCATACAGGGCGCCGCCGGCGGCGGCGTCGCCCGACGACAGACCGGCGGTGAGCGCGGCGTCGATCGCCTTGTTCTCCTGCTGGATGACCTCATGAATCGCGCGGTTCTCGGCGTTGCGCGTGACGGCATCTTTCAGCCGCTTGCCGAACTGCGCCGAGGCGGAGTCGGGAACGGCGAGCAGCGCGAGCGAGCCCGCGACGAGCACCGCGAAAGAACGGGCGTGGCGGAACATGGGGCCTCCAGAGGTGTGCGAATGCGGCCAGGCACGTACGTTTGATGGAAGGAGCCGGCGACGAGCGTTGCGACGAGCTTGGGTCGCGGGACGCACGCTGTCAAGCGGGGCGAAGTTTCGATGGAGCCGGACATCACACGAGAGGACACGAGCTTCCGCGGGGCCGACGGCCTGGAGCTGGCGTGCTTCGCCTGGCGGCCCGCGGGCGCCCCGTCGCGCGGGGCCATCGCCAGCGTGCACGGGCTCGGCGACCACACCGCGTTGTACGACGTCGTGTTCGACCACTTCGCGCGGCGGGGATGGGCCGTGCACGGCTTCGACCTCCGCGGCAACGGGCGATCGCCCGGGCGGCGGGGCCACGTCGACGCGTGGTCCCTCTACCGCGACGACCTCCGGTGTTTCATCGACTATGTCCGGGAGTCCGAGCCCGGCCCGCTGGTGCTGCTCGGCACCAGCCTCGGCGGCGCGATCGTTCTCGACTACGCGCTCCACCATCCGGAGCACCTGGCCGGGGTCGCCGCGGCCTCCCCCGCCCTCGGCCGTCCCAACGTGCCGGGCTGGATGCTCCTGCTCGGACGGATCCTCTCCCGCGTCTGGCCCACCTTCTCGCTCGAGACCGGACTCGACCTCTCCGGCATAACCCGGGATACCGCCGCCCTCGAGCGGATCACCGCCGACCGGCTCTTCCACCGGATGGCGAGCGCCCGTCTCTCGACCGAGCTCGCGGCTGCGGGCGAGCGGGTCCGGGCCGGGGCGCGGGATTTCCGGGTACCGCTGCTGCTGCTGCACGGCAGCGCCGATCGCCTCGTGCCGCCGGATGCCACCCGGTCGTTCGTGGCGCTCGCCGACCCCCACCTGGTCGAGTACCACGAGTATCCGGGGGCTTACCACGCGCTCTTCGCCGACATCGACCGGGCGATCGTGCTGGCCGATCTCGAGGGGTGGATCGCCGCGCGCGGCGCGGAATAGGACGCGGGATGGACCACTCGACGCCCGAAGTTCCGCCGCCGCCGGCACCCGCCATCTGGCCGGCGTTCCGGCGCGCGCTCCGGCTCCGCTGTCCCGCGTGCGGCGGAGGGCCGGTCTTCCTCCGCTGGTTCCGCATCGCCCCGTCGTGCGCGAGCTGCGGGCTCCGGTTCTCGCGGGGCGAGCCCGGCTACTGGCTCGGCGCCTACTTCATCAATCTGGTGGCCGCGGAGACCGTGTTCGCCGTGCTGCTGGGTGTGGCGCTCTGGTGGACCTGGCCCGACCCGCCGTGGGGCGCGCTGGTATGGGGACTGGCCGCGGCTATGGTGCTCGCGCCGATCGCCTCGTATCCGCTGTCTCACACCCTGTTCCTCGCCTTCGACCTGCTCTGCCGGCCGCCCACGGCGGAGGATTACGCGGCGCCGCACGAACCGGCCCGGACGGCCCGCCGCCACCACTGACGCCGGCGGGTTGCGGTTCCGGGCGCCGGCGGCAAGTTAGATGCGACTTGCCCGCATGAGGGCCGCATGACCTCGGTGGCCGACGCAGCCAACACTCCCGACGCCCGCCCGCTGGCGTCCGAAATCGACGTGTTCGGACTTACGCACCAGGGCAAGGTGCGGAAGCTCAATCAGGATCAGTTTCTCATCGCGAGCCTGCACAAGGCTCTCCAGGTACATCACACCAGCCTGCCCCGCGAGCAGCTTGGCGATCTCGTGAGCGAATCGCGCGGCTTTTTCTTCATGGTCGCGGACGGCGTTGGCGGACGCCCCGGCGGGGAGCGCGCGAGTGGAACCGCGTTGCAGGCGATCGCCGACTGGGCGGTGAACACCATGCGGTTTCACTACCAGCACGACCCGATCACCGAGTCGGCGTACTTGCGGGACCTCACCGAGGCCGTGCTCCAGAGCCACGCGGCGATCCGGGCCCGCGAGGCGGGCACGGCCACCACGCTGACCATGATGATGTTCCGCTGGCCGAAAGCGTACCTGGTGCAGGTGGGCGACAGCCGCTGCTACCGGCTCCGCGACGGACGACTGGAGCAGCTCTCGAAGGATCAGACGATGGCCCAGGCCCTGGTGGACGCGGGCGTGCTGCCCGCCGGCGAGGCTGACAGCTCGCGCTGGAAGCACGTGCTCTCGAGCGCCCTCGGCGCCGGGGACGCGGCGCCCGCGACTCGGGTATACGACCAGCGGTGGGACGACGTGATACTGCTGTGCACCGACGGGCTCACCAAGCACGTCAGCGACGACGAGATTCGCGGCGTGCTGAGCACCGTGAAGTCGGCGGAGGGGATCTGTCGCGTGCTGGTGGACACCACGCTCGAACGGGGCGCCACCGACAACGTGACCGTGGTGGTCGGGCGACTCCGGGAGCGCGCCTAGCCGCGCAGCAGCCACACCCCGGCCACTACCAGCAGCACGCCCCACGCGCGGCCGAGGCGCATGCCCTGCGGCGCGACCTTCTCCATCAGCACGAGCGCGCTCAGCCCCGCCAGCCACAGCAGATTCATCACGCCGGCCACGAAGAGGAGCGCCATCAGCAGCCAGCAGCAGCCCAGGCACCAGAGCCCGTGGCGCGCGCCCATCGCGAACGCGCCCCCGATGCCCTCGCGCCAGGACGTGGTCAGGAAGTAGAGCGGCGATCGGCAGTGGCTGAGACACGCCCGCTTCATCGGGGTCCATTGCCACACCCCGGCGGCGACGAGCAGGGCGCCCGCCACCGGGGGCGTAGCCCGCAGTGTGTCCGGCGACAGCAGCGCGGCGGAATGCAGCGCGACCTGGGCCGCCGCGGCGAGCGCGCTGAATCCGGTCCACGCGGCCAGGTAACCGCCGACGAACGCGGCGGTAGCCCGCGCCGGCGCGGAGCCGTGCCGCCGCCGCATCACCGCGAGGAAGAGCAGAAACACCGGCGTCGCCGGCGGCACCATCATCGCCGCCATCATGACGGCCCACATGATGAACAGTCCCGCGAGCTCCGCGGCGCCCCACTCCATCGGCTGCATCGGCGCCATCGCGCCGGCATGCATTGCCGCGCCGTGCACCGTGTAGGCCCACGCGGCGGCCGACAGCGCCAGCAGTCCCCCGAGCGCGAGGACTCGGTCACGCGATCCCAGCCGCTCGGTGACGTGGTTCGCTATTGGTTGGTCCACCTGGTGCGGGCGTAGCACGCGTACCCCTTCGGATGCTCGAACCGGATGTCCTCCACGGTGACCTTCATGGCCGCGGTGGTGCAGATGTTCCCCGTATCCCACATGAATCCCCCTTTGGGATAGACGATCTGCACCTCCTTCTCCTCCCCCGACACCGCGTCCCGGATCGGCGTCTGCTGCATCTCCAGGAATCCCGGCACCCGAAACGACGACCGGATACCCGCGACGCTCATCTCGATCGGCACGACGAAGGGGCCCTTCAACTGCGCCACCGTACCCGCGAGCGCCTCCCAGGGCATGCCGCCCGCCTGCCCCGACATGATCGCGACCAGTGCGTCGCGCTGCTCGGGACGCGCCTTCTCGTCCACGAACAGGGCCCCGCGGCCGTTCCCCTCGTGGATCGCTCTCGGCCACATGCACGCTACGATCGCGCGGACGCCGCGGAGGGGCACCGCGCCGTAGCTTCCGTCCATGATCTCGAAGCCGATCATCGCCTCGCAGCCGCCGCCCTGATCCGGATAGCCGGAGAATTGGCAGTTGCAGCCCGTGCTGCAATTGCACGCTTCGATCTGATGGAGGGTCACGCGGTACGGCGTGCGCGCGGAGATCTGGACGGCCGGTTGGGCCATGGGGACCTGCCTGGAGAAGAAGAGTGATGAATTTACACGAAGAACGACGGCGTCGTGATGATGTGGCGCTCGAAATGCCCTGTCGGGTGGTCGCTGAGGTAGTAGTTCACGAAATCGCTCATGCGATAGCCCTGCGAGAGCAGCCACGCCGCCGCCGAGCGATTGATCAGCGGAACGTCGAACGCCACGACCGGTGTGAGCGCCGTGACCCGGCGCTCGGCATGGGTGAGTACCGCCGGCCAGTCGGCCTCGTCGAGCACCGCGAACGGTCCGTTGTACACCCCGCCCACGTAGCCGTAGCCCACCAGCCGCTCGCCCTCGCGGAACAGGTATCCTTCGCGCACCGTCCGAAGCCAGCGATGATCCACGTCCCGCCGGAAGCCGAGGTTGGCACGGTCGATGGCCGCGAGCGTCTCCAGCGTTGCGGCGGAGTCGTCCATCGGATGCGCGTCGACGGTGGGCGGGAGCGCGAGTGCGCGCGCCGCGCGCGAGAATCCGTAGATCGGGAATCGGGCCGCGAGTCCCGCGCGGAGATAGCGCGCGAGCGCCCGCAGGTCCGGCGTCGCGATGATGCTCCGGTGGCGGGAGCCGTCGTCGGGAAACGCGCGGGCCATCAGCTCGCGGCCGAGCCCGGCCGATTGCCGGCCGGGCAGGACGAAGAACTCGGTCAGCTCGAGCGTGCCGTCGCGCGCGATGCTCCGCGCGTAGCCGACCGGGGCGCCGTCCTCCTCCGCCAGCCACGCGTGCTCGGCGGTGCGCGCCAGATGGTCGAACAGCGGACGCCGCTCGGGCCAGAGTTCTTCGGGCACCGGCGGGGCGCCGCCAGCGCCGCTGAACGTTTCGACCCCGAGCCGGCGGCCGAGGTCGTCCACGGCAGCCACGAAGATGCCAAACAGCGCGGGCGAGTCGTCGGGACCCGCGCGACGGAACGTGAGTGCCACCGGGCCACCTGGATGCGGGTTGGTCGAATGATGCCGTGAGCCGAGGTCCCGGCACCACCCCCGCCCCTGCCCGGATCGCGTTCGTCACCTGGCGCGGCCTGCCCGACCTCTCGGCCGACGACCGTCTCGCGGCCGCCGCGCTCGCGTCCCGCGGCGCCGCCGTGGAGCCCGCCGTCTGGGACGATCGCGCGGTGGACTGGTCGGCGTACGACCGTGGTCGTGCGGTCCACCTGGGATTATCACCACCGCCCGCTGGAGTTCCTCCGGTGGATCGAGCGCGCCGAGTCGGCCGGCGCGCGCGCCTGGAACCCGCCCTCGCTGCTTCGCTGGAATCTCGACAAGCGCTACCTCGCCGAGCTGGGCCGGCGTGGCGTCCGGGTAGTGCCGACAGTGACGGTGCCGAAGGACAGCGGAACGGGTGTGGCCGACGCGCTGGCCTCGGCGGGCTGGGACGACGTCGTGATCAAACCCGCCGTGTCCGCCTCGGCGCACGGGACCTGGCGCGTGTCCCGCACCGGCGCCGCCGCCGATGCCGAGCGATTCGCGGCGCTCGTCCGGGTGGGCGACGTGCTGATCCAGCCGTACCTCGACGCCGTCGAACGGGGCGAGTGGTCGCTCTGCTTCTTCGGCGGACGCTACAGCCACGCCGTGCTCAAGCGCCCCCGCGCCGGCGACTTCCGGGTGCAGTCCGAGCTCGGGGGTGAAGTGATGCCGGCGCGCCCCGAGGCGGCCGTCGTCCAGCGCGCGGAGGAGATCGTGGCGCTCCTCCCTACCCCGT
Organism: Gemmatimonadales bacterium; assembly: GCA_050733355.1. Taxonomy (GTDB): domain Bacteria; phylum Gemmatimonadota; class Gemmatimonadetes; order Gemmatimonadales; family GWC2-71-9; genus DASQPE01. The sequence goes on along the minus strand of JBOHSY010000128.1, from coordinate 1,264 downwards.
GGCTCTACGCCCGCGTGGACGCCTGCGCGCTCGACGGCGCGCTGGTGCTGATGGAGCTCGAGCTGATCGAGCCCACGCTCTTCTTCCAGGCCGATCCGGCGGCGCCCGCCCGGTTTGCGGAGGTCCTCCGCGCTTAGATTCCGGGCATCCCGATGTCCCGCCCGGCCCGCGCCCTCCTGCTCGTCGCCCTCGCGGCCGCCTGCGCGCGGGCGCCCGAGTCCCGCGCGCCCGAGGCGCCGGCCCCCGCCGCCGATCCTTGCCTCGTGGCGGGCATGCCCGGCAGAACGGCCGACACACTCGACGTGGTGCTCGATCCGCCGCCCGGGGTGGCTCCGCTTCCCCACTCGGGATCCGACTGGTTCGTGTCCGCCCATGTCTACCAGACGCTCGTGCGGCTCGATTGCACCCGTGCCCCGCGGCCCGGGCTCGCGGAATCGTGGGAACCCGAAGCCGACGGCCGTGTCTGGACCTTCACCCTGCGTGATGACGCGGCGTTCTGGGACGGCTCGCCGCTCGCCGCCGACTCCATCGTGTCCCGCTGGCGCATCGGGCCGGCACAGTCGGCGCGCCTCGGCCGCGCGGGGGTGACGGCGATCGATGCCGCGGGCAATCGCGGCATCCGCCTGACGTTCGCGGAGCCGACCCACTCCGCGCCCGCGATCCTGGCCGACCCGGGTCTCGCTCCGAGCGTCGATCGTAAGGGCGTCGAGGAGATGGGCGCGGGCCTTTGGCGGCCACAAGCCGACACGCCGAGGCTCGCGTCGCTCGTGCCGTCGGGCGTCGGGTCGGAGATGCGTCCCATTCTCCGGCTCGTGGCCCCGTTGCACGATCTTCGTGACGCGATCGACGCCGGCGCCGACATCGTCGTCACTGCCGACCCGGCGACGCTGGCGTATGCGCGCGGCCGCCCGGAGCTCGTCATCCTGCCGCTCCCCTGGGGGCGCACCTACGTCCTTCTCTCACCGCGTCCCTTCGAGCCGGCGTCGACCGCAGGTTTCGGCACCGCACTGGCCCGCGACGTGGTGCGGGAGGACGCGCGGCCGGCGGAGCCGCCGTACTGGTGGGACGCGCCGTGCGTACCGGCTTCGACCGCCCGGCCGAGCTCCGGCGCGGACTCCCATCTCCTCTATCCCGTGGGCGATTCTGCCGCCGCTGCCCTGGCCGGCCGCCTGGTCGCGCTCGGCGCCGTCGGACCGCGCGGCGCCGTGCTGGCGGTGCCGCGGCCCGAGCTGCTCGCCCGGCTCGACGCCGGACGGCTCGCGGG
>JBOHSY010000127.1:0-3662 GCA_050733355.1 Gemmatimonadales bacterium | reverse complement strand
TTGCCGGGAGGAGGCTCCCAGGGTCGCGGCGACCTCCTCGTCGGTCGTGCCCAGCTCCTGGAGGACGTAGCTCACCTCGCGGAGCGTGAAGGGCAGCGTGACGAAGAGCGTGGCGATCAACATGCCGGGGAACGCAAAGGCCACCTGAATACCGAGGCGCTCGAGGACCGGGGTGAGCCAGCCGCCGCGTCCGACGATCAGCAGAAAGGCCAGCCCGGTCATCACGGGCGAGATGGCGAGGGGAAGATCCACCAGCGCGTCGAACAGCCGGCGCCCGCGGAACCGATGGCGCACCAGCACCACGGCTCCCGCGACCCCGAACACCGAGTTCACGGCCACGACGAGCCCGACCAGCGCGACGCTGGTCCAGAGCCCCGAGAGCGCCTCCGGCCGGGCGAGCCCGCGGATGATCTCGGACGCGCCTGCCCCCACGCCCTTCTCCACCAGAGCCCCGAGGGGCAGGAGCAGCACGAGACCGAAATAGCCGAGCACGAGCACCAGCAGCACGAGGCGTCCGCGGGTCCAGGTCGCCGCACGGAGGGCTCGCGGGGAGGGCGGCGCCCCGGCGGGTCCGCTGACCGCGGGAACGGTGATGCTAGTCGCCATCTCGCCCGCTCCCGCGGCGGAGGGTGCGGGTGATGACAGACAGCGCGAGCGCCACCACGAGCAACACGACCGACACGGCTGCCGCGGCCTCCGGCCGGCCGCTCTCGACCTCACCGAAGATCAGCACCGGGGCGGTGAGCGTTCGGTGCGGGATGTTGCCCGAGATCACCACGATCGAGCCAAACTCGGCGAGCGCACGGGCGAAGGACTGCAGCGTCCCGTAAGCCACCGCCGGGAACAGGGCGGGCAGCAGCACTCGATGGAAAATGGTCCCGGTGCCGGCGCCGAGGGTGAACGCCGCTTCCTCCTCCGCCGGGTCCAGCTCGAGCAGCACCGGCTCGACGGCCCGCGCCACCAGTGGCAGCGTGATGAAGAGGAGGGCGAGCACGATCCCGGGTGCGGCGAACGCGACCGGGACACCGCGCGCGATGAACCAGCGACCCGCCGGCTCCTGAGGCCCGAAGAGCAGAACGAGCATGACGCCAGCGACCAGGGTGGGAATCGCGAACGGCAGGTCCACCAGCGCGGAGAGCAGGGCGCGGCCGGGAAAGCGGTAGCGGACCAGCACCCAGGCGGTGGCGGTGCCCATCACGCCGTTGACGACCGCCATGAGCGCCGCCGTCCAGAGGGTCAGGCCGACCGCATCCATGACCATTGGCGCCGTCACCACCTGCCGGAAGGCTTCGAGACCTCCCTCGAGCCCCGTGCTCACGAGCGCGGCGAGGGGAACGCCCACGAGCGCGATCACGTACCCGAGCACGCCGGCCCGGGCGATGAGGCCTCCTTCGGGCGCCGCGGCCGCGGCCGTCCGGCTCAACGCGCGTTCCGGCCGGCGGCGCTGGCGCGGTCGAACAATCCGCCCGGCGCGAACAGCTGCCGAGTCAGTTCCGGCCACCCGCCGAGATCGTCGATCGTGAAGAGGTCCCCCACCTCGGGGAGCGATGCGTTCGCCTCCCGCGCGACGCTGTCGTCTACCGCACGCAGGCCGTAGCGGGTGTACGCCCGCTGCGCTTCCGCCGTCGTGAGAAATTCCACGAACGCGTCGGCCACGTCGCGACGGCCGTTCTTCTCGGCATAAGCGTCGATCACCGCGACGGGATTCTCGATCAGGATCGTGGACCGGGGCACGACGTACTCCACCTGGTTGCCCGCCTTGCGCGAGACCAGCAGCTCGTTCTCGTAGGTGATGATCGCGTCGCCTACCCCGCTCTCGAACGTCAACATCGACTCGCGCGCGCCCTTGTCCATGATCTTCACGTTGCGCAACACGTCGCGAAGCAGCGATTCGGCGGCCGGCGCGCTGCCCTTGGGAGCTGCGGTTCCACCCCGGAGCACTGCTCCATGGATGGCCGCGATGTTCCACATCGCGCCTCCGCTCGTGCGCGGATTCGGCGTCAACACTTCGACATCGGGACGGCGCAGGTCCTCCCAGTCACGGATCCGCTTCGGGTTGCCGGGACGCACTCCGATCACGACGATCGACCGCGACACCATTCCCCGGCGAGCGCCCGCCTTCCAGTCGCGGGTGATCAGGCCGGCCTTGCGAATGGCCTCGATGTCCGGCTCCAGCGACAGCGCGGCGACATCGGCCTCGAACCCGCCCAGGATCGCCCGGGCCTGCGCCCCGCTGCCGAGGTAGGAGTCCTGGAAGCGGACTTCCCCCCCGGTACGTTCCTTCCACTGCTTCTGGAATGCGGGGATCAGCTCCTGGCGGTACACCTCCCGGGGCGTCGTGTAGGCGCCGAGCGTGAGCGTGCGAACCCGCGGGGCACCATCGCCCGCGGCCCGGGCGCTGCCGTCGCACCCGGCGAGGACGGTGGCCACACCGGCGGCCCCGCCTAAACCTCGGAGCACTGCGCGAAGCGAACTCATCAACTCCACCTCCAGGACTGAAGTGCTCTCGGTTTTCGCGCCGCCTCAGAACGCGTGCTGCACCCGCGCGAGCAGCGCCCGCTCCGTGGGACGGTCGCCGGCGGGTGCGCCGCCGGTGTACTCGGTCTGCTCGTAGTTGAGCTGCAGCCGGATGCCGCGCGCGAGGAACCAGTTGAGCGCGAGGCCCCAGGCACGAGCCTCCTGCACCTGGCTCGCGGGGTCCGCGAACAGGGGAAAGGCGGCGGGGTCGATGAGCAGGACGCCGTAACGCGCGGCGATCGAGAGCGCGCCCCAGGCGCCGCCGCCCGGGTCGAACGGTCGCGCGGGCTCGACGCCGCGATACGATGCTCGCTCGCCGGTGAGGACCCACGTCCCGGCCACCTGCCAGGCATCCTGTTCCAGCCGCCCCACCGCGGCGTCGCGGCGCACGTCCTGCGATGAACGGACGTACTCGCCGAGGAGCCCGAACGGGCCGGCGTAGAAGTAGCCCTGCGGGCTCCAACGCGTGTGGCGACCGGTCGCGAGCACGGTGCCGCCGTCGGTGCCGTCCGCTCGGTACGCGAAGACCGTCTGCTGCGCCGGCGAGCGGTAGCCGGGGAGAAATGGCGCTGCCGTGGCCCCGCGCTGCACGCCCGTACTCACGGCGAAGCCGAGGCCCAGGCCGCGCAGCGGGATCGGTCCGGCGCTGCGAAACGGCTGCGCGAATACCCGCGCGGCCACGTCTTTGTCGTCGCCGTTGTCTCCGTCCAGGTTCCCCAGGTCAGGCGCCCCGTTGAACACGCCCAGGGCATAGGACACCGTCGCGTCCGCGATCTCGCCGTGGAGCTGCGCGCCGAAGTCACGGCTCGGGACCAGGTTGGTGGGGAAGCCACGCTCCACGAACAGGAGGTCGGTCGCGGACTGCAGCCGCTCGAGTCCGATTGGGGGCTTGAACTTGCCGACCCGGAGCGCGATCGCCGGGCGGACCAGCAGGTCGAGGTAGGCGTCGAACAGCGTCGCCCTGCCCTCCCCGAAATCGGGCATGAATCGGAACCCCACGTAGTTCCACAGCGTGCCCTCGAGCACCGGACGGATTCGGCGCGCGAGGATGGTGTTCGCGGCCGGCTGCGCCGCGTCGTCCACGAACACGCGGGCGTCCGATTGGAAGTAGCCCCGGAAGCGGAGCACGAAGTCGCCGTCCGCCG
>JBOHSY010000126.1:0-21577 GCA_050733355.1 Gemmatimonadales bacterium | reverse complement strand
CCACCGCGCCGAGCAGGCGCGCCAAGGCGGCTAGCGCGGGGGCGCCGACGCCGTGGGCGGCGACGATGCGAAGACCGCCCGGATCGCGTGCGGCGAGCGCCGCGATCGGCGCGTCGAGCAGCCGCGCGGCCAGCCGCGCGATCCGGTCGAGCGTCTCGTCCGGTCGGTTGGTCGGGTCGGAAGGGAGTGTGGGCACCGGCATGCCCAATCTAAGCGGTCGCTGCTGGCGTCGCCTCCGGGAGCCGCATACACTTGGGCGATGCCCCTCCTCGACTCCCGGAAACAACGCGCATCCGCACTGATCCTGCTTCTGGGTGTCGGGCTGGCCGTAGCGCTCTGGCCGTTCACGACCGGGCTCATCGCCGCGCCGGTGCTCTACGTGATCTTCGCCCCGGTGCACAACGCGCTGGCCCGGCGGCTCAACCCGGCCGTCGCCGCGGGGATCACGATCGCGTTCGCGCTGACCGTCATCGTGGTGCCGGGCGGGTCGCTCATCGGACTCATCGCTACCCAAGCGCAGGATATGGCGGCGGGAGTCATCGACAGCCCGTTGCTCGACCGGGTTCGCGAGCTTCGGATCGGCCCGTACGACATCGGCAGCCAGCTCCAGCAAATCGGCTCGCGCGTCGTGTCGTTCGTGGGCGCGAGTTTGCTCGCCCTGGTGGGCACGGCGACGCGGCTGGCGTTCCAGCTCACCGTCGCGTTCTTCGGGTTGTACTACCTGCTGGTCGAACCGGACCGAGTCTGGGTGATGGTGCGGCCGTTCATCCCGTTCTCGACCGAGAACGCGGAGCGCCTCAAGCAGCGCTTCAAGGACGTGGCCGCCTCCACGCTGATCGGCACCTTCGCCACGGCGGTGGTACAGGGCGCGGCGGTCGGGCTCGCGTTCGGGGTCGTCGGGCTCCCGAACGCGCTTTTCTGGGGCGTCGTCACGGTGATCGTGGCGATCCTGCCGGTGGTGGGCAGCGGCCTGGTCTGGGGCCCGGGCGCCATCGCGCTGGCGCTGGAGGGCCGCTGGGGCTGGGCCATCGCGCTCGCGGCGTGGGGCGTCCTCGTGGTGGGGAACATCGACAACGTCATCCGGCCGGTGGTGTTCCGGCGGTGGGCGCGGATCCATCCCTTCGTCACGGTCATCGGGGCCTTTGCCGGCCTCCGCTACTTCGGGTTGCTTGGCCTGCTCATCGGCCCGCTGGCCATCTCGTACTTCTTCGAGCTGATCCGGATGTACCGCGAGGAGTACCTGCAAGAGCAGAAGAGCGGAAGAGCAGAAGAGCAGAAGAGCGGAAGAGCGGAAGAGCAGAAGAGCGGACGAGCAGAAGAGCAGATGGCACGGTAGCTCATCGGCTCCGCTGCCCTTCCGCTCCGCTGCTCTTCTGTTCTGCGATGAGCGCTCCCAACGCCCTGTCACTATGACGCAGGACCGGAAAGCCGGCGCCGCGGGGGCCGTGATCGCCGCGTTCGGCGCGGTCTACCTGATCTGGGGCTCCACCTACCTGGCCATCCGGTTCGCGATCGAGACGCTGCCGCCGTTCCTCATGGCAGGCACGCGGTTCGCCATCGCGGGCGCCCTGCTGCACGCGTGGGGGCGGCTCCGGGGCGACCCGCCGCCCGCGCGGTCGCACTGGGGGCCGTCGATCGCGCTCGGCGCGCTCTTTCTGCTCCTCGGCAACGGAGGCGTCGTGTGGGCCGAACAGCGCGTGCCCTCGGGTCTGGCCGCGCTGCTCGTGGCAGTGACACCGGCCTGGACGGTGCTGTTCGAGTGGACGCATGGCGGCGGCGCGCCCGGAGCGCGCACGCTCGCGGGTCTGGCGGCCGGGCTCGCCGGCGTGGGGCTCCTCGTCGCCCCGTCCGGACTCGCCGGCGCGCGCGTGGATCTTGCGGGCGCCGGCGCGTGCCTGCTCTCGTCGCTGAGCTGGTCGCTCGGCTCGGTGCGATCGCGGACGGTGCGCCTGCCCGCCTCGCCGGCCATTGCCTCGAGCCTGCAGATGCTCGCCGGCGGCGCCTTGCTCCTCCTGGTCGGGCTCGCGACCGGCGAGGCGGGGCGCGTCGATCTCGGCGCGGCCTCGACCCGCTCGGTGCTCGCGGTCGTGTATCTGATCATCTTCGGATCGCTGGTCGCGTTCACGGCATTCACCTGGCTGCTCCGGGTCTCCACGCCGTCCCGCGTCGCGACCTGCGCCTACGTGAATCCGGTGGTCGCCGTGCTGCTCGGCTGGGTGTTCGCGGCGGAGCAGCTCGGCCCGCGCAGCCTGGTCGCCGCCGCGATCATCGTCCTCGGCGTGGTGCTCATCACGACGTCGAAGCGGAAATAGCAGACTGAACCGCAGAGACGCAGAGGCACAGAGAACTGCCCTTTGCGGTGGTCTCGTGTCCAGACATCTCGATCCCGGGTCTGGAGACCACATCAACGGTGGTTCTCTGCGCCTCTGCGTCTCTCCGGTTCCTGCGAAAAGGAAAACGGGGCGCCCCTGAACCGGACGCCCCGCCTCCCTGTTACTGACCTTGCTGCTTGACTTGCTGCTTGACTAGTTCAGCCGGTTCAGCTCCACCCGGCGGTTCTGCGCCCGGCCCTCCTCGGTCCGGTTGGACGCCACCGGGTTCGCTTCGCCGAAGCCGCGCGAGGTGATCTGCGCCGGCGACACCCCGTTGGCCTCCAGGAAGTCCTCCACGGCTTTGGCGCGCTCACGGCTCAGCGCCAGGTTGTACGCGTTGGTGCCCTTCGAGTCGGTGTGGCCGCCGACCTGCACCCGCACGCCCGGATTGGCCGCCAGCGACTTCGCCACCTCGAGCAGGATGTTACGCGAGTCCTCGGTGAGCGTCGCCTTGTTGAACTCGAAGTTCACGCCCGTGAGCACCACCCGCTTCTCCCCACCCTGGAACAGGATGCGGCAGCCGCGCTCGTCCACCGGCGCGCCGTTGGGGGTGCTGGGGCACTCGTCGCGCCCGTCGGGCACGCCGTCGGCGTCGGAATCGCGCGAGCAACCCCGCGAGTCCACCGGCTCGCCGGCCGGAGTGTCGGGGCACTGATCCGCGGCGTCGGCCACACCGTCCTTGTCGGCGTCGCGCTGACTCTGCGAGCACCCATCTCCATCCACCTGCTCGCCGGCCGGGGTGTTCGGGCACTTGTCGCGCGCGTCGCTCACACCGTCCCGGTCCGCGTCGCGCTGGCTGGCCGAGCAGCCGGCCGCGTCGACCTCTTCGCCCGCCGGCGTGTTGAGGCACTTGTCGGCGCTGTCGGTCACGCCGTCGGAGTCGCCGTCCTTCTGGCCCGCGGAGCAGCCGTCGGCATCCACCGTCTCACCGGCAGGCGTGTCCGGGCACTTGTCCGCGTTGTCCCGTACGCCGTCGCGGTCGCTGTCGCGCTGACTGGCCGAGCAGCCCGTGGCGTCCACCGGCTCGCCGCGGGGAGTGTCGGGGCAGGAATCCGCGCTGTCCTTCACCCCGTCCTTGTCGCCATCGAAGCGGTTGAACAAGAGGAAATTCAGGCCCGCCTGAACACCCCAGTGGGTGTTGTTCTCGATCGGGTCGAGCAGGGTCCCCGGCGCGAGCTCCGGATCCGAGATGTAATCGACGGTTCCCGCCATCCGGAACGCCACGTTTGGGTGGAGGCCGAGGCGGAGACCGACCAGTCCGGTGATGCCGTTCTCGCTCACATCCACCGTCTCACCGTAGCGCTGCCGGACCCAGCCGGCGCCGACCTGTATCGCGGTCGCGACCTCACCTATGGGGAAGTTGTACTGCAGGCGCACCTTGATCGGGGTGACGGTGACCTCCCGGCCGAGGTCGTCCAGTGTCGAGGCCCGCGCGATCTCGCCCTCGATCCCGAGATTGCGAAGAAAGTAGAACCCTGCCGTTCCCCCATAGCCGAACTTGTCGTTGAGCCCGGTCGTGTCGTCGAAGAAATTGTACCGGCCAAAGCCACCGATCTCGATGGTGCCAGGTGTCTGCGCGGCCGCCGGCGCGGCGACAAGGAGCAGGGCACAGGTCAACGCACGAAGTCTCATGGGCATACCTCCTCCGCTGCACATTGGTTGCGTTCACGTTTCGACGACGAGGCCTGCGGCACGCTAGATTACAACGCGCCTCATCATACCATGGGCCGGCAGGGTTGTACACCATTGGAACGGGAGCGTCGCCTGCCGGCCGCTTCCGCCGTGCGCCCCTTCATGCCCGAGTGCACTCCGTCACGATGCCGCTGCTGAGTGGAATGAGCGTGCGCGCGCTCCTGGCCGGCGGGCTCGGGACGGCGGTCGCCGATCCCGGCGCCGCGCTCAAGGTACTCCGTTCCGCTCCCTCCGGGGACGCCCCCCCGACTGCCACGATCGCCGTGACGTTCGACCGCCCGGTCGCCGGATCACTGGATCGGACGGTCGATCCGTGGCCGATTCTGACGATCGACCCGGCGGTATCGGGGAGGGCGGAATGGAGAGATCCCGTCACCCTCCGGTTCCGGCCGTCGTCTCCGCTCACGCCGAACACCGCGTACCGCGTGAGCGTGAGCGACCGGTTCGAGGCCATGGACGGCAGCCGGCTGGCACAGCCGTACACGTTCTCCTTCCGGGTGCGCGGCCCGCGGATCCTGGCCGGTGTCCCGGTCGGGCCCGGCCGCCAGGCGCGCTTCCTCACTCCGGCGCCGGTCTTCGAGCTGGTGCTCGATGCCGGCGCAGATCCGGCCGCGCTGTCCCGCGCGGTTTACCTCGATCTGGCCAAAACCTGCGCCGCCCCCGGTGTGGTCCGGCTGCGCGCCGAATCGCAGCGGCCCGTGGCCGAGCAGGACCGCTGGGAGTTTCGCGACGCCGGCGGCTGGGATCGCGACCGTGCGGCCGACTCGCTCCGGCGCGTGGTGCGCCTGAAGCCGGAGCGCGAGCTGCCCCGTGGCTGCGACGGGCACCTGGTGGCGCCGGCATCCCTCGACGATCGCGGCCGGGACTCGCTTCAGCGCTGGCCGTTCTCGACCTACGGCCAGTTCCGCATGGCCGCTGTCGCCTGCGGTTGGAGCCGCGTGCACTGCCCGACCGGTCCGCTGAGGGTGACTTTCACGACCCCCGTCCGCGGCGCCGAGGTCCAGCGGCACCTGCGTCTCACCCCCGCCACGAAGTTCGCCGTGAGCGACACGGCCGAGCAGCGCGACGAGTGGTCCCTGGAGGCCGAGCTCGCGCCGCGCACCTGGTATGGCGTCGTGGCGGACAGCGGGCTCCGCGACGTCTTTGGCCAGCGGCTGACCGGCAATCCCGTCGCCACGGCGCGCACGTCCAGCTACGCGCCGGCGGTGAACTATGCCTGGGGACGCGCGGTCGTCGAGCGGAAGGGCCCGCGCACCCTGGCCGTGACCCACGTGAACGTGGACACGCTCGACGTGCTGGTGGCCCCGGTGCCCGATTCCCTCGAGCGCGAGCTCATGTCGCGGAGCGAGTGGCAGTGGACCGAGCTCTGGCCGGCGCTCCTTCCCGGTGCCCGGCGCCGGCGCATTGCCGTGGCCGGCACCGCGGATCGGGTGGGCATCTACGGCGTGCCGCTGCCGGAGCCGGCGACCGATCGCCGCCGGCCAACGCTGCTCGCCGTGCAGGTGACCAGCCCGCGACTCGACACCGTGAGCCGGCGGAACCGACCCATCGCCCTGGTCCAGGTGACCGACCTTGGCGCCCACGCGCGGGTCGGCGCCACGGAGGGCGCGGTGTGGGTGACCGGCGCGAGCGATGGCGCGCCGCGACCCGGCGCCACCGTCACGCTGCACGATCCCTCCGGCGCGGTGCTCGCCGCCGCCAAGACCGGCGCCGACGGCGTCGCCCGGTTCGAGACCATCCGGACACCGCCGCCCGCGAGCAGCGACCAATCCGAGGACTACGGCCGTCCCGAGGGCTACATCGCGGTCGCACTGGCCGGCGACCGAACCCTGGTGCCGCTCAACCGATACGACCCCGATCTCAGTCCGTGGCGGTTCAACGTGTCCGCCGCGTGGGGCAGCGACCGGCTTCCCATGGCGGGCGCGGTCTTCACCGAGCGCGGGATCTACCGGCCCGGTGAGCGGGTCCACGCGAAGACCATCGTGCGGACCGGGCCGCTCGGCAGCCTGGCGCTGCCCGCGCGCGGCGACTCGCTCCGCTGGGTGTTCTATGACCGGAGCGGACAGGAGGCGGAGCGGGGACGTCTGCAGGAGAAGACGGTCGCGCTCTCGAGCTTCGGCACCGCGAACGCGTCGCTGGTCGTCCCCGCCGCCGCCGGCCTCGGCACCTACGAGGTCGCGGTGGAGCTCCGGCGGAAGGGAAGGTGGACCGAGGTCGCGAGCGCGTCGTACCGGGTGGCCGAATACCGGCCGCCGGAATTCCTGGTGGATGTCGCCGTCGATTCCGGAGCCCGCGTCGCCGGCGATTCGATCGGGACGGCCGTCGAGGCGCGCTACCTGTTCGGCGCGCCGATGGGCCGGGCGGCTGTGAGCTGGACCCTGCGGCAGCAGAGCGACGGCGGCGGGCCGGACATCCCGGGCCTGGACGATTTTCTCATCGGCGATACCGGGTGGTGGTGGGAGGCGATGGACGAGGGGCCGTCACCGGTCCAGGTGACGGCGAGCGGCACCGACACCCTCGACGCCCGCGGCCGGCTGGCGCTCCGGCTCCCGCTCGGCGGCACGCAGAAGGGACGCGCCGGGTTCGCGACGTTCGAGGCGACGGTCAAGGACGTCAACCGCCAGACGGTGAGCGCGTCCGCCGCGGTCGTCGTGCATCCAGCCACGTTCTATCTCGGTGCCAAGCCCGACGGCACGGACTATTTCTGGACCGCGGCAACGCCGGTGGGCGTCGGCGTGATCGCGGTGCGGCCCGACGGCCGGCGCGAGTCGGGGATCAAGGTGGCGGGCACCGTGGTCCGGCGCGAATGGCATCAGCTCCATCGCGAGCGGGACGGGTACGGCGAGGTGACGGGCGAATGGGTGAGCGACACCGTTGCCCGCTGCGCGCTCGTCACCGCGGCTGAGCCTGCGCGCTGCGGTTTTACGCCCTCGGCGGGCGGCACATACATCGTGACCTTCCGCGCCACCGACGCCGCCGGACGCGAGGCGGTCACCAGCTTCGTGCGCTGGGCCACCGGCAAGGACTGGGTGCCGTGGAACGATGCGTCGCAGTTCAAGATGGATGTGATCCCGGACCGGACCCGCTACACCGTGGGCGACACGGCCACGGTGCTGTTCGCTTCGCCGTTCACCGACGCGGAAGCGTGGATCACGGTCGAGCGGGAGGGGCTCCTCCAGCAGCGCCGGCTCCGCATCACCAGCGGCACCACCACGCTGAAGCTGCCGATCACCGAATCGCTCTCGCCCAACGCCTTCGTGTCGATCGTGGTGGCGCGCGGCCGGAGCGCCAAACCGGGCCGGGTTGACGATCCCGGCCGGCCGACGATCCGGGTGGGCTACACCGAGCTCCGGGTCACGCCCGAGCGGAAGCGACTCGCCGTCCTGGTGCAGCCTGCCCGAGCCGAGTGGCGCCCGGGCGACACCGCCGAAGTGCATCTGCGAGTGTCGAGTGCCGAGGGTCGAGTGTCGAGTGGCGTGCGGAGCGAAGTCACCCTCTGGGCGGTGGACGCCGGGGTGCTCGCGCTCACCGGCTACAAGACGCCCGATCCGGTCGACCTCATCTACCGCCCGCGCGGGCTCGGCCTCCGGCTCGCGAGCAATCTCACCAGCGTGGCCGCGCAGATTCCCGAGGGGCAGAAGGGCAAGCGCTCGCCCGGCGGGGGCGGCGGGCTCGACGCGGCCGACGTGCTCCGGTCGCGCTTCCAGACCACCGCCTTCTTCCTGGGCTCGGTGGTTACCGACGGCGCTGGCCGCGCGGTTGCGCGGGCGAAGCTGCCGGACAACCTCACCACGTTCCGGCTCATGGCGGTGGCCGTCACGGCCGGCGATCGCTATGGCAGCGGCGAGTCGTCGCTGCTGGTGACCCGTCCGCTCGTCGCGCGCCCGGCGCTGCCCCGCTTCCTGCGCGATGGCGACCGGTTCGCCGCGGGCGTCGTGGTGAACCGGCGCTCCGGCGCCGCCGATCGCGCGACGGTCAGCGCGGCGGCAGCGGGTGTGCAGCTCACCGGCGCCGATACCCGTACCGCCGAGCTCGAGCCGGGGCGCGGCCGGGAGGTGCGCTTCGATTTCCGCGGTCTTCCGGGTGACAGCGCCTCGTTCCGCTTCGACGCGCGGAGCGGCACCGACGCCGACGCCGTGCGGCTCGCGCTGCCCGTGCGCCCCTCCTACCGGCCGCGGGCCTACACCGTCGCCGGCGTGCTCCAGGACAGTGCCGGGGTGGACATCGCGCTCCCGCCCGGACTGGACCCGGCGCACTCGGAGCTCATCGTGAGCTTGGGAACGTCACCGCTGGCCGTCATTCGCGGGGCGGAGCGCTGGTTACGGGTCTACCCGTACTGGTGCTCCGAGCAGCTCTCGAGTGGCGCGCAGCCGCTCATCGCGCTGCTCAAGGCCGCGCGCCGGCTGCGGAACGAGTCGCTCGCGGGTCCGCGGGTCCGCGCCGATCTCGAACGGATCGTGGCGACGCTGGTCCGCCGGCAGCGCGAGGACGGCGGCATCGGCATCTGGAGCGGCACCGACTGGACCACCCCCTGGCTCTCGAGCTACGCGGGACAGGTGCTGCTCGACGCCCGGGAGCTGGGCCTGTCCGTTCCCGATTCGGCGCTCGCCCGCCTCGGCCGGTATCTGACCGCATCGCTCGCCGGGCGCACGGTGGGTGTGGTGCCGGTCGCGCGTTGGTGGGCGGATACCGCGGCCGCCCAGCTCAGCGAGCGGCTCCAGGCGGTGGACTACCTCAGCCGGTCGGGACGGCGCGACCGCGCGGAAGAGAACGAGCTGCTCCGCATGGCGCCGCTGCTCTTCTGGGAGGATCGCGTGCGGCTGGCGGCGGTGCTGGCCCGCGGCGGCGACCGCCCGGTGGCGCGCCGGCTGCTCGAGCCCGCGTGGGCATCGGTCACCGTCGAGGGGCGCCGGGCCACGCTCCCCGCGGCAAGCCGCCGCGACTTCTACTTCCCGTCGCTCGCGCGCCCCAGCGCGTGGCTCCTCGCCGCCACGCTCGCCGTCGAGCCGACTCACCCGCTCATCGGTCCGCTGGTCGAGACGCTCATCGATCAGGGTCGCAGTGCCGGCTGGCGCTGGAACACCCAGGACTGGGGCACGACGGTCTCCGCCCTGTCCGAGTTCTGGGCCCGCCAGCGACAGGCCGCCGCGCGCGGCGTGCGCGTGCGCGCCGGCGGCGCGCCCCTCTTCACCTTCACCGCGGCGCCGGACGCGGGCCGCGACTCGGTGGTCACGCTCGCCAGGCTGCCAGGCGGAGACCGGGTCCGGCTTTCGTTCGAGGCGATGGCGCCCGGCGAACCGGTGTACTGGTACGCCACGCTCCGCGAGGTGCCGAAGGAGCCGCCCGTGCGACCGGACGATCAGGGCATGCAGGTGGAGCGCTGGTACGAGCGGCTCGAGGACGGGAAGCCGGTGACGAGCGTGGCCGAAGGCGAGCTGGTGCGAGTCCGGCTTCGCATCACGGTGCCGGCCGAGCGGAACTTCGTGATCCTGGACGACGCGCTGCCGGCGGGGCTCGAGGCCGTGGACCTGAGCCTCCGCACGGTGGGCGGCGTGCCGGGTCCCGGCGCGGCGGATTCAGCAGGGCAGGAGGCCACCGGCGAGCAGGCGAGCGGCGGCCCGTGGCCGTTCCGCTGGGGTTATGGCGGATGGGACGCGGGCTGGTGGACGCCGTTCGATCACAAGGAGATCAGGGACGACCGCGTGGTGTTCGTCGCCACCACGCTCTGGAAGGGCTCATACACCGCGACGTACGTGGCGCGCGCCACGACGCCGGGCACGTTCGTGCGCCCGCCCGCGCACGCGGAGGAGATGTACAACCCGGCGGTGTTCGGGCGGAGCGATGGGGGCGTGTTCGAGATACGAAGAGCAGAGGAGCGGAAGAGCAGATGAGCGCGTGGCCCCTCCGTCTGTTCCTGCTCACCGCCGTGATGACCGCGGCGATCGGCGGCTGGATTCTGCGGCCGTTGCCCGCGGGGCTCATCGCTCCAGTCGCGCGGCCGGCGGTCGAGATCACCGATCGTCACGGCCTGCCGCTCCGCACCGCCCGCGCGACCGACGGCAGCCTTGCGCGATGGGTGCCGCTCTCCGACATGGATCCCGACCTGATCGCGGCGTTCCTCGCGCTCGAAGACCGCCGATTCCACGGTCACGGCGGGGTGGATCTGCGGGCGGTGGCGCGCGCCGCACGCACGAACCTGGCTGCCGGCAGCGTCGTGTCCGGCGCGTCCACCATCACCATGCAGCTCGCCCGGATCCTCCGCCCCGCTCCGCGCACCTGGACCGGCAAGATGCGCCAGGCGCTGTGGGCGATCCGGCTAGAGCGCCACTTGGACAAGGCCACGATCCTCGAGCAGTACCTGAACCGGGTGCCGCTGGGGCAGTCGGCAGTCGGAGTGGACGCCGCCGCGAATCTCTACTTCGGCGCCCGGGCGTCGGCGGTGAGCCTCGGTCAGGCCGCGCTCCTCGCCGGACTCGCGCGCGCGCCTTCGAGCGACAATCCGCTGGTCTCGGCCGGCCGGGCCCGCGGGCGCCGCACCACCGCGCTCGCGCGGCTCGCCGCACAGGGCTATGCGGGCCCGAGCGAGATCGAGCGCGCGGCGGCGGAGCCGGTGCTCGGTGCGCAGGGCCGGAACGGCTTCCTCGCGCCGCACTTCACCACCCGGCTCCTCCGACGCGCCGACGCGTCCACCGCCGGCACGTGGCGCACGTCGCTCGATCTGGCGCTTCAGGCCGAGCTCGAGGCCGAGGTGCGCCACACCGTGGAGTCCCTGCGCGACCGCGGCGCGCGGCACGCCGCCCTAGTGGTCCTCGAGAATGCATCCGGCGAGATCCTCGCGTGGCTCGGCTCGCCCGACTTCTGGGCCGACACGGCGGGCCAGGTGGACATGGTCGCGTCGCCGCGGCAGCCGGGATCCACGCTCAAGCCGTTTCTGTACGGCCTCGCGTTCGACCGGGGGTGGACGCCGGCCTCGGTGCTGGCCGATGTCCCGCGGGTCTACCGCACCGCAACCGGCGTGTACGCACCGCGGAACTACGACCGCCGCTTCCATGGCCCGACCCGGTTCCGCGAGGCGCTCGCGAGCTCCTATAATCTTCCCGCGGTTGAGCTCGCCCACCGGGTCGGGCCCGGGAGCTTCCACGCGACACTCCGCCGCGCCGGCTTCACCTCGCTCAGCCGGAGCGCCGAGCACTATGGGCTAGGGCTCGCGCTCGGCAACGGCGAGGTGACGCTGCTCGAGCTCGCGAACGGCTATCGCGCGCTCGCCAACGGCGGCATCTGGCGCC
Source organism: Gemmatimonadales bacterium (assembly GCA_050733355.1). Classification (GTDB taxonomy): domain Bacteria; phylum Gemmatimonadota; class Gemmatimonadetes; order Gemmatimonadales; family GWC2-71-9; genus DASQPE01. The sequence goes on along the minus strand of JBOHSY010000126.1, from coordinate 10,227 downwards.
CGGTGCGCTGGCGTCCGCGCGCCGCGGACGAGGCCGATGGACCCGGGCGGCGCGTGATGAGCCGCGGCGCCGCGGCGCTCGTCCTCGACGTGCTCGCCGATCCGGTGGCGCGGGTGCCGGGGTTCGGGCTGGAGACGCCGCTCGACCTGCCGTTTCCCGCGGCGGCCAAGACCGGCACGAGCCGCCACTTCACCGACAACTGGGCGGTGGCGGTGACGGGTGGGTTCACCGTCGCGACGTGGGTCGGCGACTTCAGCGGCCGCGCGATGGAAGGCGTGAGCGGGGTGACCGGCGCGGGGCCGCTCATGCACCGCGCCGCGCTCCGCGTGGCGAAGCGGTACCCCCCGGGCACGCTGCCGCATCCCCGCGATCACGGCGCGGCATCCGCGCGGATCTGCCGTCTCTCCGGGCTGCTCGCGACCGACCGCTGCCCGCCGATGACCGAATGGATCCAGCCGGCCCGCGTTCCGTCCGCCGTCTGCGACTGGCATGGCCCCGACGGCGTGCGGCTGCCCGCCGAATACGCGGAGTGGGCGGACGGGCGGTGGGTCGGGCGGACTGTCGGACCGCTGCTCGCTGGGACGTCGGATGCGCCGACCGTCCGGCCGCCGGCCCGCCCGTCCGCCTTCCACATCCTCTCGCCCCAGGACGGTGATCGCTACCGCATTCCGCCTGGCGTACCTGCGCGCTACGCCACCCTTCCCTTACGCGCGACGGGCTCGGACGGAGTGCGCTGGTACGTGGATGGACGATCAGTGACCGGATCCCGTTGGAGCCTCGAGCCTGGCGTTCACGTCGTCTCCGCGGAAGCGGAGGGCCAGCGCGAGGAGGTGCGTATCGAGGTGCACTGATCGCTCCGCAGAGACGGCGCCCAGCGTGCTCTCCGCCCCTCCCGCGTCGCTCACGTCCAACCACACGCCCTCGTGGCGTCGGGTCGTGCTGCTGCTGGCGATCGGCGCCGGGCTGATGGCCTGGGTGTTTCCCCGGAGTCCGCACCGCTGGCGGCTGAATCCCCGTGTCACAGACCGGGTCGGCGCGATTCCCGACGACACCCACGGGTGAAGCACGAGGAGCAGTTGCAGTCGATCTTCGACGAATCGGGCGTCGACATCCGATTTCGCCTGGTGCCGAGCACCGGCGGCGAGCCGCGCGTGCGGCCGCCAGGTAGCGCTGTCGGCGAGGCTGCCGCCCGAATAGCTTGACGTCGAGCTATCGTCGGACACAGACATGCCGAGCCACCACAAGGGCAGCGCGCGCGAAGTCCTGGCGCTCACGACGTACATCAAGCTGATCCGCGCCGCGGACTCGGTGACCGCGCGGCTGGCGCCCCGTCTCGCGGCCGCCGGACTGAGCGCGAGCCAGTTCGGGGTCCTGGAGGCGCTGTACCACCTCGGGCCGATGCACCAGTGCGACCTGGCGGATCGCATCCTCAAGACCAGCGGCAACATGACCGTCGTGATCCGGAACCTCGAGCGGCGGGGGCTGGTGCGGCGCGTCCGGTCGGCGGACGACCGGCGCTTCATCCTGGTGCGGCTGTCTTCCGAGGGGGATCGGCTCATCCGGCGCATCTTCCCCGCACACGCGGCCGCGATCACCGGGGAGATGGGGGTGCTGTCGGACGCGGCACAGCGGACGCTGGGCCGGCTCTGCCGCCGCGTGGGACTGGGCGCCGCCGGGTGAGCGGAACCTGGACCCGGGGTCGATAGTTGAAGATTTAACTATCTGCCCTCGAGGGTGCCCGCGATGCCGACCACGCTCTTCTCCCCCAGCCGGATCGGGCCGCTCCAGCTTCCGAACCGCCTCGTCATGGCCCCGATGACGCGGAACCGCGCCGGTGCCGGCGCGTCGCCGACCGATCTCATGGTCGAGTACTATGCGCAGCGGGCGACGGCGGGGCTGATCGTCACCGAGGCGACCCAGGTGTCCCCGCAGGGCGCGGGCTACCTGAACACTCCCGGCATCCATAGCGACGCGCAGGAGCGGGGCTGGCGGCGGGTAACCGACGCCGTACGCGCGCGAGGCGGGCGCATCGGGCTTCAGCTCTGGCACGTCGGCCGCATCTCGCATCCAGCGTTCCAGCCTGATGGTGCGCTCCCGGTCGCGCCGTCCGCCGTCACCCCCATCGGGTTCGCCTTCACGCCGGCCGGGCGGCAGCCGTTCGTGACACCCCGTGCCCTGGAGCTGGACGAGATTCCCGGAATCGTCGCCACCTTCCGCCGGGCCGCCGAGCGGGCCCTGGCAGCCGGGTTCGACGGGGTCGAGATCCATGGCGCCAATGGGTATCTCCCGCAACAGTTCCTCGAGGACGGGACCAACCGGCGCACGGACGCGTACGGCGGCTCGATCGAGAACCGCGCGCGTTTCCTGCTCGACGTGACCGACGCCGTGGCGGAGGTGTGGGGCGCCGACCGGGTCGGCGTGCGGCTGTCGCCCGCGAGCAGCTTCAACGGCATGACCGGCTCCGATCCCGCGGCGACGTACGGGTACGTGGCGGAGCAGCTCGACCGCCGCGGCATCGGGTACCTGCACGTGGTGGAGCCGGCCGAGCCGATCATCCACGACGGCAAGCCGATATCGGCGCTGGCGCACCTGCGCGCGCGCTTCCGCCGTGTGCTCATCGCCAACAACGGGCTCGACGCCGAGCGGGCGGCGAAGCTCGTGGCGGATGGCGCAGCCGACCTGGTGTCGTTCGCCCGGCTCTTCCTGGCCAATCCCGACCTCCCGGCGCGGCTGCGCGCCGGATCACCGCTCAACACGCCCGAGCCCGCCACCTTCTATGGCGGCGACGAGCGCGGCTACACCGACTATCCCGTCCTGGCCGCGAGCTGAGGCGGAGGAGAACATCAGATGCACTCGATCGGCGGCATTCATCACGTCACGGCCATCGCCGGCGACGCGCAGGAGAACCTGGACTTCTACACCGGCGTGCTCGGACTCAGGCTGGTGAAGCGCAGCGTCAACCAGGACGTGACCGACACGTACCACCTGTTCTACGCGGACGCGGACGGGCATCCGGGCTCCGACCTGACGTTCTTCCCGTGGCCCAACCTTCCGCCGGGCCGGGCCGGCTCCGGTCTCGCGAGCGAGGTGTCGCTCGCGGTGCAGCCGGACACGCTCGCCTGGTGGGCCGAGCGGCTCGCGCGGGCGCGCGTGCCGGCAGCCGAGTCCGAAGTCCGGTTCGGTGAACGGGCGCTGACCTTCACGGATCCGCACGGGCTGCCGCTCGCTCTGGTCGAGACGACCGATCCACGGGAATTCAGCGCCTGGCGGCGGAGTGCGGTGCCCGAGGCGCGGCAGATTCGCGGCATCCACGGGATCCGGCTCCGCGAGCGGGATCTCCTCTCGACGGCGGGCTTTCTCGAGCAGGGGATGGGGTTCACGGCGCTGGGGCAGGAAGGCGGGTGGCATCGGTTCGGCGCGGCGGGCGGCGGGTCGGGCCGGTTCGTGGACGTCCGCGAGACGCCCGGCGGACCCCGCGGCGAGTGGGGGATCGGCGCGGTACACCACGTGGCCTGGCGGGTGGCTGATGAGGACGCGCAGCGGCGAGCCCGGGCCGGCGTGATCGCGGCCGGCGCGCGGGCCACGGAGACAATCGACCGGTTCTGGTTCCGGTCGGTGTACTTCAAGGAACCGGGCGGCGTGCTGTTCGAACTGGCCACCGACGGGCCGGGGTTCGCCGTGGACGAGGCCGCGGAGGCTCTGGGCGAGCATCTGGTGTTGCCGCCCTGGCTGGAAACCGACCGCGTGACGATCGAACGAGCGCTTCCACCCCTCAGGTTCGGGGTTTCTTCTCTACCCGAGCCGACCGGCGCACCACATAGGTAAAGCGTTCGCGAGTGCAGCCGACCGGCGAGCGGCGCCGCCGGTCCGTTCCACTTTCGCTGGCATCGCGCCGCCACGCCGCCAGCGTACCCGACGAGGATATATGTGATGGCAACCGCAGCCCTGGAACAGGAGCGGCTCCACCTTGCCGAGCGGCTCCTCACGCAGATCCAGCGCCGTCATGGCCTGCCCGAAACCCATCAGTTCCAGCTCAACCCCGTCATCGTTGATCGTTTTCTCGCGGCGTATCTGCCCGAGGCCCGCGCGGGCGAGCCCGCACCGCGGGCGGTCGAATACGCGTTCACCCCGACGCTGAAGGACGCGATCGCGCTCCTCGGCGGCGTGGTCACCGAGACCCCGACCGGGCGAGGCGCCGCCCTCTACGTGCACGATCTGGACCCCACAGCTCACGCCGAGGAGGACGGCCGGCACTAAGCCGCGCCGGCGCCGTCCAGCGCCCGGGTGGCGGGCTTTCTCCGCCCGCCCGCTTGCGCCCGCGGTCTGCATATTGCATAGTTATGCACTATGCAGACTCGCGGCGCCCTCGCCCTCGCCTTCTCCGGCGGGCTCGACACCAGCTTCTGCGTCGCCCGCCTCGCCGCCGACGGCTGGGCGGTCCACAGCGTCTACGTCGAGACCGGCGGTGCGTCGGCCGCGGAGCGCGCGGCGATCGCGGCGCAGGCGCGGGCCGTCGGCGCCGCCGAGCACCATGAGATCGATGCCCGGCTCGAGGTCTACGACCGATTCGTCCGCTATCTGATCCAGGGCAACGTGCTCCGCGGGGAGGTGTACCCGCTGAGTGTGGCGGCGGAGCGCACTCAGCAGGCGCTCTCCGTGGTGGCGGCGGCGCGGCGGATGGGGGCCCGCGCGGTCGCGCACGGCTCCACCGGCGCCGGCAACGACCAGGTGCGCTTCGACGTGGCGCTCCGCGTGCTGGCGCCGGACCTCGAGATCGTCACTCCCATCCGCGAGCTCGGCCTTTCCCGCGACGAGGCGATCGCGTTTCTCCGCGAGCGCGGCCTGCCGGTGCCCGCGCAGGCCGGCGCCTACTCGATCAACCGGGGCCTCTGGGGCACCACCTGGGGTGGTGGCTGGACCCACGACACCTGGGCCGGCCCGCCCGACGAGCTGCTCGAGCCCCCGCCGGACGCGCCTGCGGCCCGCGAGGTCGTGCTCCAATGGCAGGGCGGCCTGCCGGTGGCGGTGGACGGCGACACGCTCGCCGGTCCCGCGCTGGTCGAGCGCCTCGGCGACCTGACGCGCAGCTACGGCGTCGGCCGCGGGATCCACGTGGGCGAGACCGCGCTCGGCATCAAGGGGCGGATCGGCTTCGAGGCGGGGGCTGCGCTCGTGTTGATTGCGGCACACCGCGAGCTCGAGAAGCTCGTGCTCACGAAGTGGCAGGCGGTCTGGAAGGACCAGCTCGCGCGCTTCTACGGCGACCGGCTCCACGAGGGCCAGTACTTCGATCCGGCGCTCCGCGACATCGAGGCGCTGATCGCGAGCTCGCAGCAGCGCGTGGCCGGCGAGACCCGCGTGCGGCTCGCACCGGGCCGCTTCCAGGTCGTGGGCACCCGGAGCCCGCATTCGATGATGGACCGGTCGGTGGCCACGTACGGCGAGGAGAACCGGCTCTGGACCGGCGACGAGGCGAAGGCGTACGCGCGGATTGCCGCCGTGCCGTCACTCCTGGCTGCGCGGGCAGCCGGGCATGCCGAAGCGATCGGCAAGTGAATTCACACGGAGGCGCGGAGGACGCGGAGAACTGCACTTGATGTGGTCTTGTGGCCGAGATCGCGATGCTTGGGGCATGAGACGACCGCAGCATCAGTTTCCGCGTCCTCCGCGTCTCCGTGTGAACATCTGAACAAGGAGCCTGAGATGGTGGTTACCACGCGCGTGAAGCTGGACCGGATCTCGTCGTCCACCCGGAACGCCCACCTCACCAACGAGGTGATCGTGGGAGACCAGATCATCGCGGCGGAGGGGTACGTCCTCGCGGTGCGAATCCTCGAGGACAAGAGCGCCTACAACACGGTCGAGGACGTCACCGGCCGCATGGTGGCGCTCCGCGCGGGCGACGTGCTCGCCGGCACGCTCGGGATCCGCCGCGCGCTCCGCGGATACGCCGGCGTCGTGCCCCCGACGATCGCCAGCGGCGACACGATCGAGGTGCTGAACCTCGGCGGCATCCTCGGCCGCTGCACGTCGGTCAACCCGGATATCGGTCCGCCGTTCAAGGCGTCGGTGCTCGGCGCGATCCTGACCTTTCCGGAGCTCGGCGACCGGATCGGGCGGCCGGCGCACATCCGGGATTTCGCGGTGCCTCCGGCCGACCGGCTGGAGGCCGGCGTGCCGGTCGTGTACGTCGCCGGCACCTGCATGAACGCCGGCAAGACCGTCGCCGCCACCGAGCTGGTCCGCGGGTTCACGCGGTCCGGGCTCCGGGTCGCCGCGGCCAAGCTGACCGGTGTGTCGCTCATGCGCGACGCGCTCGCGATGCGGGACGCCGGCGCGGTCGCCGCGCTCACCTTCAACGACGTCGGGATCGCCACGACGCACGCCGGCGTGACCGTCGCGACCGCGAAGGGAATCTTCAACCGGCTCGCGCAGTCCAAGCCGGACCTGATCGTGGCCGAGCTGGGCGACGGCATCCTCGGCGAGTACGGCGTGCAGGACATCCTGCACGACGCCGAGCTGATGAGCGTTGGTGCGGCCTACGTGATGGCGGCCCCCGATCCGGTCGCGTGCTGGGGCGCGGCGGAGCTGATGCGGCGCGAGTACGCCCTGCCCATTACCGCCGTCACCGGTCCCGCCACCGACAACGAGGTGGGCATCACCTACGTCCAGGCGGAGCTCGGCCTCGCGGCGCATAACGCGCGGCGCGATGCGGATGGACTTGTCGGTGCCGTGGTCGCAGCCGTCCGGAACTGGAAGAACGCTATCCGCTATCCGCTATCCGCCGTTGTCGGCCGTGAGGCGTCGTCTCATCCGGCGCTGATCGCCACCGCGGATAGCGGATAGCGGTAGCGGATAGCCATGCGGGTAGCCGTCATCGGCGCCGCGGGCTACGCCGGCGGCGAGCTGCTCCGGCTGCTCCTCGGCCACCCGGAGGTCACCGAGTGCACCGCCACGAGCCGTAGCCAGGCCGGGAAACCGATCGCCCACGCGCACCCGGCGCTCGCCATGCTCACCGACGCGCGGTTCGCCGGGCTGAGTGCCGGGGACGCCGCGCGCGGCCGCGACGTCGTCTTCCTCTGCCTCGAGCACGGCGAGTCGTCCCGCGTGGCGGGCGAGGTGCTGGATGCGGGGCCGGCGCTCGTGGTGGACCTCGCGGCCGACTTCCGCGTCGCCGATCTCGCGCTGTACCAGCGCTACTACGGCGCGCATCCGGCCGCCGCACTCGTGCCGCGGTTCGTGTACGGGCTCGCCGACGTGCTCGGCGAGCAGCTGCGGGGTGCCCGGGCGATTGCGGCGCCGGGATGCTTTGCCACCGCGGCGCAGCTCGCGCTGTATCCGCTCGCCCCCGCCGGCCTCGCGGGTCCGCCCGCGCTCTTCGCGGTGACCGGCTCGAGCGGGGCGGGAGTGCAGCCGCGGCCCACGACGCACCACCCGATGCGGGCGCACAACCTGTTCGCGTACTCGGTGCTCTCGCACCGGCACGAGGCGGAGATCCTGCAGCGCTGGCGCGAGTGGCGGGGCCGGAACGATGCGACGATGCGGCTGATGACGCACTCGGGGCCCTTTGTGCGGGGGATCTACCTGACACTGCATGCCTGGCTGGGAGATGAGGGCGGGAGAGGACGGGAGAGGGCGGGACAGGGGGGCAGCCTCGCCGACCGGTTCTGCCAGGTCTACGCAGGCCGGCCGTTCGTGCGGGTGCTCGAGCAGCCGCCGGAGCTCACCCACGCCGTCGGCACGAACCACGCGCTCGTGCACGCGGCCGAGACCGAGGACGGACGGGAGGCACAGGTGATGGTCGCCATCGACAACCTGGTGAAGGGCGCCGGCGGCCAGGCGATCCAGGCGATGAACCTGGCGCTCGGACTCCCGGAAACCGCGGGGCTCCTTGGTGGAGGCATGTATCCATGCTGACAACGAAGAGCAGAGGAGCCGAAGAGCAGAAGAGCAGTGAACTCCACGCCGGGGGCAGTTCATCCGCTCCTCTGCTCTTCGGCTCCTCCGCTCTTCTATCGGTGTACGCCCAGATGCCGGTGCGCCCCGTCTCCGGTCACGGCTCCTGGCTCGTGGACGAGCACGGCGACGAGTGGCTCGATGCCTACGGCGGCCACGCGGTCGCCTCCACCGGACACAGCCACCCGCGCGTCGTCCGGGCGATCGCCGAGCAGGCGGCGGCGCTGCTGTTCTACTCCACGGCGGTGCCGCACCCGAATCGGGAGCGCCTCGCCGAACGGCTGGCGGCGCTCTGCCCCGACCCGCTGGGTCGCCTGTTCTTCTGTAATTCCGGCGCCGAGGCGAACGAGAACGCGCTCGGCCTGGCGCGGCGGCACACCGGGCGGCAGGGCCTAGTCTCGCTGCGCGGCGGATGGCATGGGCGCACCGTCGCGACGCTTGCCGTGACCGACGGAGCGACGTACGAGGATGGTGCCCGCCGCGCCGGCGCGCCGCTCTCCCGCAAAGTCGCGCCCGACGACGTGGCGGCGCTCGACCTAGCCGTGGACGACTCGATCGCGGCGGTGATTCTGGAGCCGGTGCAGGGACTGGCCGGGGCGCGCGACCTGGCGCCGGAGTTCGTGGAGGCCGCCCGCCGGGTAACCCGCGACCGCGGTGCGCTCCTGATCTTCGACGAGATCCAGTGCGGGGTGGGGCGCTGCGGCGCGTTCACTGCCGCGGAAGCGTACGGGACGGTGCCCGACCTGCTGACGATGGCCAAGGGCCTCGCCTCCGGGCTTCCGATCGGGGCGGTGGTGACCACGCCCGCCATCGGCGACCGGCTCCAGGTGGGCGATCTCGGCAGCACGTTCGGCGGCGGCCCGGTCCCGTGCGCGGCCGCGCTCGCCACACTCGACGTCATCGAGGACGAGGAGCTCATCCGGAACGCGATCGACGTTGGCGGGGAGATCCGGCGCGGCGCGCTCGCGCTCGGCGTGCCCCGCGTGAGCGGCCGCGGACTGCTGCTCGGCCTCCATCTCGGGCAGCCAGCCGGGCCGGTGCAGCGTGCGCTCTTCGGGCGGCGCGTGCTCACCGGCGCCGCGAGCGACCCGGAGGTCCTCCGGCTGATGCCGCCGCTCTCCCTCAGCTCCGCCGAGGCCGCGCGCCTGCTCGAGGCGCTCGGAGAGGTGCTCGAGTGACCAAGCGCGACTTCCTCGCCATGGACGACTGGACGCCCGACCAGATCGAGGCGCTCCTCGCGCTGGCGGCGCGGATCAAGCGCGGCGAGGTGGACGGCGGGCTCGAGCGGAAGGTGCTGGCGATGGTCTTCATGGACCCGAGCCTCCGCACCCGCACCAGCTTCGAGACCGCCATGTTCCTGCACGGCGGTCACGCCGTCGTGCTGGAGCCGGGGAAGGGGAGCTGGAGCCTCGAGACCGAGCCCGGCGCGGTGATGGACGGCGACACCGTGGAGCACATCGTCGAGGCCGCGCGGGTGCTGGGCCGCTACGCCGATGCGCTCGCCGTGCGCGCGTTCCCCCGTGGCAACGATTGGTCAGTCGCCCGCCGCGACGACATCCTCCACCAGTTCGCGCGCTACTGCGAGAAGCCGGTGATCAACCTCGAGTCCGCCCGGCGGCATCCGTGCCAGGGCCTGGCGGACGGGCTGACCCTCCGTGAAAAGCTCGGCGTGACCGAGGGCAAGCGCTTCGTGCTCGCGTGGGCGTGGCATCCGAAGGCGCTGCCCACGGCTGTGCCGGCGAGCGCGGCCATCGCCGCCGCGGCGCTCGGCATGGAGATCGTGATCGCGCGGCCGGACGGCTACGAGCTGGACCCGGAGGATACCGCGCTGGTGCGGCGGATCGCGCAGCAGCGCGGCGGCGAGTTCGTGCACATCATCAACGATCTCGACGAGGCGATGGTCGGCGCCGATGCGGTGTACGCGAAATCCTGGGGCGCGGTGAGACTGTTCGGCCGGCCCGACGAGGAGCGCGAGCTGCGCGCCGGGCTGCGCGACTGGCGCATCACCGACAGCCGGATCAAGTCCACCCGGGGCGGCAAGGGCCTCGTCATGCACTGCCTCCCGGTGCGGCGGAACGTCGAGATCGACGACACCGTGCTCGACGGCCCACACTCTGTGGTGGTGGACCAGGCGGAGAACCGTCTGCACGTGCAGCGGGCGTTGTTGCTGGAGCTTATCGGTGAGAGGTGAGAGGTGAGAGGTGAGAGGTCAGAGGTGAGAGGTGAGAGGTGAGAGGTGAGAAGGCGTCCGCCAGTTGCTCACCTCTCACC
>JBOHSY010000125.1:0-9334 GCA_050733355.1 Gemmatimonadales bacterium | reverse complement strand
GCCGTGTCCATCGGGTGGTCGCGGACCACGACGGTGCCGGCCGCCAGGTCGCCGAGGCGCTTGCCCGCCGGATGCAACGCCATCAGGAGCAGGCCGCCGAGGTACGGTGGGGGCAGGAAGTCGGCGATTCGGAGCAGGTTCCGGGTGACCGCGTCGGCGACCGTGACCGGATGTCCGGTGTCCCGCACCACCCGGATCCCGACCCGGCTCTTGCCGGGCGTACGTCCCTGGCGGAGGCCCTCGAAGAAGACGTAGTACCCGTTCCAGACCAAAAACATCGCCCCGAGCATGAAGGCACCGACCCAGGGGCCGGTGGGCATCAGGCCGATCTCGGCCAGGACCAGGAGCAACAGCGAAATCACGAGCGTCAGACCGCCGAGGATGGCGGTGTCGATCACCGCGGCAAGCAGGCGCGAGCCGACCCCGGCGATCTCGAGGTCGAGCACCACCTGCTCGGGCGTTTCGACTTCCATGTGCTGGCGGAAGTCGCGGACTGCGCGGGTCTCGGAACTGGTCATGGGACGCACCAGTCTACTCGCCGGGCGCCTCGCCTTCCAGAGGCGGCCGGAGCCCTTCCCGCTGGCCGCCCCCGCTGACCATCTTTCCATCCCCATCTCCGCCTCCCGGAGCCGAGCATGACCAGCGCCGAGTTGCGCCCGCTGTCCATTGGCGAGATCCTCGACACCTCCTTCCAGCTCTACCGGCGCCACTTCGTCACGCTCGCGACGATCGGCGTGCTCTGTACCGCCGTTCCGCTCATGATCGACGTGTACATCGAGGCATCCGGGGGACGGGTGGCACATCTCGGCCTGGCGGGGATGAGCATGCTCCTGCTCATGGTGCTCAACTCGGTCGCGACGGCCGCGACCGTGTTCGTGGTCTCCGAGGGGTATCTCGGACGGGAGGTCGGTGCGGGCGACGCGCTGCAGCTCGCGGCGCCGTTCGTGGTGCGGCTGATCATCGCGCAGATCCTGCTCTTTCTCCTTGCCTTCTTCGGCACACTGCTCTTCATCATTCCCGGCATCATCGTGATGGTCGGCATGGCGCTCAGCGCGCCCGCCATTGTGGTGGAGAACCTGCCGAGCAGCACCGATGGGCTGGGCCGCTCCTGGGCGCTGACCAGGGGGGCCCGCTGGAAGATGGTCGGTATCTTCATCCCGCTGTTTCTGCTCCTGGTCATTCCGATGATCGCGATCACCTTCCTGGTCGGCGCGGTGGCGGCGATCGTCGGCCTCGATCCAGCCGGCGGCTCGGCGAGCGTCGGCGTGCTCGGCGCGGCGTTCGCGGGGCTGGTCCAGGTGCTGGTCTACCCGCTCTTCAATTGCGCGCTGACCATCGCCTACTACGACCAGCGGATCCGCAAGGAAGGGTTCGATCTGGAGCTCCTCGCGTCCAGACTCCGGGCCGCCTGAGCGGGATCGGAACGCCCGGTGTCCCGGTGGCCGTCGCCCCCGCCTGACGATTCGCTCCGGGCAGCGCTCGATTCCGTCTTCGCCGGCCCGGCGTACCGCTGGGTCGAGCGGCCGGACCCGCTGCGGCTGCTCCGGGAGTGGTACGGACGGCTGACCGAGTGGGTCGCGGCGCTGCGCGAGGGGAGCCCGCTCTGGTACCGGGCGCTCGTGGTGATTCTCGTCGTGGTGCTGCTCGCGATCCTCGCGCACGCCGCGTGGATCTTCTGGCTCACCCTCAAGGGCGCCACCCGCGCCGAGGATGCCATACGCCCGGCGGACCCGCCAGTGCGGCGTGATCCCCGCGCGCTGCGAGACCAGGCCGACCGGGCCGCGCGGGACGGGCGCTACGCGGAGGGGCTCCGCCTCGGGTTCCGCGCGCTGGCGCTCGAGCTCGACGCCGGCGGATCGGTGACGTATTCGCCCGGTAAGACGCCCGCGGACTACGCCCGCGAGGCGCGGCTCGTCCCCGCCGACCGGGGCCGACTCGGCGAGCTGGTGCGGGCGCTGTACCGCCACGTGTACGGCGCGGTCCCGTGCAGCGGGGCCGACTGCACGCGCTGGCTGGCGGACGCCCGCCGGGAGTGGCATGCGTCCGAGACGTGAGCTCGGCCTCGTCGTCGCCATCGTGCTGGTGCTGCTCATCGCGGTCGCGCGCGTGGGCAGCGAGCGGAACCGCGAGCCGAGCCTCGATCCGCGCCGCTCGACGTATCTCACCGCGCCGGCCGGGGCGCACGGCTTCGCCGCCGCGCTCGAGCGGCTCGGTGTCGGCGTCGTACGCCTGCGCCAGCGGCTGCCGCGCCTGGATCAGGACGAGCTGAGCGGCGACGCGCGCGACGCCGCCACCACCTTCGCCGTCATCGGTCCCACCTTCCCGCTCGACGCGCCGGACGCCACCACGCTCGCCCAGCTCTCGGCGGCGGGGGTCGATCTGCTGCTCGCCGGCGGCGAGACCCAGGCGGCGATGCGGTGCTTCGGCTACCGCGTGCGGCCGAAGCTCCGGGCGGAGCAGGCCACATCGGTGGAGCCGGGCGCGCCGTCGTACACGCTGGAGGTACACGCGGTGCTACGCCCGGTGCGGGCCGCCGCGGGCACCGCGCCGGCCGACAGCGTTCCGTGCCCCGCGCCGCTCGTGGCGCGGGTGGACACGCTGCTGCGCACGGGCGACGGACAGCCGGCGGCGCTCCGGCTCGAGCTCGCGTCGGGCGCGCGGGCAACGCTCGTCGCGGACGACGAGATCTTCTCCAACCGCGTCCTCCGCGCATCGACGGCCGCGCCGTTCGTGCTTCGCCTGGTGGCGGGCCGCTACGAGCGCATGCTCGTGGACGAGTACGACCACGGCTTCGGCCCGTCGGGACGGCTGGACCAGGCGGTGGTCGCGTGGATCAAGCAGACGCCCTGGGGTTGGGCGGGACTGCAGCTGGCCGGGGTGGGGCTGCTGGCGCTGTTCGCCTCCGGCGCGCGGTTCGGGCCGGTGCGGCGGGTGATCGAGCGCCGGCGGCGTTCGCCGCTGGAGCACGTGCGCGCGCTGGCGACGGCGCTCGCGGCGGCGCGCGGCCACGGGGTCGCGGTCGGTCTCCTGGTTCGGGGTCTCCAGCGGCGGCTCGCGCGCGGCAGTCCGGCCGGCGGCGCGGCGGACCGTCTCGATCCCGCGGCGTGGCTCGCCGCGACCGCCCCCCGGCTCCGCACGGCTCCCGGCCGTGCGGCGGCCGACCGACTGCGCGTCCTGATGCAGCATCCGGTATCGACGGCGGGCGTGCTGGAGGCCGCCGAACTCGTGGAGACCATATGGACCGATCTGACGTCGGCCTCGTCGCCGGCGATGTCGAGCGCCAGGCGCGCGTAGCTCACGAGCTGCTGGCCCGCCTCGGCGGCGTGGTGCTGGGCCAGGAGCCGGTACTGCGTGACGCGCTGGCGTCGCTCATCGCCCGCGGCCACGTCCTGCTCGAGGGCGTACCCGGGACGGCCAAGACGCTGCTCGTGCGGAGCCTGAGCCTCGCGCTCGGGCTCGAGTTCCGGCGCATCCAGTTCACCCCCGATCTCATGCCGTCCGACGTGACCGGCGTGAACGTCCTCGGTGCCGCCGGCAGCTTCAGCTTCCGGCCCGGCCCGCTGTTCGGTGATCTCGTGCTGGCGGACGAGATCAACCGGGCGCCCGCCAAGACACAAGCCGCGCTGCTCGAGGCGATGCAGGAGCGGAGCGTCACGGTGGACGGCGTATCGCACCGACTGTCCTCGGCCTTCACGGTCTTCGCCACCCAGAACCCGATCGAGTTCGAGGGCACGTATCCGCTACCCGAAGCGGAGGTCGACCGGTTCCTCGTGAAGGTGCTGATCGGCTATCCCGGGTCGGAGACCGAGCAGGCGATGCTCCAGCGGGTGCTCGAAGGCTTCGAGGCGGACGACCCCTCGAGCTACGGCATCGACCGGCCACTCGGCGGCGCGGCGCTGGAGGCGCTCCGGGCGACACGGCGGCGGATCCGCGTCGAGGCGCCGGTGCTCGCCTATATCGCGGCGATCGTTCGGGCTACCCGGCGGTCGCCCTCGCTGACGCTCGGCGCCTCGCCGCGCGGCAGCGTGGCGCTCCTCAAGCTCGCCCAGGCCACCGCGCTGCTCGAGGGCCGCGAGTACGTCATCCCGGACGACGTCAAGGGCACCGCCCTCGCCGCGCTGCGCCACCGGGTGATGGTCGCGCCCGAGCTGGAGCTCGAAGGCGTCACCGCCGACGCCGCCCTCCGCGCGATCCTCGAGCAGGTAGACGCTCCCAAGTGATGCCGCTGCCGTCCCGCCGCTGGCTCGCGCTGGCCGCCGCGTTCGCGCTCGTGGGGCTGCTCGGGCTCGGGTGGCGGGACGCGCTCACCGCACTGGTGCTGCTCGATCTCGTCTGGATCGCCGCCTTCGCGGCCGACGCGGCGCTCGCCGCGCGGGCGCTCCCGCTCGAAGTCGTGCGCGATGCACCGCCGGCGTTCTCCGTCGGGCGCACGTTGCCGGTGCGGTACCGGTGGCAGCACGCGGGGCGCCGGCCCGTCGTCGCCCTCGTCCGCGAGGCGCTGCCGCCGCCGCTCGGCGTGGCCACCCCCACCCGCCGCCTCCGGCTCGTTCCCCACGAACCGACCGTTGAGGAGATTGCGATCGCGCCCCTCCGCCGGGGGAAAGGCACCGGCGGGACGCTCTACGTCCGCGTGCTCGGACCGCTCGGCCTCGCGTGGCGACCGATCCGGCTCGCGCTGCCGTGGCAGGCGACGGTGTTCCCCAGTCTTATCGGTGCGTCGACGCGCGCGCTGCCGCCCGAGGCGTCCCGCCGGCGCGAGGCGGGCCTCCGCAACATCCGCCGCCGCGGGGAAGGGCGGCTCTTCGAGGGGCTCCGCGAGTGGGTGCCCGGCGACGACACCCGCGCGATCGACTGGAAGGCCACCGCCCGGCGAGGGAAGCCGATCGCGCGCACGTATGAGGACGAGCGGCGGGAGCAGGTGCTGATCGTCATCGACGCGGGGCGGCTGCTCACCGCGGAGGTGGACGGCGTGCCGCGGCTCGAGGCGGTGCTCGAGGCGGCGCTCCGGCTGGCGCACGCCGCGGTGGAACACGACGACAACATCGGTGTCATGGTCTTCGCTGACGAGGTCCAGAGCTTCGTGCTGCCCTCGCGCGGGCGGCGCGGCCTCCGGAACGTGCTCGAAGCGCTCGCCGCGGCGGAGGGGCGGCTGGTCGAATCGGACTATCCGGCCGCGTTTCGCGAGCTGGCACTCCGGAATCGGCGGCGGGCGCTCACCGTCCTCTTCACCGACGTCATCGACCGGACGGCGAGCGGCGCGCTGCTCGCCCACTCGGCGACGCTCAGGCCGCGCCACCTGCCGCTCGCGGTCACCGTGCGCGACCCCGCGCTCGAGCGTGTCGCCCAGGTGCCGCCGACCGGGGTGGCTGCCGCGTTCGAGCGGGCGGCCGCGGAGGAGCTGCTCCACGCGCGCGACGAGGCGCTGGCCGACATGCGCCGGCGCGGCATCCTCGTGCTGGACGTTGCGCCGGCGGGTGCCGCCGATGCGGTGGTGGAGCGGTACGAGCAGCTGAAGCGCCGCGGGCTGCTCTAGGCGGGCACCGGCAGCCGCTGCGGGTCGGGGAACGCGCGGGCGAAGGCTTCGACCGCCGACGAATCGAGCTGACTGCCGGCCACGCGCCGGAGCTCGGCGAGCGCGTCGGACGGGGTGCGCGAATCGCGGTAGGGACGCCGGGTCGTCATCGCGTCGAAGGAATCGGCTACCGCGACGATGCGGGCCTCGAGCGGGATCCCGTCGCCGCGGAGCCCGTCGGGGAACCCAGCCCCGTCGATCCGCTCGTGGTGCGACCGCACGATGCGCAGCACGGCCGGGGTCTCGCGCGCGAGCGGCGACAGCATCCGTTCGCCGAGGGCCGGGTGCTCGGCCACCTGGCGAAACTCGTCCGCGGTGAGCGACCCCGGCTTGTGCAGCACGGCTTCCTGCATGCCGATCTTGCCGATGTCGTGCAGCTCGCCGCCGATGCGGATCGCCTCGACGGCGGCGGCATCGAACCCGAGCTGCTCCGCGGTGGCCACCGCGTACCGGCTCACCCGGATCGAGTGGCCGCGCGTGTAGGCGTCCTTGGCCTCCAGCGCGCGGGCCAGCATCTGCACGCCCTCCAGGAACAGCTCCTTGATCCGCTCGGCCTGCACCTGCACCTGCTGCTCGAGGTGCGCCTGGTAGAAGCGGTTCTGCATGACGAGCGACCGCTTCTCGAGCACGCGCGCCACGCGCGCATGCATCTCCCGCACGGCGACCGGCTTCAACAGGAAGTCCGCGGCGCCGAGCTGCAGCGCCTCCACCGCGGTGCTGGTCTCGGCCATGCCGCTCAGCATGACCACGGCGGTGTCGGGCCAGCGGCGGCGGACCTCGGCGAGGAAGCCCATGCCGTCGAGCTCGGGCATGCGGAGATCGGAAACGATGAGGGGCAGCTCGCCGGCCGCTTCGAGCGCGTCGAGCCCTTCCTTGCCGGTGGCGGCCTCGAGGCAGCTGAACCCGAGCGGCTCGAGCATGCGGACGACGGACCGACGGACCAGGGGCTCGTCGTCGACCACGAGGCAGCGTACGTTGGCGGGCGCAGGCGTCATCCGGTCGTGGTCCTCGCGGGCACGCGCTGCAAAGTAGACGATCCGGCGTAATCGAGCACCTCCCGCACCTTGGCGGAGAGGGTCTCGGGCGAAAACGGCTTCGCCAGGAACGGCGCGCCGGGCTCGAGCAAGCCGCGGCGCATGATCTCGTCGTTGGTGTAGCCCGACATGAACAGCACCGGGAGCCCGGGCCGGAGCCGCGCGAGCCGGTCCGCGAACTCGCGCCCCCCCATGCGGGGCATCACGACGTCGGAGAGGACGAGGTCGAGCGTGCCGGGGTCGGCGCGGATCAGTTCGAGCGCGTCGTGGCCGTTCTCCGCTTCGAGCGTCCGGTAGCCTTCGCCCTGGAGGAACCGGCACGCGAAGTCGCGCACGAGGGCTTCGTCCTCCACCACGAGCACCCGCTCGCCCTGGCCCTTGGGCGCGGGCTGCGGCGCGGCCCACGTCACCCGCTCGCCGCTCTCCTCCACCTGTGGCAGGTACACGTGGAAGGTGCTGCCCTCCCCCGCCTCGCTGTAGACCCAGATGTAGCCGTCGCTCTGCTTGACGATGCCGTACGCCGTGGAGAGGCCGAGCCCGGTGCCGTGGCCCACCGGCTTGGTCGTGAAGAACGGCTCGAAGATCTGCGCAAGCGTCGCGGGGTCCATGCCTCGGCCGGTGTCGCTCACCGACACGAGCACGTATGGTCCGGGCCGCACCACCGTGCCGGGGTGCCGGTGCGCGTCGTCCCCGCTGAGCACGACGGTCGCGGTCTCGATCGAGAGGCGGCCGCCGAGCGGCATCGCGTCGCGGGCGTTGAGGGCGAGATTGATGATCACCTGCTCGAACTGCGCGCGGTCGGTCTTGACCCAGCCGAGCTGCGAGGCGAGCCGGAGCACGAACTCGCTGTCCTCGCCCATCAGGCGGCGCAGCACGGATTCCATGTCCACCAGCACCGCATTGAGCTGGAGCACCAGCGGCTGCAGCAACTGGCGGCGGGAGTAGGCGAGCAGCTGGCGGCTCACGTCGGCCGCGCGGTCGGCCGCCCGCGCGATCTGGCCCACGTCCTCCTGGCGGGTGTCGTCCTCCGCCATGCCCCGCGCGAGGAAGGTGCAGAAGCCCAGGATCACCGTCATCATGTTGTTGACTTCGTGCGCCACGCCGCCGGCCACGCGGCCGATCGCCTCCATGCGTTGGGCCTGCCGGAGGTGCTCCTGCACGCGCATGCGCTCGGTGAGGTCGCGGAGCACGAACGCGCCTGCGAGGACGCGCCCGGTCTGCGCGTCCCGGATGCCGAACGCACTGCATTCCACGTCCACCGGCTCGCCGGTCCTGGCGTGGCGCAGGCGGCCGTCGAAGGTCCACGACTGGCCGTCGGCGATCCGGGGCAGCACCTCGCGCTCGACCGTCGCGCGGGTCTCCGGGTCCCACAGGTCGGGCACCGCCGTCTCGGACACCAGCGACTCGGTGGTGAGCCCGACCAGCTCGCGTCCGGCCTTGTTCAGGTAGACGAGTCGCCACTCGAGCGAGGCCATCGCGATGAAGTCCCCGCTGTTCTCCACCAATGACACGAAGCGCTGGACATCCTCCTCGGCGCGCACCCGCGCGGTCACGTCGAGCGCGAGGACCAGCCGCGCCCGCACTCCGCGGAAGTCGACCTCCTGCGAGCTGATCTCGACCTCCATGAGCGTGCCGTCCTTCCGGCAGTGCCGGAAGCGGCCGTCCACGGTGACCCCCGGCCGGCGCCGGCGCAGCGCCTCCTCGAAGACCTCCGTCTCCGACGCCGGCCGCAGGTCGCGGATGGTCAGCGCCAGGAACTCCTCGCGCGACCAGCCGTAGTGCTCCACCGCCGCCTGGTTCACGTCGAGAATCACGAAGCTCTCGAGATCGTAGACCCACATCGGCGAGGGATTGCGGTCGAAGAGGCTCCGGTAGCGCTGCTCGCTCTCCCGGAGCTCGTGTTCGGCCCGCTTCCGCTCGCTGGCGTCGATGACGAAGCAGGCCCACTCGAGCGGTGCCTGCTGGGTGATGGCCGCGCCGATCACGATCGGCACGCGGCGCCGGTCCTTGCGGAGGTACTCCTTCTCGAACGGCCGGCACACGCCGGTTTCCAGGAGCTGCGCGATGGCGCGCTGGTCGAGATCGTCATACTCGGGCGGGGTGATCTCGGACCAGCGGATCTGCCCGGCCAGCATCTCCGCGCGGGTGTAGCCGATCAGGTCGAGGAATGCGTCGTTGGCCTCCAGGATGCGCTCCGGGTCGGCGACCAGCACGCCGATCACGCCGGATTCCGACAGCGCCCGGAAACGCGCCTCGCTCTCTCGCAGCGCGGCGAGGAGCCGCTCGCGATCCTGCTGCGTGCGGCGCAGTGCCGTCACCTCGGTGATACTCGCCCCGACCCAGCAGGTCTCCCCGCGCGGGTCGCGCACCGGGTACAGGTTGACGATGAAGTGGCGGAGGCTCTCGGGGTGGCCGGGCGCGGGGAGCTGCACCTCGAGGCCGAGCGCGGGCTCCCCGCTGTCGAGCACCCGCTGGAGCAGCGGCTCGGCCAGGGCGCCGGCGGGGTGGGGGAGGAGGTCCCGCACCCGGCGGCCGACATGCTCGTCGGGCGGGTGGTTCGTGAACCGGGCGAGCGCGTCGTTCACCCGGACGAAGCGCAGGTCGCGGTCGGCGTAGCCGATGCCGATCGGCGTGGAGGCCAGCGCCGATTCGAGCATGGTGGGGATCGGCACCCGGCCGCGCGCCGCGCGGCGGCGGGCGCGGGCGACGAGGACGTGCAGCCACCACC
>JBOHSY010000124.1:0-1188 GCA_050733355.1 Gemmatimonadales bacterium | reverse complement strand
CGCCGCCCCGTACCGCTCGGTCCCAACCTATGACAGCATCAAGGGTCCCACACTTCGACGTCGCCGTAGTCGGTGCGGGACCGGTCGGCGCGGTCGCGGCCCTGGCCCATGCGCGCCGCGGGGCACGGGTCGCACTGTTTGAGGCCAATCCGAGATCGGCGCAACGTCTGGCCGGAGAGTGGCTGCATCCCCCAGCCATAGAGGTATTGCGACAGATCGGCATCGATTTGCCCGCCGCGATCCCCGAGCACTCGGCCGGTCAGGGTTTCGTGGTGTTTCCGGACGACGGTTCCTCGCCCTGCGTGCTGCCCTACGCCGGCGGGGCACCGGGACTCAGTTGTGAGCACAGCGCGCTGGTGGAGACTCTGCGCGCCGCCGCCGCCGCGCACCCCAATGTGGACTATCTGACCTCGGCACGGGTGCGCCGTATCGAGGACCACACCTTACGCTACGTGCAGCGAGGTGGAGTGGGCTCGATCATCGCCGGCCGCATCGTGGGGGCGGATGGGCGCCGCTCCGTTGTCCGCGCGAGCCTCGGCCTGCCGGTCGATCACGCCATCTGCTCGCGTATGGTCGGCCTATTGCTTCGCGACGTGGAGCTCCCGTTCGAGCGTTTTGGGCATGTGTTACTCGGCGGCCCCGGCCCGGTGCTCGCTTACCGCATCACCCCGCATCAAGTACGCCTGATCCTGGACGTGCCCGTGCACCGCCGCGGACGCCAGGAGCGCGCGGCTTACCTGTGGGAGGGCTATGCGGCGGTGTTGCCCAGCGCGCTGCGGCCGGCCTTTCGCGCGGCCCTCCTGGAGGGTACCTTCGAGGGCGCGGCCAACGAAATCAGGGCGCGCAGTGACTACGGCCGCGGTCACGTGTTTCTTGCCGGGGATGCCGTCGGCCATCACCACCCCTTGACCGCGGTCGGGATAACCCTGGGGTTCGGCGATGCCCTGTGCCTCGCCGAGTGCGCGGATCCGGCGGATTATCAGTCTCGCCGGCGGCAGGCCACGCGGGTCGCCGAGCTGCTGGCCATCGGCCTCTATCAGGCCCTGACCGAGAGCACCGATGAAGCCGTCGCCACGCGCCAAGCCATTTACCGGATGTGGCGCAAGGGCAGCGCTGAACGCTCGCGCACGATGCGCTATCTCGCCTGCCAAGACACCCGGACCGCCCTGTTTGCGTGCTCTTTTTTTC
>JBOHSY010000123.1:0-5397 GCA_050733355.1 Gemmatimonadales bacterium | reverse complement strand
CGCGGGAGCCCCGCCCCGCCCGCTGCCGCTCCGCGACCACCGCGGTGCCGGCCGGCGCCCCGGCGGCCGCGAGGCGGTGCGCCTCATCCTGCGTCGAGCCGACTCGCTCGAGCCGATGGACCGCCGGCCTGCCGCTCACCACGCCTGCTGCCGGTACCAGAGCAGCAACGCGACCCCGAACAGGATCCGGTACACCGCGAAGGGGACGAAGGTACTGCGCGACACGAAGGACACGAAGAGTTTCACCACGATGATCGCCGACAGGAACGACACCACGAAGCCGGTCGCGAAGACCGGCACGTCCGCGGCCGACAACAGGGCCAGGCTCTTGAGCAGGTCGTAGCCGGTGGCCGCGACCATGACCGGGATCGCGAGAAAGAAGGAGAACTCGGTCGCCGCCGCGCGGCTCAGGCCGAGACAGTAGCCGCCCATGATTGTCGCGCCCGACCGGGAGACCCCCGGCACGAGCGACAGGACCTGCGCCAGCCCGACGCCGAACGCGGTTGCGAGCGGAACGTCTTCGACGCGCCCGATCGTGGCGCGCGGCGCCAGCCGCTCGATCGCCAGCATCGCCAGGCCGCCGGCCACCAGCGCGGCGGCCACCGAGACCGGGTTGAACAGATACCGCTTGATCGCGTCGTGCGCGAGGAGCCCGACCACGGCCGCCGGCAGGAACGCGAGGAGGAGGCCCCCCGCGAGGCGCCGGCTCGCGGCGTCGGTGCGGACGCCCGCGGCCATCCGCAGGAGGCGGTCCCGGTAGAGCCAGACAACGGCCAGGATCGCGCCGAGCTGGATGAACACCTCGAACACCGTGGCGCGCTCGCCCTCGAAGTCGAGCCAGTCACCCGCGATGATGAGGTGGCCGGTGGAGGAGACGGGGATGAATTCGGTGGCACCTTCCACGATGCCGAGGATCGCCGCCTTGACGAGCGGGTGCAGCTCGCCGGCGGCGCTCAGGTCCACGCGAGCACCTCTTCGTACAGCGCCTCGTACTGCGGCACGATACGGGCGGCGGAGAAATCGCCCGCGCGCGCGATCGCAGCCCGCCGCATCGCGGCGTAGCGCGCCAGGTCGCGCAGCAGCTCGATGGCGCGCCGCCCCATCGCCTCCACCGAGCCGGGCGGCTCGAGGATGCCGGTGACGCCGTCCTCGATGACCTCGGGCAGGCCGCCCGCGCGGCTGGCGACGACCGGCGCGCCGCACGCCATCGCCTCGAGCGCCGCGAGCCCGAACGACTCCGTCTGCGACGGCAGCAGGAAGAGATCGGTGGCTTGGAGCAGCCGGGCCACCGAATCGAGCCGGCCGAGGAAGCGCACGTCGGCCGCGACGTCGAGCTCCGCGGCCTCCCGCTCCGCATCGGCCCGGTCGGGCCCGTCGCCCACCATGAGCAGCGTGGCCGGCAGGGCCCGCCGGATCCGCGCGAACACCCGCACCACGTCCTTCACCCGCTTGACTTCGCGGAAATTGGAGACATGGGTGATCAGCTTGTGACCCTCGGGCACGAATGACTCGCGGCGGGGCTCCAGGACCGGCGCGTACTCCTCGAGGTTCACGAAATTGGGGATGGAGCGCACGTCGCAGCCCATGCAGCCGAAGGCGCGATAGGTCTCGTCGCGGAGATAGTTGGAGACCGCGGTGACCACGTCGGACCGCTCGATCGAGAACTTCGTGATCGCGTAGAAGTGCGCTTCCTGACCCACCAGGGTGATGTCGGTGCCGTGCAGCGTGGTGATCACCCGCAGGTCGCGCGTGCCGCGGAGCATCTCGCGGGCGAGCCAGGCCGTGGTCGCGTGAGGAATCGCGTAATGCACGTGCAGGAGGTCGAGCTGCTCGCGCAGCACCACTTCGTGCTGTTTCGAGGCGAGCGCGAGCGTGTACGGGTAGTGATCGAACAGCGGGTACCGCCCGATCCGGGTCTCGACCTGGTGGAAGTACACCCGCTCCGCGTAGCTCCGGAGCCGGAAGGGCGAGTCGTACGTGATGAAATGCACCTCGTGACCGCGCCGGGCGAGGTCGAGGCCGAGCTCGGTGGCGACGGCCCCGGAGCCGCCGTAGGTCGGATAGCAGGTGATGCCGATCTTCATGGATTGGCTCTCCTCGCCCAGGCCGCGGCGATCTCGTCGGCGAGCCGGTCCGGCGCGCGGGTGGCGTCGAGCGCGAGCACCGGCCCGGCGAGCTGGTGG
Source organism: Gemmatimonadales bacterium (assembly GCA_050733355.1). GTDB lineage: Bacteria > Gemmatimonadota > Gemmatimonadetes > Gemmatimonadales > GWC2-71-9 > DASQPE01. The sequence continues at coordinate 3,214 of JBOHSY010000123.1, read as the reverse complement.
CGGAACCAGGTCTCCTGGCGCTTGGCGTAGCGGCGGGTGCCCACGGCGATCGCCTCGGCCACGCTCTCGCGCGGGCGCTTGCCGTGAAGGTACTCGACCGCTTCCCGGACGCCGATCCCGTCGAGGCCGGGCGCGTGCGCCCCATGCCCTTCGGAGAGCACCGCCGCCACTTCCTGGACCAGCCCGCGGCGAACCATCTCGTCCGCCCGCTGCGCGATCCGCTGGTGCAGTACCGCCCGGGGGACGGCCAGCAGCACGTACCACGGATCCACCGTGCTGCGGCTCTGCGCCTCGCGTTGCCACCAGCTCAAGGATCGCCCGGTGAGCAGCGCGACCTCGACCGCGCGCGCGGCGCGCTGCCGCCCGCCGCCCCGGAACGCCGGATCGAGGCGGCCCGCCCACCGCAGCAGTTCGGCCGGCCTGAGCTCGGCGGTCCACCCGTCCAGCGCCCGGCGGCGCTCGGGGTCGAGCGGCGGCTCGAGAAAGAGCCCATCCACCAGGGCTTTCACATACAGGCCCGTCCCGCCCACCACGACCGGCAGATGCCCCCGGCCGCGAACCTCCCGGATGACCCGCTCGGCGTCCTTCGCGAACCGGCCCGCGCTGTAGCGTTCGCCGGGGTCGACCAGGTCCAGGCCGAGGTGCGGCACGCGCGCGCGTTCGCGGCGGGTGGGCTTCGCCGTTCCGATGTCGAGCCGCCGATACACCTGCCGGGAATCCGCGCTCACGACCTCGAGCGGCCAGTGGCGCGCGAGCGCCAGCGCCACGGCCGTCTTGCCCACCGCCGTCGGTCCCACGATGACGGGGACGCTAACGGCGGCCAAACCGTCGTTCCAGCTCGTCGCGGGGAAGCTGCACGATGGTGGAGCGCCCGTGCACATCGTGCGGCGGCAGGTCGGTCTCGAAGAGCCGGAGCAGCAGCCGCCGCATCTCCGCTTCGCCGAGCCGCTGCCCGGCCTTCACGGCCGCGCGGCACGCGTAGGTGGCCGCGAAGCGTTCCAGCCGGTTGGCCCAGCCGCCGAAGCGCCCGCGCGCCAGGTCGGCGATCATCTCGCGGAAGCATGCTGCGGCGTCGAACCGCGGATGCGGCGCGGGCACCGCGTGGATGGCCACGGCCCGGCCGCCGAACCCGTCGACCTCGAAGCCCACCGCCCGGAGCTCCGCCGCATGGGCCTCGACCGCGTCGAGCTCCTCGTCCGTGAGCTCCACGGTGAGCGGCAGCAGAAGCTGCTGCGAGGCCGCCCGCCCGCTCGCGAGCTCGGCCATTGCCGCCTCGTAGAGGATGCGCTCGTGGGCCGAGTGCTGGTCCACGATGACGACGCCGTCGGGCGACTCATAGACGATGTACGTGTCGAAGACCTGGAGGAGCGGAGCGACGAATCCAGCGTCAAGCTCCGGCGCCGGATGAGCAGAAGAGCCGAGGAGCAGAAGCGGCGAATCACCCGCCTGCGCTTCCGCTCTTCCGCTCCGCTGCTCTTCCGGCGCCGCCCCAGGCGTCCAGGGGCGCAGAGACGCAGCAGCGACGAGGCCCCCGATCGCGTCCCGTACCGCCTCCTCCACCGCGCGCTCCAGCCCGAGCCGGTCGCGGAAGCGTACCTCGAGCTTGGCCGGGTGCACGTTCACGTCCACGTCGCCGGGTGCCACGCCGATGCACAGGAAGAGGCTCGGCCGATCGCCCGGGTGGATCGCAGCGCGGTATCCCGCTTCGGCCGCGCGCACCAGGAACGGATCGCGGAAGGGACGGCCGTTCACGAAGAGCTGCGTGCGACGGCCGGTGGGAGAGGCATCGGCCGGGCGCTGCACCAGCCCGTCGATCCGGAAGGCGCCGAGCGCGAATGCAAGCGGCACCAGCGTACCCGCGAGCTCCCCACCCCACACCCCGGCGAGCCGTTCTTCCCGCGACTGACCGTGAGGCACGCGGAGGCGCGACGACCCGTCGACCTCCAGCGCGAAGCCCCGATCGGGATGGGCCAGTGCGAGCGTGGCGAGCGCGTCGTGCGAGGCGCGAGCCTCGCTCGCCGTCGAGCGGAGAAACTTGCGGCGCGCCGGCGTGTTGAAGAACAGGTTCCGCACGGTGACCGTGGTTCCCCGCTGCCGCGCGGCGGTCTCCACCCGATCCAGGCGGCCGCCGGTCACCACGAGCGCGGTGCCTTCCCCGCCCTCTTCTGCCGTGAGCAGGACCAGCCGGGACACCGAGGCAATGGCGGGCAGCGCTTCGCCCCGGAAGCCGAAGGTGCGCACGCCCACGAGATCGGCAGCGCTCCGGATCTTGCTGGTCGCATGCCGGTCGAGCGCGAGGATCGCGTCCTCACGTCCCATGCCGCCGCCGTCGTCGCCCACCTCGACCAGCGATTTGCCGCCGTCTTCGAGCCGCACGTCCACGTTCGTCGCGCCGGCGTCGAGCGCGTTCTCGACCAGCTCCTTCACCACGGACGCGGGCCGCTCGACCACCTCGCCCGCGGCGATCTGGTCGGCGACGGCGTCCGGAAGGATGGCGACGCGGCGCGGCATGCTCAGAGGCTCCTGAGCCGGAACACCGAGTCGCTCGGCACCCAGCCCAGGCGGCCGCCCGGCGCGTCCACCATCGTCCAGCCCGCCTGCCCGCGGAGCAGCAGCACCGCGCTGCCGGCTTCCAGCGGGGTGATCGTGGGGGCGCGCTCGTGGGGCGAGAGCTGGAGCGGCGTCCCGCTCAGCACGATGCCGACCGGGCGCGCCTCCCGGACACAGAGGGCGAGTGCCGCCCCACCCGCGAGCGCGCCGAGCAGCACGAGGGCGAGCCCCAGGTCGCGCCGGCGCGGACGCCAGGCGAACAGCGCCCAACCCGCGACCCAGAGCGGCAGCGCCGCCAGCGCGAGCTCCGGCCAACTCACCGGCGGGGTCCACACCCGGGCGGCGCTCGCCGGCTCGGGCGGCGGGACGAGATCGAGCGCGCGGTTGACGGTTCGGTCGCGCGGGGCGAGGCGGTGCGCCTGGAGCCACGCCGCGGCGGCACGCCCGTCGAGGCCGAGCCGGTAGTACGTGGCGCCGAGGTTGTACCAGACCGCCGGGTCCCGCGGATCGCGCTCGAGCTTGCGTAGGAGTCCGCCCGCGGCGGCGTGCAGCGACCCGGCCGCATAGAGCCGCGCCGGATCGGAGGCCTGCGCGGCGAGCGCGGGAGCGGCGCCGATGGCCGCCGCGATCGCCATGGCCGCGAGCGCGCCGGAGCGTCTCGCGG
>JBOHSY010000122.1:0-2773 GCA_050733355.1 Gemmatimonadales bacterium | reverse complement strand
CGCTGCGAGGATCCGTCGGTGGAACGCTACCTCGCGCGGATCTCCGGCCCGCTGTTGGATCGCATCGATATCCACCTCGCGGTGCCCGGGGTGAGCTACGGCGACCTGGCCGGCGGCGTTCCGGGCGAGGCGAGCGCCGCCGTGCGCGCGCGGGTCGAGTCGGCGCGGGCCCGGCAGCGGGCCCGGTTCCGCGGCCTGCCCGGCGTGCGCACCAACGCCCAGATGTCGGCGCGCGACGTGCGGCGCTGGTGTCGCAGCGAGGCCGCCGCCGACAGCCTGCTCCGGGAGGCGGTCGCGCGGCTCGGCCTCTCGGCGCGGGCGTACCACCGGGTGCTCAAGATCGCCCGGACGATTGCCGACCTCGCCGGTGCCGATGAGGTCGGCGCCGACCAGGTCGCCGAAGCCATCCAGTACCGGAGCCTCGACCGCCGGCACGCGGCCGCGCCCGCGTGACGGTGCAGGTCCTGCGGCCCGTCGGCTTCGCGGGAAGAGGGTAGCGGCGGCCCGACGATTGCCCCGGCAGCGCCCGGGATATATGCTCGGACCGTGCAGGTGGTCATCAATTCTCGTGCCCGGTTCCCTCGCTGTCACACTCCGCACGGCCAAGCGGTCTATCGTCGATGAGCGAAAGTGATTCGGCGCTGGTCGCCCGGACGCTCAACGGCGACCTCGGGGCCTTCTCTACGCTCATGACCCGCTATCGGGACTCGCTCGGACGATACGCGTTCCACATGCTCGGCAGCCGGGAGGACGCGGAAGAGGCGGTGCAGGACAGCTTCGTCCGGGCCTACCGGGCGCTCCGTGACTGCCGGCAGCCCGAGCGGTTCGGCGCCTGGCTCTTCACGATCCTGGTGAACCGCTGCCGCACCGCTCAGCGCCGGCTGTTCCACCGCCGCCGGTTCGGCGAGGAGCTGCGGGACGATGTCGCGGCGACGCGCGATACGGCGTCGTCGTTCGAGTGGCGGGAAGAGCTCACGCGCGCGCTGGCCGAGTTGCGGCCGCACTACCGGGAGGCGTTTCTGCTGCGTTACGTCGAAGGACTGGATTATGCCGAGATGGCACACCGCACCGGGGCCCGGGAGCCCACGCTCCGCATGCGGGTGAAGCGCGCGGGCGACCAGCTGCGCGAGCTGCTGCGGGACGTCCATGCCGGTTGAGCCCGACGCGCCCGACGAGCTGCTGGCCCGCGTCATCGCGGAGCTCCGGCGTCCGGTGCGGCTCGATCCGGCGCTCAACGAGCGGGTGCTGCATGAGCTCCGCGCCGACGCCGCGCCCGGTCGGCTCGGGATGCGGCGTCGGGTGCCGCGCTGGGTCGCCCCGATCGCGGGCGCGGCGCTCGCGGGCACGGCGCTCGCGGCCGGTCTCCTGCTCACCGTGCTGAGCCGCGATTCCGGATCCACCCGGCCCATCGAGCTTCGACTCAGCGCCCCGGCGAGCCGGGTGATGGTCGTCGGCGACTTCAACGACTGGGATCCCGCCGCCACCCCGCTCCGGCCGGGACGCGACGGCGGGACCTGGACCGTCGAGTTGCGCCTTCCTCCTGGCCGCTATCGATATACGTTTCTAGTCGACGGGCGTCGCTGGGTGCCCGACCCGGAGGAGCCCAGAGCCGCCGACGACGACTTCGGCGCGCCCACGTCCGTCCTGACCGTGAGTTGACCGCCATGCAGCGCTCCCCCGCCGCACTCGTCGCGCTCCTGATGCTCGCCCCGACGATCGCGTCCTTGCATGCCCAGGACCGCCGTCTGGCCGAGCGGCTGGATCCGGTTACCTCCACGGCGGTACAGCAGCTCGTCGATTCGGCTCACGCGCTCCAGCTCCCGACCGAGCCGCTGGTGCAGAAGGCGCTCGAGGGAAGCACGCTCGGCGCCGGCGGCGACCGGATCCGCACGGCGGTCGGGGCGCTGCTGAGTCAGCTCGGGCGTGCGCGCGAGGCGCTCGGCCCCGCGGCAACCGAGGCCGAGCTCACGGCAGGCGCCGGCGCGCTGCGGGCCGGGCTCACCACGGAGACGCTTCAGCATCTCCGCTCGCTGCGTCAGGGCCGTCCACTCGTAGTGCCGCTCTCGGTGCTCACCGATCTCGTCGCCGAAGGCATGACCGCGGACCTGGCCGCGCGCTCGGTGTTCGACCTGGTGCGCAACGGTCGTCCGGACGCCGACTTCGTCGCGCTGCGCCGGCGGGTGCAGGGCGAGCTGCGGAGCGGCGCGGGCCGGGATGCGGGTCCACTGGGCCGGCCCGGCGCACGTCCCGCCGCCGATCCCCCCGGCCAGAGGCCGTGAGCCGGCGCCGCGCGGAACTGGGTCTCGCCGTGGTGCTCGCGGCGGCCGCCGCTCCCGCGGCGGCGCAGGTCCGCGCGTCGCTCGATGTGGGCGCCGGCTCCTACCACGCCGACGGCGTGCTCGCCGCCGCGGTCGCCTCGCTCGCTCCCTCACTCCGGCTCGATGCGGGGCCGCTTCGCTTCGACGCCGCGGGCGTCTACACGGATGCGCCGGCCGGACGGTGGAACTTCCAGGGCACGTCGCGGTTGCTGCTGCGCTCGCCGCGGCTCGCCTTCCTCCGCGGCGAAGTCGCGGGGTCGGCCGATTGGACGTCGCATCGCCGGGTCGCCGGCACGACCGTGCTCGGCGCCGAGGCGAGGATCTATCTGCATCCGCTGCCGGGCACGTCCATCTGGGCGGGCCACTCGCGCGGGACCGCGTGGTCGCTCGGGCAGCAGACGCCGGTGCGCCGCAGCCAGACCGGCGCGTCGGCCGGGCGCGGCCGCCTGCAGGTG
>JBOHSY010000121.1:0-4240 GCA_050733355.1 Gemmatimonadales bacterium | reverse complement strand
GGCTATGACCTTCTGGCTTGGCTCCTTTTCCTTGGCAGGGAGCGTGCTTTGCGCGACAGGCTGGTGGAGCTCGCCCGCCTCGAGCCCGGCCAGGCGGTGCTGGATGTTGGCTGCGGCACCGGATCGCTGGCGATTGCGGCGAAACGGCGCGTCGGGCCCTTCGGCAGCGTGCACGGAATCGATGCGTCGCCCGAAATGATCGCCAGGGCAAGGAAGAAGGCAAGCAAAGCTGGCGTGGACGTGACCTTCACCAACGGCGTCGTCGAAGGGCTGCCGTTTCCGGATGAACATTTCGACGCAGTGCTGAGCACGCTGATGCTGCATCATTTGCCCCGCACGGCGCGCGAGCAGTGCGCGCGGGAGATACGTAGGGTGCTGAAGCCCGGCGGCCGCGTGCTCGCCGTCGACTTCGGGGGGGCGACAGGAGACAGAAAGAGCCTCATCGAGCATTTCCACCGACATGGTCGAGTCGACGTGCACGACATCGTCAAGCTGCTCAGCGAGGCGGGACTCGAGATCATCGAGAGCGGTCCGGTCGGCGTGCGGGACCTGAACTTCGTTCTCGCGACGGCCGGATGAACAGGCCGCCACATCTGCTCGCGCGCGGGCGCGTCTGGATGTTGCCGGTCCTGGTGATCGTACTCCTCGCTGGCCACGGCGTCATCCTGTACTACATGTCGTCGCACGTGATCCTGTCGGCGGCCGTACTGTCGGGTGCCATCATCTTGCTGATGATCAAGCACGTGGGGCTGCTTGGCCTGCTGTACGCGCTGTTCCGGCGGCGCCGCTCGGGGCACAGGCCGTGATGGAGCGCGACCTCAGCGTGCCCCAGCACCCTGGGCTCTGCTCGGCCTGCCATTGACAATTGCCCTGACCATGCTGGCCTTGGGTTGCAGTCCGCGCCCGGTTGGGGGTGCCACCTAACGGATCGCGCATCAGCTGCAGGCGCAACCTGCACGGTGAGTCAACCTTACGTTCCGCACCGCGACACCGGAGCGGTGCCGTCGGCCAACGGCCGACTCGATTCGCGACTGCCAGCTGCATGCGCTGGTTAGGCAGCGCGCTAGGGTCCGAACCTCAGCGGACGCGTCCCGTACAATCTCGTAGCGGTCGTTGTGCGTCAGTTCAGCGTGATCGCCGGCCGCTTGCGGCCGAAGCGGGTCGCCTGCTCAAAGGCGTGGGCGATCTGCAGGACGCCGAGATCGTCGCGGTACCGGCCCACGATCTGGATGCCAACGGGCAACCCCTCGGCCGTGAACCCGGCTGGGACCGAGATGGCCGGTTGGAAGGTCACGCTGATCCAGTAGGCCGACTTCATCCAGGCGACGTGGTGCTCCATCTTGACGCGGTCAATCTCTTTTGGCCAGTTCAACTTGGCGTCGAACGGCGGCACCTGATTGACCGCAGCGACGAGGAACTCGTACCTCTCGTGGAACCGGCGCATGCGGTTCATCAGTTCGCCGTGCTGGATCATCGCCGTGGCGACGTCGGCGCCGCTCAACTTGGCGCCGGACTCGATCTCCCACGCCTCGGCCTTCATCTGACCCCGATGCTGGTCGAGCAGCGACCCCATCGTGTTCGAAGAGCGCCACGTTCGGATGCTGAGGAAGATCTGGTCCGCCCCAGTCAGATCCGGGCAGGCATCCTCCACAATGCAGCCGAGCTCCTCGAACGTCTTGCGCTGCGCCCCAAGGACGGAGCGCACGCGCGGATCAAGCGGAAGCCCGCCGAGGTCAGGGCTCGCCCAGCAAGCAACCGGGGCTGATGGGTCACGACCATAGTGGTCAGCCATCAGCGACGTCGGACTCTGTCCTAGACAATCGCTCTCATAGAACTAGGGATTCGACTGCTATCCCGGTTCACGCGAAACTTGCGACCACAGGCCATCGCCTCGCAGCGTTTCACCACCGCCCAATGACGCACTCGCTGCCTCGTATCTTCCGCGGCAACCACCGGATGCGTTGTTCGCACCGCTGGCGTTGGCCCCCTGGCTTAGGCTGCGTGGCCCGCCGTCTAAACAAACAACCGTCCACAAACCTTGCGAGCGCTGCAAGAATTGCCGGCCTTTCGCCGTGGACCGGCCGGGCGGTATTCCCGACAGCTCCTGAAATGTGGGGCCTTCCTCGCTGGGCGGGCTAGCTGTCTGCGTGAACGGCGGGTGGGTCGCCGGACCCTACGCCGCCGCAGGCGGGCGGATTCGGGCCGCTCGAACGCATGCAGCGGGGCTGGCAGCCTGAGGTGCCTGCTCCCAAGCTCTTGGCGGATAGACCATTACGCTCCCGGCTTCATCTCCCGTGTGACCGCTATCCGCAGCGTCGCCCCACGTCAGCCTCGCACCCACCTCCGCAGTGCGTTAGCTTGCCCGCTCACTTACACCGATGCGTTGAGCCAGCATGGCCGCTCCTCCTGCGGGTGCTCCTCCCAGCGTCGCTCGCCGCCTCGATGGCGCCATCGCGGCCGACTCGTCCATCTGCCTTCTCTCGGCGCCCGACAACCGGCTGGCGTACCGGGGCTACGATGTCGCGGATCTGGCCCGCCGCGGCACCTATGAGGAGACCGCGTTCCTCCTGCTGCAGGGGCGGCTGCCCGACCGGGCGGCTCTGCGAGAGTTCACCCGGCAGCTCCGCAGCGCCCAACGGCTTCCCCGCGAGATCGTCACGCTGATCAGGCGCGCCGCGCCGGACGGCGACCCAATGGCGGTGCTCAGGACCGCCGTCAGCGCGCTGGGGGTGCCGACGCACAAGGCCGCGCCCGACGCGGACGCCACCGCGCTCGTCGCACAGCTGCCGGCGCTGGTCGCGGCGATTCACCGGGTTCGGCGGGGAGAGCGGCCGCTCGTGCCCAAGCGGGGTCCGGGCATCGCGGCCGGATTTCTCTACCTGATGCACGGACGGGAGGCGGAAGCGGAGCTGGTCCGGGCATTTGACGCTGCGTTGACGCTCCGTGCCGACAATGAGCTGAATCCTTCGACGTTCGCCGCGCGCGTGACGGCCGCGACGAAGGCGGATGTCCACGGCTGCGTGACCGCCGCGCTCGCCACCCTTGCCGGTCCGCAGCACGGAGGGCACAGCCTCGGTGCGTATCGGCTCCTGGAGGAGATTCGCACGCCTGACCGGGTCGAGCAGGTCGTGGCGGAGCACTTGGGCGCGGGCGGAGTGCCGGCGTTCGGGCACCCGGTGTACCGCGAGGACCCGCGCACGGCGCCCATGCGGGAGGCCGCGGCGGCGGCGTGCGAGGTGGCCCGCTGCGGGGACTGGTTCGGGTTGGCGCGGGCGGTGGAGGAGCGGGTCCGCTCGGTAACCGGCAAGTACCCGACCGTGGACTTCTACCTCGCCCCGCTCTACCACGCACTCCGGATTCCGCCGGAGCTGTTCTCGCCAGTCTTCGCGGTCGGGCGCATCGCGGGGTGGGCCGCGCACATCCTGGAGCAGTACGATCAGCCCGGCCTGATCCGGCCTCGCGCCGCCTACGTCGGAGCGGAGCGCGAGGAGTTCCGCCCGCTCGCGCGGCGACGCCACTGAAGCGGCCGGGCCGAGCGAGCATCTCCATCGAGGACGCCATGCCTTTCGAGAGCACCGTCTCCACCGCCGCTCCGGCGGCGTTCGCCACGCCGCTGCTCGCCGTCGCGGTCCCCCAGGGAACCGCGCTGCCGCCGTCGCTCGCGTCGCTGGATGCGGCTGCCGGCGGCGCGCTGGCCCGGTTGTACGCGGCCGGCGATTTCGGCGGCAAGCGGGACGAGGTGGGCGTGCTCTACCCGTCCGGCCCCGCCAACCGGGTGGTGCTCGTCGGGCTCGGCAAGGTGGAAAGCACGGCCAGCCCCGACGTGCGGCGGGCCGCCGCGATCGCGACCAAACGGGCGCGCACGCTCGGGGCACCCTCCGGCGCCTTTCACCTCGCTCCGGAGGGTCGCGGGGCGCTCGGCTGGCGCGAGGTGGGGCAGCGCACGGCCGAAGGGCTCGCCCAGGGCGCGTGGGTCTATAACGATATGAAGAAGCCCCCCGAGGATCACAAACCGCCGCTCGAAGCGTTCACGCTGCTCGCCCCCGAGGGCGGCGACGAGCTGCGCGCCGGCCACCAGGTGGGTGCGGCCATCGGCGCGGGGCAGACGTTCACTCGCGGCCTCCAGGTCCTGCCGGGCAACGTGTGCACGCCCAGCCATCTCGGCCGCACCGCCGAAGAGCTCGCCCGGCGGCACGGCTTCGAGGTGACGGTGCTCGACCGGGCGGCCATCCAGCGCGAG
>JBOHSY010000120.1:0-18164 GCA_050733355.1 Gemmatimonadales bacterium | reverse complement strand
AGCGGGCGTAGGCCAGGGAGGTGTGCGCCTCGGCGAGGCTGTCGTCCATGTCCAGGGCCTTCAACGCCATGGCCTTCGCCTGCGCCAGGTACTCCGCCGGGGGCTTGGAGCTGAACCCGATGCTCAGAAGTTCGTAAGCGTCGGCCAGACCCGCGTACGCGACCCCGTAGCTGGGATCCTTGGCGATGGCCAGCTGGAAGTAGTCGATTCCCTTCTGCACGTCCGCCTCGGACCACTTGTTGGCGTGAAAGCGGCCCAGGAGGTACAGGTTGTACGCGTCGGCGTCGGTGGTCGCCTTCTTCTCGACCCGCTGCTTCTCCTCCGGGGACAAGGCCAGCGACAACGCCCCGGTGATCTGCTGCGCGACCTCGCTCTGAACCTCGAAGATGTCAGCCAGCTGGCGGTCGAAGGTATCGCCCCACAGATGTTTCTCGGTTCGGGGATCGACCAGGTGCGCGACGATCCGCACCCGCTGTCCGGCCCGGCGGACGCTGCCCTCGAGGATCGCCGCCACGCCGAGCTCCTCGGCGATGGCGGCGATCTTCTTGGTGGTCTTCTTGTACTGCATGGTGGAGGTGCGGGAGATCACCTTCAGCGCGCTGATCTTGGAGAGCTGGGCGATGATGTCGTCGGTGATCCCGTCGCTGAAGTACTCGTTCTCGGGGTCGGTGCTCATGTTCTCGAACGGGAGGACGGCCACCGACTTCGCGGTGGTGACTGCCCCCACCATCGCCTGCGCCGCTCCCACCGCGATGGCGACGGTCGCGGAGGTGCCCAGGGCCTCGGCGAACTGGGCGGCGGTCGTGAACCGGTCGGCAGGCAGGTTGGCCATCGCCTTCCGCACCGCGGCATCCACCGCCTCGGGAACCAGCTCGCGGAACGTACGCACCGATGGAACCGGGGAGCTCAACCGGTTGGCGATGATGGCCGTGAGCGATGATCCTCGAAATGGCGGATCGCCCGCCAGCATCTCGAAGAGGACGCAGCCAAGGCTGTAGATATCGCTGCGGGCGTCGAGGTTCGGGTCTCCGTCGATCTGTTCCGGGCTCATGTAGGCGGGAGTGCCGATCACATGCCCGGCCGAGGTCTGGGCCGTCCCGAGGGCGCGGGCGATGCCGAAATCCGCGACCAGCGCGTGACCCGAGCCCAGCAGGATGTTCGCCGGCTTGATGTCCCGATGCACCACCTTGGCGCCATGCGCGTAGCTCAATGCATCCGCCACCTCGCGCGCGATCTGGATCCCATCGCCGACGGGGAGCTGACGTTCCCGGGCCAGGCGCTGCCGGAGGGTGTCTCCCTCGACGTAGGGCATGACGTAGTAGACCAGTCCATCGACCTGGTCCGAATCGTATAGCGGCAGGATGTGAGGGTGGTGAAGACGAGCGGCGATTTGAATCTCTTGCAGAAACCGGGCGGCGCCCACCTCCGCAGCCAGGTCGGGGCGGAGCACCTTGACGGCAACGGAACGCTCGTACTTGAGGTCGTGGGCCAGGAAAACCTTCGCCATCCCGCCCTGCCCCAGTTCCCGCTCGAGCCGGTAGCGGGCAGCGAGCGCCGCGCTGAGGCGTTCAAACAGCTCCGACATCATTACGACTCCACCAGACGACCTCAGCCTGGCTCGTTCAGGGTAGCCATCGGCGTTCCGCCCAGAACCCGCTCGTCACACGCGCCAAGGCGGGGTCTGTTCGGTGCGGCCCCGTACGTCGCGGCCCGCCCGCTAAGCGACCAGGGGGTCAGGTGCCACATGCGTACCGCCCGACCTGGTCGCTCGTCGGCAGCGCACACACCGACGCTCCCAGATCTTGCCCGCGTTTCTTCGTCAATATTCGTCAATATAGGTGTAAACTCGGGGCTCGCCAGACCGTGTCCGGAGCACCCAAGTGCCAATACCGACTCGACGTTCACCTGCGCCGGGCAGAATTGCAGGCCGGGCGGGCCAGGGATACGAATTGCTTGCCGGCCGGCGGCGAAACAAGAGCCCCGGAGCGAGAGCCCCGGGGCTCGTTCGTTTACCGGTAACGGCCTGCCGCCAGCGCGTCAACCGCAGCGACAGGCGCCGGTGCCGCAGCAGCATCCGGTATCGCAGCAGCTTCCGGTGCAACCGCAGGATGCGGATTTCTCCATCGGTCCGTCCTGGTGAGCGAGGTTCACCCCCGCGCCGTACAACCTAGGGCTCTGTTCGTGAGCGCTCAATGGCGTCGATCTGCCGAGCGTAACGCAGAGCGCAGCGGTGAGAGCCGGCTGCCGTCCTCAATTCCGCGGCTCCCAATTCCCGCTCGACCGCCGCTGGATCTGATCGCCCGTCATCACCCGCTCCCGACCGCAGATCGAGCACCTCACCCGGTAGGTCCGCTCGCCGGCGTTGACCAGCAGCGCGCGGTCGGGCACGCGCCACCGGTGGCGCCCCTGGAGGTAGCAGCGGATGATGGCGATCATGCGGCCCATGGACGTCAAGTGTAGCCGGGGGCCCCGGTACGCACCTACTATCCGGTCGACTCGAACGGACGTAGCTTTTCCGGGATCGCAGCCGTACCGCCGCGCCGCGTCGTATGCGCGGCCTCCCATCCTCCGTCGGAGACGCCATGCGCGCATGGTGGGCCGCAGCGTGGAAGCGGGACGAAGGGCAGGGGCTCCTCGGAGCAGGGAGCCGATCAGGGGACGCTCGCGGGGGCGGCGGAGGTTGCGGCGGTGGCCGAGACCAGTGACGCACCGGGCGGTCCGGGTCCACCGCCGGGCGGCGTGCCGCGCCAGCACACCCGCATTCACTACTCTTCCGTCGCGCGGCCCACGCTGATTCTCGATACCGGCTCGCAGGACGTGCTGGATCTCTCCGAGCGCGGCCTCCGCTATCGCCAGGACGCGGGCCCGGAGCCGCGCGTGGGCACCAAGCTCGAGGGCATCCTGCGGCTCAGCCGAGGCGAGACACTACCCGTCCGGGGCACGGTCGTTCGAGTGTCCCACCCCGACGGCCCGGCGCGCCCCGGCATGATCGAGGTGGCTGCGCATCTCACCGAGGTCGGGATTCCGCGCCGCGTGATCATCGCGGAGCGGCAGGTCATCCAGCGCGCCGACCCGCCCCGGGAGTGACCCACCCGCTCTTCCGTGGCCGCTCCCCCGCATGAACGGCACGGTCATCATCGTTCCCTGCTACAACGAGGCCGCCCGCATCGACACCGAGCGCTTCGCCGCGTTCGCGGCGGGGGAGGGGGCCGCGCTGCTCTTCGTGGATGACGGCAGCACCGACGCTACCCGCCGCGTGCTGGAGGCCCTGGCGGCGCGGGCGCCGGACAGCATGCGGGTCCTCGGCCTGGACCGGAACGGCGGCAAGGCGAACGCCGTGCGTGCCGGCGCGCTCGCGGCGATCGGCAAGGGCGCGGCATTCGTGGGCTACTGGGATGCCGATTTGTCGACGCCGCTCACCCAGCTGCCACGGTTCCGGGGCGTGCTTGACGCGCACCCCGCGTTGCTCGGCGTGCTCGGTTCACGGGTTCGGATGCTGGGTACGCACATCGAGCGTTCGGGCGTGCGACACTATGCCGGGCGCGTCTTTGCCACGGTTGCATCGGTCGTGCTGCGACTCGCGGTGTACGACACCCAGTGTGGCGCCAAGCTCTTCCGGGTCTCGCCGACGCTCCGCGCGGCCCTCGCGGCGCCGTTCCGGAGCCGCTGGGCGTTCGACGTCGAGCTGCTCGCGCGCATGGATGTCGCTTCCCGCTCGGCCGGCGGGCGGCCCATCGGGGATCTCGTGGTGGAGCTGCCGCTGGAGGAATGGCGGCACGTGGGCGGGTCCAAACTCAAACCCACGGCGATGGTGCAGGCGACGCTGGAGCTGCTGGCGATGCGGGGGAATGCCGCGAGGGATGTGCAGAAGAGCAGAGGAGCAGAAGAGCCGAGGGGATGAGCGGAAGAGCAGGCGGTGCGGTAGTTCATTTGCGCATCGGCTCTTCCGCTCATCTGCTCTTCACGTAGTGAGCACCTCCTCATAGCGGGTGAACTCGTCCAGGATCCGCCCGGTGCCCCGCACGACGGCGGTGAGCGGATCGTGATCCCGGCGGACGGTGAGACCGGTCTCCTCGCTCAGCAGCGTGTCCAGCCCGCGGATCAGCGCGCCGCCGCCGGTGAGCACGATGCCGTGGTCGAGGATGTCGCTCGCGAGCTCCGGCGGCGTCATCTCCAGTGCGCGGCGCACCGCGTTCACGATCCGGGAGACGGGCTCCTGCATCGCGTCGCGGATCCCGGCCGAGTCCACCCGCACGGTCTTGGGCAGGCCGGAGATGAGGTCGCGGCCCTTCACCTCCATCTCGAGCTCGGGCTGGAGCGGCGCAGCCGAGCCGATCTGGATCTTCACCGACTCAGCGGTAGGCTCGCCGATCAACAGGCTGTAGTTCTTCCGCATGTACTGCACGATGGACTGGTCGAGCTCGTCGCCGCCGGTGCGGATCGACGCGTCGCAGACAATGCCCGAGAGCGCGATGACGGCGATGTTGGTCGTGCCGCCGCCGATGTCGATGACCATGTTGCCCGTCGGCGAGTCCACCGGCAGCCCGACGCCGATGGCCGCCGCCATCGGCTCCGCCACCATGAGCAGCCGCTTGACGCCGGCGGTCTGCGCCGAATCGCGCACGGCGCGCCGCTCGACCTCGGTGATTCCGGAAGGGACGCAGACGATGACGGTGGGCTTCACGCGGAGGATGCGGCGGTCCAGCACGGTGCGGAGGAAGTGGCGCAGCATCTTCTCCGCCACGTCGAAGTTCGCGATGACGCCGTCCTTCATGGGGCGCACCGCGACGATACCCTCGGGCGTTCGCCCGAGCATCCGCTTGGCCTCGAGACCGATGCCGCGGATGTCGCCGGTCGCCTGGTCCACCGCGGCCACCGACGGCTCGTTCAGCACCACCCCTTCGCCCTTGACCAGCACGAGCGTGTTCGCTGTGCCCAGGTCAACGGCGATCTCGCTGGCGGGACGCCAGAGGCGGCGCCGGTGGTTGCCGTTCGCAACCGTTCGGTCGTCCTGCCCCGGGGTCGGGTCCTCGGACATGGCCGAAGCCATGTCGATCGTTGCGGTCATTGCAGTTATCCCGGCCGTTTGCGGAATACCGTTGGGGCGTGGGCGGCTGGCGCCGGTTCGGGCACCCGGGCTTCGATGGGGCAAATTGTGATCCACACGCTCGCTTGGTGGCATCTCTGTGTGCCGCTGGTGATTGGCGCATCGCTCCTCCAGCCAGAGCCGGCTGCAGGCCGGGCGTTGGGCGGGCTCGTGCCCGCGCTCCTGGGCGCCGCCGCGTTCACCGTCGTGCCGGTCGGTGATACCGTCTATGTCGCTGCCACTACTGGGCTTGTACTCCTTGGCGCCGCTGCCGCCAGTGGGGCCGCTCTGATCGCGCTCCGGGGTCCCGCGATCGACCGCGCGCAATCGATTGCGGGCTCCACCTGCATCCTGGCCGGCGCAGCGGCCCTCGCCGTCAGGGCCGCATCGCTGGTCGGCTCGGTGGGGCTCCTGCGGGTCGTCGCGTGGGGAGCGGGCGTCGCCGTCGCGTGGTGGCTGCTGCTGCTCGCCGGCCGGCTGCTTCGGCTCCCCTCCGCGCTCGCGTGGCTCGACCGGGCGGTACTCGCGCGTCGGCCGCCCGCGACGCTGACCGGCATACCCCGCGTGCCGCGGGCCGCGCTCGGGATACTGGGGTTCGGTGCGTGCCTCGTGCTGTTCGCCCCGCACGCCGGGCTCGCGATCGGCGGGCTGGTGATGGCCGCCCTCGGTGCGGAGCTGACGTTCCGCGGCGCACGACGCGGGGTTCCAGTACTGCCGCTGGTGACGCTCACGCTGCTCCCGGCCTGGTGGCTGCTCCACACCGTGGCGGGGCCGGTGGGTCTCCGCATCGCCACGCTGGATCAGGTGCCCCTGAGTCCGGCCGCCGCGCGGACCGTGGCGCTCCCGTTCGGACTGGTGGCATGGGCGTGGACCGGTCTCTGGCCGCTGCACGGCGTAGTGCGGCCGGTGTTGCTGGCGCCGCTCGGCGCCGCGCTCTGGTTCCGGGTGGCGGAGCCCGTGGCCGCGGAGGGGCTCGCCCACTGGCAGCCGCTGTTCGTCACGCTCACCGCTGCTGGTCTCTGGCACGCATCCGCGAACGGACGCCTCGCAGCGGTCTTCGTCGCGCTGGCGTTCGTCGCGCTCGCCAGTCTCGCGCCGCCATCCGCGCCCGCCGCGGGGCTCCTCCTCGGAGCGGCGCTCGCGCTCGAGCTCCCACAGCCCCTGGCCCGGCGCCTCGGGTTCGCCGCCTCGGCCGCCGGTGCGGGCCTCGCGTTCGCTGCCGGGCTCCAGGCCGAAGTCGTCCTCACCGTGCTGGCCGCGGCCGGTCTCGCGTATGGGTACCGCGCCGCTTCTCCCGCGAGCGCTCCGTGATCACCCTCGGCATTCTCTCAGTGGTCGCGATCGCCGCTGCCCCGGCGGAGACCACGCTCGTCGTCAACGCCGTCGTGATCGACGGCACCGGCGCACCGGGCCGACGCGCGAGCGTGCGCCTTGCCGATGGACGGATCCTCGCGGTGGGGGCGCTCACGCGCGCGCGGGGCGACCGCGTGGTGGACGCGCGCAGCCTCGCGCTCGCGCCCGGCTTCATCGACACGCACGCGCACTACGACGACAGCCTGTTCGCCCGGCCGGATGCGCTCCCGGCCGTGAGCCAGGGGATCACCACGGTCGTGGTGGGCCAGGACGGCACGCATCCGTACCCGCTCGCGGCCTTCCTGGGGCGATTGGATCAGGCGCCGGCGGCCGTGAACGTGGCGGCGTACGCCGGACACGGCACGATCCGGCGGTTGGTGCTCGGCGATGACTTCCGCCGGGCCGCATCCAGTGCCGAAGTGGACTCGATGCGCGCGCTGCTCGCGCGGGAGCTCGCGGCCGGGGCGCTCGGACTGTCCACGGGACTCGAGTACGACCCGGGGATCTACTCGGCGCCGGAGGAGGTGCTCGCCCTCGCGCGCGTGACGGCGGCGGTCCGCGGGCGGTACATCAGTCACATCCGGAGCGAGGACCGCCGGTTCTACTCGGCGGTGAGCGAGCTGATCACGATCGGCCGCGAAGCGAGGCTCCCGGTCCAGCTTTCCCACGCGAAGCTGGCCATGCGGAGCCTGTGGGGCGGCGCCCCCAAGCTGCTCGCGCGACTGGACAGCGCCCGCAAGATCGGCGTGGACGTAACGCTCGACATCTATCCGTACCGGTACTGGCAGTCCACCATCACGGTGCTCTTTCCCGAGCGGAACTTCGACGATTCGGCGGAGGCGTCGCTGGTGCTCGCGGAGGTCGCGGCCGCCGACGGCATCCGGATCACCGATGCGGCGGACCGCTCGATCGTCGGGCGGAGCATCGCGGACATCGCCCGCGACGCGGGGGAAGCGCCGGTGCTGACGCTGCTCCGACTCGCGCAGCGCGGCGACTCCCTCGAGCGTGCCGGCAGCGACCACATTGGGATCATCGCCACCGGCATGGCGGAGGACGATATCGCGGCGCTGCTCGCCTGGCCGCACGCGAACGTGGGCAGCGACGGCACGAGCGGCGGCGGCCACCCTCGCGGCTGGGGCGCCTTCCCCCGCGTGCTCGGCCGGTTCGTGCGCGAGCGGAAGCTGCTGTCGCTCGAGGAGGCGGTGCGCAAGATGACGTCGCTCTCGGCGGCGCACATGGGCATCGCGGACCGCGGGACCATCGCGCCCGGCATGCGCGCGGACCTCGTGCTCTTCGATCCGAAGACGGTCGTGGACCTCGCGACGCCGGAGCACCCGACGCTTCCCGCCGCGGGAATCGCGCGGGTCTGGACCAACGGGGTGGAGGTCTACCGCGACGGGCGCGCCACCGGCGCGCGCCCGGGGGTGGTGCTGCGCCGCGCGGGACGCCGGCGGTGAGGTGCGCGCTGGGCGCTCTCGCCGGTGTGCTCGCGGCGCTGGCGATCGTGATCGGGATCCGGACGGCGCGCATGCCGAGCCGCCAGGTCGACGCGCCGCCCGCGCACCCGATCGCGTTCGACACCGCCGCCGCCGCGGAGCGCCTCGGGGCCGCCATCCGGGTGCAGACGGTGTCGCGGGAGGACGGTCCGGCGCCCGACAGCGCCTTCGGGGTACTACACCGGCAGCTCGCGGCGGCCTTCCCGCGGGTGCACGCGACGCTCCGGCGCGAGACCGTGGGCGGCAGCCTGCTGTTCACCTGGACCGGCGCGGACAGCGCTGCGCCCGCGATTCTGCTCACCGGCCACCTGGATGTCGTACCGGTCGATTCCGGCAGCGAGGGGCGCTGGACCCACCCGCCGTTCGCCGGCACCATCGCCGACGGATTCGTGTGGGGACGCGGCGCGCTCGACGACAAGGGCAGCGTGCTCGCGATCCTCGAGGCGGTCGAGGCGCTCCTCGCCGAGGGGTTCTCGCCGGCGCGCACGATTCTTCTGGCGTTCGGGCACGACGAGGAGATCTCCGGCCGGCACGGCGCCCAGCGTCTGGCGGGGTTGCTGGCCGAGCGCGGTGCGCGGGTGGAGTGGGTGCTCGACGAAGGCGGCACGATCACGCGCGGGCTCGTGCCCGGCATCGACGGACCGGTCGCCGTCGTCGGCATCGGCGAGAAAGGCTACGCGAACGTCGAGCTGGTGGCGACGGATGCGGGCGGCCACTCATCCACGCCGCCGGCGCACACCGCGATCGGACGGCTGGCGCTGGCGGTGAGCCGCCTGGAGGACGATCCGTTCCCGGCCCGCATCGCCGGCGCCACCGGAGCGCTGCTGGAGCATGCGGGCCCGGAGATGACGCTGCCCTTCCGCATCGCGTTCGCCAACCTCTGGCTCTTCGAGCGCCCGGTGCTCGCCCAATTGACCCGCGATCGGCGGAGCGCGGCGGCGGTGCGCACCACCACCGCGGTGACGATGGTGGCCGGGGGCACCAAGGCGAACGTGCTGCCGGCGGAAGCCCGCGCGGTGGTCAATGTCCGTACGCTCCCGGGCGACTCGGCGGCGGCCGTCGCGGCGCGGGTGCGGCGGGTGGTGAGCGACCCGGCCGTGCGAGTGCGGCTGCTCCCGGGCACGAGCGAACCGTCGCCGGTCGCGTCAGCCGAGTCGGCCGGCTACCGCGCGGTGGCGCGGGCGATCCGCCAGGTGTTTCCCGGCACGATCGTGGCGCCCTACCTCGTGATCGGCGCCACCGACGCGCGCCACTACGCGGGCCTCACGCCGACCGTGCTCCGCTTCGCCCCGGGACTGGAGACCGCGGCCAGCCCCCCGCGCGCGCACGGCACCGACGAGCGCGTCGCCATCGGCGAGCACGCGAGGGCCGTCGGGTTCTACGCGCAGCTCATCCGGAATTCGGCGCGCTGATCGGTTGATTCAGGGGAGGCGCGGAGGGTGCGGAGGACCCGGTCTCCGTGTGAACCCGTGCAAAACGCGCGTTGACCGGCGCCCCGGATCGCGGGCATATTGCGCGCCGGACAACGAGGATCGAACCGGCCGCTGCACTGCGCGCACACGAGGACCCTATGGCATTCGCCCTTCCCCCCCTGCCGTACGACTACACCGCGCTGGAGCCGCACATCGACGAGCAGACGATGCGGATCCACCACGACAAGCACCACGCCGCCTACGTCAACAATCTGAACGCCGCGCTGGAGGGCCACACCGCCCTCCAGTCCAAGACCGTCGAGCAGCTGGTCGGCGACCTGCAGTCGGTGCCCGAGACGATCCGCGGCGCCGTTCGCAACAACGGCGGCGGACACGTCAACCACACGCTGTTCTGGGAGCTGATGCGGCCGGGCGGGGCCCCGGAGCCCGGCGGCGCGCTCGCCGACGCGATCGGCCGCACCTTCGGCGGCGTGGCGCAATTCAAGGAGCAGTTCGGCAAGGCCTGCGTCGGGCGGTTCGGCAGCGGCTGGGGCTGGCTCACGCTCGACGGCAAGGGTACGCTCGCCATCGAGAGCACGCCCAACCAGGACACGCCGCTCATGGAAGGCAAGACGCCCATCCTCGGCTGCGACGTCTGGGAGCACGCCTACTACCTCAAGTACCAGAACCGCCGCCCGGACTACGTCGCGGCCTGGTGGAACACGGTGAACTGGACCGAGGTCGGGAAGCGCTACGACCACGCCCGGAAGTAGCTCGTAACTCGTAACTCGTAACCGTAACCCGTAACCGGTCACGATGCCCGCCACTCCGACCATCGGCTCCGCCGCGCCCGACTTCACGCTGCCGTCCACCGCGGGCCGCGACGTGACGCTGTCGTCGCTCCGCGGCAGGAACGTGCTGGTGGCGTTCTTCCCGCTCGCCTTCACCAGCGTGTGCACCCGCGAGATGTGCGAGTTCAGCGAGGACTACGCGCAGTACAGCAGCGCCTCGACCGAGGTGCTGCCGATCAGCGTGGACTCGATCCCGACGTTGAAGGAGTTCATGGCGAAGGAGCGGATCGGTGTCGACCTGCTGAGCGATTTCCGGCGGGAGGTCAGCCGCCGGTACGGCGTGCTGCTGGACAGCTTCTTCTCCGCCCGCGCCTATTTCCTCGTCGACAAGACCGGCGTGCTGCGGTGGTCGTACGTAGAGGAGACGCCGGGCACCAAGCGAGGTACGGCGGAGCTGGTCGAGCAGATCCGGCGGCTGTAGCCCGGCACGCCGGCGCCGTGCTACCTTGCGGCAACCGCATCCGACCTCATGGCCCGAGCCGAGCGCGCCGACCTGCGCGGCCAGGAAACCGTGCTGCTGGTGGACGACGAGCCTTCCATCCGGCGGGCCGGCAGCCGCTTGCTCGGACGCTTCGGATATCGGGTGCTCACCGCCGGGGATGGCCGCGCCGCGGTCGCCTGCCTCGAGCGACAGGCCACGGGCATCGACGTGGTCGTCACGGACATGGTCATGCCCAACATGGACGCCCGGGACCTCATCGGCGTGATCCGCCGGCGCTGGCCCCGGCTCCCCGTGCTCCGGTCGACCGGGTACGACGCCGGGCGCCTGGGGCAGGGCGACCTCGCCTTCTTCAGCGGCCTCGTGCCCAAGCCGTATACCCCCGAGGAGATGCTCCGCGCGGTCCGCAAGGCGCTCGACAGCCGCGGCTGACCGGCGGCCGACACCGTCATGATCCGCACGCTCACCACGGTCTGTGCCGGGGCGCTCCTGGCTGCCGCGTGCGCGGTCGAAGACCGCACGCCCGCCGGCTCCCGTCGCGACGATGAGGCCATCCAGCGACTGATCGTCGCGTACGCGCGCGATCTGGGAACCGGTGACTGGGACGGCCTTCGCGGGCTCTCCTGGACCGAGGCTACCTATCACGTCGCCACGCCCACCGGCAATGTCGTGCTCTCCTTGGATTCTGCCCGGCCCCGGCTGCTGCCCGGTGCGGACCCGGCGATGGAGGTCCGGATCCTCCGCTCGGACGCGCGCCAGGAGGGCGATCTGGCGTCGGTCTGGCTGGTGACCGCCCGGCGACCGGCGGGCGCGGGCCGGGCCGCCGAGACCGACTGGACGGAACACCTCGTCCTGCGGCGGATCGGCGGCGAGTGGAAGATCCTCGCCATCGCCTCGGCCGACGGCGTGCGCCGGCGGAGCTGATCCCATGCCGTCGCCGCCTCGCGACCCCGCACTCGCGCTGCTCGCCGCAGTCGGCCGGCTGCTGAATGCGGGCAACGGCCTCGAGGCGACGCTCGCCGGCGTGGCCGAGGTGGTGCGCGTGGAGCTGCCGGCGACGGCCGTGATGTTCTGGCTCCGCGAAGCTGGCCGGACCACGTGGCACGCGGTCGGCGCGCCAGTGGCGCCGCCTTCCGGCGCGCTGGCCTCGCTCGATCGACTCCCCGCGCCGGGACCGGGCGTGCTCCGCCTGCCGCTGGTTCACGAGGGCGATCGCCTCGGCGTCCTGGAAGCCGCGCTCCGGGACGGCGCCGGGGCCGACGTGCTCGAAGTGCTCGCGGGGTTCCTCGCGCCCTATCTCGCAGCGGCGGAGCTGTCGGCCGACCTCGCGCACGAGGTGGCCATCCAGTCGCGCGAGATCGACGAGCAGCGCCGCTTCATCAGCCTCATCATCGACAGCCTGCCGGTCGGGCTGTACGTCGTGGACCGGGAGTACCGCATCCAGATCTGGAACCGGAAGCGGGAGACCGGCACGCAGGGAGTCCGCCGCACCGACGTCATCGGCCGGCCGGTGTTCGACGTGCTCACCCGCCAGCCGCGCGACATGCTGCGCGCCGAGTTCGACGGCGTGTTCCGCACCGGCGCCACGTTCCAGGAGGAGATCGAGGTCGCGGCCGGAGGCGAAACGCGATGGTTCCGGCTGACCAAGATCCCCATGCGCCTCGAGGGCGACGCCATCACCCACGTGATCACGGTGGGCGAGGATGTCACCGAGGCGCGGCTCACCCAGGCGAAGGTACTCCAGGGAGAGAAGCTGGCCGCCATCGGGCACCTGGCCGCGGGCGTCATGCACGAGATCAACAATCCGCTCGCCACGATCGGCGCCTGCGTGGCCGCGATCGAGGGGCGCTTGGACGAGCCCGATGCCGCCGCCCGGGCGTCGGTGCGCGAGTATCTCCAGATCATCGACAAGGAAGTCGAGCGCTGCACCGGGATCGTGAACGGCCTGCTCGACTTCAGCCGGCCCAAGGGTCGCGCCAAACAGCCGGTTGCGCTGAACGCGGTGGTGGAGGACGCGCTGTTCCTTCTCAAGCATCATCGCCGGTTCGGCCAGTTCGCCGTGACCCGGGAGCTCGATCCGCATCTTCCGATGGTCGTCGCCAACGCGGAGCAGCTCATCCAGGTGCTCATGGCGCTCCTGCTCAACGCGGTGGACGCCATGGAAGCCGGCGGCCGCCTGACCGTCCGCACCGGCCGGAGCCGGGCGCGTGCGGACGAGGTGTTCATCGACGTCGAGGATACCGGCCACGGGATCCCGCGCTCGGAGCGGTTCAAGATCTTCGAGCCGTTCTACACCACCAAGCCGCAGGAGCAGGGGACCGGCCTGGGCCTGTCGATCTGCTACGGCATCGTGCAGGAGCACGCCGGCCGGATCGAGGTGGAGAGCCAGCCGGGCGAGGGCGCGCGGTTTCGGGTGATTCTGCCGGTGAGCAGTGAGCAGTGAGCAGTGAGCAGTGAGCAGTGAGCGGTAAGCGGTGGGCAGGTGGTGCCGTCCTGCTCGGCTTACTGCGCACGGCTCACTCGGCAAGGAGGATCGTCAGGTGAAGGTGCTGGTAATCGAGGACGACCGCACCGTCGGCCAGTATGTGAAGCGCGGGCTCGAGGAGCACCGCATTCACGCCGATCTCGTGGACGACGGCATGGAGGGACTGCGGCTCGCCTCCGGCGGGCTCTACGATCTGCTGGTGCTCGACCTCCGGTTGCCCGGGATGACGGGGCTCGAGGTGCTCCGCACGCTGCGAGACCGCGGCATCACCACGCCGGTGCTGGTCCTGACCGCGCAGGATGCCGTGGACTTCAAGGTGCAGGCACTGCGCATGGGCGCGGACGACTATGTCACCAAGCCGTTCGCGTTCGAGGAGCTGCTGGCGCGGGTGGAGGCGCTGAGCCGCCGTCCCAAGGAGCTGAAGTCGCCGGTGCTCCGGGTGGCGGATCTCGAGCTCGATACCGCCACGCGCGAGGTCCGCCGGGGGGGGCGGCCCATCGAGCTCACGCCCAAGGAGTACGCGGTCCTGGAGTACCTCATGCGCCATGCCGGGCGGGTGCTGTCCCGCACGCTCATCACCGAGTACGCGTGGGACTATCACTTCGATCCGGGTACGAACATCGTGGACGTGGTGATCAATCGGCTGCGCAAGAAGGTCGACTCCGGGCAGGAGCCCAAACTGCTGCACACCGTGCGCGGCGTCGGCTACGTCGTGAAGGGCTGAGATGCCCACCATCCGCCGCCGGCTGGCGTTCTGGTACACCGTGGCACTGGGGCTGACCGTGCTCGCCTTCGGCGCGGCGCTCTATTACGAGCGGCGCCAGTCGGCCCTCGAGGACCTCGACCGCCGGCTCGCGCTCGAGGCGGACCTGGCGGAGCGCTGGCTGGTCGAGTCGTACCGGGTGCTCGGTCCCCTGGTGCCGGATGGATCGAGCCCGGCGCTCGACCCGGGCATCAGCGCGTACCTCGAGGCGTTCCGCGATTACCTGATCGTCGCGGACACCGCCGGAAACGTGATCGGGCTCTCCGGCGTGACGCGGCCGCTCGGCGCGGCGGTTTTCCAGCAGCTCGCGGCGCCGCTCTACCCGCCGCCCGAGCGGAGTGTGTCGGGCACGATCGTTATCGGTCCGCCGCTCGGGCCGGTCCGCTATTACGTGACCCGCATGCAGACGGGCGGCACCGGCGTCGGTGGCCTGCTCGTCGCGACGTCCACCGCCAACGTCGCCTTCGGACCGGCGGAGCTGCTCCGGTCGATGCTGGTGATCGCCCCCGTCGTGCTCCTCAGCGCCGCCGCGCTCGGCTGGTGGCTCGCGAGCACGAGCGTCCGACCGCTGCTCGGCATCATCGAGGAGCTGGAGGCGATCACCGACGGGCGGAGCCTGCACCGGCGGCTCGCCGTGCCGCTGTCGGGCGACGAGATCCACCGAACCGTGGTCACGCTGAACGGCATGCTCGCCCGCCTGGAGCAGAGCTTCGGCGGTCTGCGCCGGTTCACCGCCGATGCCAGCCACGAGCTCAAGACGCCGCTCATGGTGCTCCGGGCCGGCGTCGAGCGGGGCCTCACCCACCCGCAGACGCCCCGCGAGGTGCTGGAGGGACTGGACGAAACGCTCGACCAGATCAACCAGATGACGGAGATGGTCGACGACCTGCTCACGCTCGCCCGCGCCGACGAGGGCCGCGCTCCGCTCGCGCTGGAGGAGACCGACCTGCGCGAGCTCCTGGCCGACGTGTCGGAGACGGCCGGCATGCTGGGTGAGGACGGGAAGCTCACGGTGACCACGCAAATCCCCGACCAGCCGGTGCGGCTCGCGGTGGACCGCCACCGGATCCGCGAGCTGCTGCTCAACCTGGTCACCAACGCCATCAAGTACACCCCACCGGGCGGCACGGTGGGGCTCACGCTCGACACCGGCGAGGACCACGCGACGCTGGTTGTGAGCGACAGCGGGATCGGCATCGCGCCCGGCGACCTGCCCCACATTTTCGATCGGTTCTGGCGGGCCGACCCGGCCCGCTCCCGCACCGGTGAGCGGCCCGGGGTGGGGCTGGGCCTGGCCATCACCAAGTGGATCGCCGAAGCCCACGGGGGGACCATCACGGTCCAGAGCCGGCCCGGCCGCGGGTCGGTGTTCACGGTGCGGTTGCCGAGGAACGGAATGCCTTAGTTCATCCGCTATCCGCTATCCGCTATCCGCTATCCGCGAGCCGCTCCCCCGCCGACCCGGTCGCGGGAGGACCAGCGGATAGCGAACAGCTCATTCGTTTGTCATCGAACTGTCATCTTCGATCAACTGGCGCGCCATCCAGGGGGCCGTATCTTCCCGCCACCTGAAACACACGTGAGGGAGGTTTCCGCGTGTTCGAGAACCTTATCGAGTCCAAACCGAAGAAGCAGCGGACCTTCGGGCAGAGCGTGGTCTCTGTCACTCTGCATGGGGTCCTCATCTTCTTCGCCGTCAAGGCCACCCAGGGCGTGGCCGAGGCGGCGGACGACGGGCCGATCGACACCACCATGGTGTTCCTGAAGCCCCCTGAGCCCCCCCCGCCTCCGCCGCCGCCGCCGCCCGAGGAAATCATCGTGGTCCAGAACCCGCCGCCGAAGGGGTTCCAGACGGTGGTGGCGCCGACCGACATCCCCAAGGACATCCCGCCCATCGACCTGAAGGAGAAGGCCTTCGATCCGAAGGACTTCACCGGCAAGGGCGTGGAAGGCGGCATCGCCACGGGTGTGGTGGGCGGCAGAGGCCCGGTGGACGTTAAGGCGGAAGTCTTCACCGAGGCCGAGCTCGACGATCCGGTCCAGCCAATCTCCATTCCGCTGCCGCGCTATCCGCCCGTGCTCCAGAGCGCCGGCATCGCCGGGCGGGTGGAGATGCAGTACATCGTGGACACCACCGGCCACGCCGAGCCAGGGTCGTTCAAGATCATCAAGTCGACGCACCAGGCGTTCGAGGAGCCGGCGCGCGAGGCGATCATGAAGGCGGTGTTCAAGCCCGCGAGGTTCCGTGGCCGCGCGGTCCGACAGCTGGTGCAGCAGGCGATTTCATTCAAGATCGGTCAGTAATCCGGAAACCTCCAGGAGGCTGTGTACCATGGGCGTTGATCTCATCCATCTCTGGGCCCAGATGGGCTGGTTCGCCAAGGGCATCGTGTTCGTCATGGTGGCCATGTCGGTGTACTCGCTCACGATCGTGATCACGAAGCTGGTCCAGATCAAGCGCAGCGAGGCCGAGACCCGGAAGTTCGCGCCGCAGTTCTCGCGCGCGATCCAGGAGGAAAACCTGGACCAGGCCATCACGTTGGCCGAGAAGAACAAGAAGAGCCACGTATCGCGGGTGCTGGGCGAGGCGCTGACGGAGGTGAAGCCGCTGCTCCGCGACCGGGCCACCATCACCGCCGCGGACATCAACTCGGCGGAGCGGGCGGTCGAGCGGCAGATGCTGATCATCCTCGCCGACTTCAAGCGCGGCCTGGGCGTGCTGGGCACGACCGGCTCGACGGCGCCGTTCGTCGGGCTGCTCGGCACCACGATGGGCATCGTGAACGCGTTCACGGGCATGGCGGCGCAGGGCGCGTCCGGCGGCCTCGCGGGCATCTCGGCCGGTATCGCCGAGGCGCTCATCACGACCGCGTTCGGCCTCCTGGTGGCGATCCCGGCGGTGTGGGCGTACAACTACTTCACCACCAAGATCGAGAACCTCACGGTCGAGATGACGTACACGTCGAAGGAGCTGATCGACTACCTCATCAAGAGCGTGGGGAGCGAGTTCGGCCGCTCGATCTTCACCAAGGAATTCCAGGCCCAGAAGGCGGTGAGCGGCAGTGGCCATATCCACGGGTGACGCCGGCGTCTCCGCGGTCAAGGCGGACATCAACGTGACGCCGATGATCGACGTCATGCTGGTGCTCCTGATCATCTTCATGATCGTGACGCCGCTGATCGCGGCCGGGTTCAAGGCGACGATGCCGAAGGGCGCGAACCTGGACGCGCGCCCCGAGGGCGATAACGAAGTCGTGCTGGGGATCGACGCCGGGGGGAACTACTTCCTCAACGGCCGCGCGATCCCCCAGGCATCCGTCGAGGATCAGCTCCGGTCGATGTTCGCGAGCCGGACGGAGGACAAGATCCTGTACTTCAAGGCGGACAACCAGCTGAAATACGCCAAGATCCAGGAAGCGGTCGAGATGGCGCGGAACTCGGGAGCCCGGGTGCTCTCCGCCATCACCGAGCCCACGCAGACCGGGCTCTTCCAGGCCGAGAAGGAGAAGAAGTAATGGCGATGACTGCTGGAGCCACCGCGGGGAAGGTCGCGTCGGATATCAACGTCACACCGATGATCGACGTGCTGCTGGTGCTGCTGATCATCTTCATGATCACGCAGCCGCTGTCCCGCAAGGCGCTCGACGTGCAGATCCCGCCGCCGAACTCGACGACGGCCAGCACGTCGGCGAGCAACCAGATCGTGCTCGAGCTGCGCGATGACGGCAGCTATGCGATCAACTCGCAGCCGGTGCCGAAGCAGCAGCTCGACGCCCAGATCCACGCGGTGTTCGACAACCGCCCGGCCAAGCTACTGTTCCTCAAGGCCGGCCCCAACCGCATCTACCAGGACGTCATCGAGGCGATGGACGTCGCCCGCGGGGCGGGAGTGCAGATCATCGGCTTCACGCCGAAGGAAGCGAAGTAGGGCGTCACCCCCGGCAGGGGCGTGCGCCAAACCGGCGGCCCCTCGGGGGCCGCCGGTTAGTTTTTGTCGGTCATGACGTCTCCACCCGAGATGCCGCCTCTCCCGCGAGCGCCGCTCACCCTGCGTCTGCCGCGACCCCGCCGGCGGTCGTGGGCGCTTCCGATTTCCCTGGCGCTGCACGCGCTGGCGGTGGTGCTCCTCGCGTCCGGTATCCGTCGCGACTGGGCGCGGACACCTGCCCCCGGACCGATCGTGATCGCGTTGCCGGCGGTCGGCGGTGGGGGCGGCGGTGGCGGGGCGAATCGTGAGGCGTATATTACGCCTCCCGCCGCCCAGGCGCTCCCTCGCGTG
>JBOHSY010000119.1:0-2413 GCA_050733355.1 Gemmatimonadales bacterium | reverse complement strand
TCGCCCGCGCCGGCCGACGCGAAGTGCGGCCGCCCGCCGCCCCTGCCGCCGCTCACCGCGGCGATCCGGTTCACGAGGTCGCCCGCCGTCCTCCCCGCCGACACCAGGTCCTCGCTGAGCGTCACGTGGATCGCCCCGCGGCCGGCGGTGCCGAACAGCACGAGCACGGCGTTGCGCTTGCCCTCCCGGAAACGATCGGCGATCTGCCCCAGCTCGCCCCGGTCCTCCGTGGTGGTCTCGGCCATCGTGAGCTGCACACTGTCGACCTGCACCACTTCGGTCGCCGCCGCCGGCGCGCCGCCCCCGGACCGGAGCGCCTCCTGGAGCCGCGCCTCCAGCCTTTGGCGCTCGTCCACGAGCTGCTCCGCGCGTCGCGCCAGGTGCTCGGGCTGCGCCTTCAGCACCTCGGCCACCCGATGCAGCCGGCTCTCGATCCCCTCGAGAGCCGCGTACGCCTCGGGACCGGTGACGGCCTCGATGCGGCGGACCCCGGCCGCGACGCCGCCCTGGCCGGTCACCCGGAACAGGCCCAGCTGGCCGGTGGTCCGGACGTGCGTGCCCCCGCACAGCTCGATGGAGTCGCCCATCTGCACCACCCGCACGACGGCGCCGTACTTCTCCGAGAAGAACGCCATGGCGCCAAGCGCGAGCGCGTCGGGATACGCCATCTGGCGGGTCGAGACGGCGTGATTGGCCCAGATCTGTTCGTTCACGTCCCGCTCGACCGCGCGAAGCGCGTCCGCGTCGATCGGGCCGTGATGCGAGAAGTCGAACCGGAGCCGCTCCGGCGTGACGAGGGAGCCCTGCTGGCGGACGTGCCCCCCGAGGTGGCGGCGGAGCGCCGCATGCACCAGGTGCGTGGCGCTGTGATTCCGCTCCGTGTTGCGGCGCCGGGGCGCGTCCACGCGCGCGTTGACGAGGGTCGGCTCGAAGCGCTCGCCGAAGGCTCCGCCGATCACCGTTCCCTTGTCGGCCTTCCGTACCGCGTCGACGGCGAGCGACCAGCCCTGTCCCTCGACTCCACCCGTGTCACTCACCTGGCCGCCGGCCTCGGCGTAGAACGGGTTCTCGTGGAGTAGCAGCTCGACCCGACCGCCCTCGTGCCGGAACGCGAGGATGTCGGAATCGGCCTCGGTGCGCTCGTAGCCGACGAACTTCTGCTTCCCGCGCTTGAGCGTGCGCCAGGCGCCGGGCTGCTTCACGTGCACCGCAGGAGCAGCGCCTTTCGTTACCCGAGCGTGCGCCTCTTCACTCACCCGAACCGTGTCTGCTCCCACTGCGAAGCGCGCCGCGCGCGACCGCTGCCGTTGCTCGTCCAGCGCGCGCTCGAACCCGCCCACGTCGACCGTCACCTCGCGCTCGCCGGCGATGATCTGAGTGAGATCGATCGGGAACCCGTACGTGTCGTACAGCTTGAACGCGTCCTCGCCCGGAATTACCGTGGCGCCGGACGCGAAGATCTCTTCCAGCCGGCGGAGTCCACCCTCGATAGTCTCGAGGAAACGCCGCTCTTCGGCCTCCGTGGTCTCGCGGATGGGCTTCGATTTGGCGACCAGCTCCGGGTAGACGCCGCCCATCTCCCGCACCACGATCTGGGTGAGCGGCGCGAGCGTCGGCTCGCGCCGCCCCAGGAGCCACGCGTGCCGGACGGCCCGCCGGAGGATGCGGCGCAGGACGTAACCACGCCCCTCGTTGCCGGGATAGATGCCGTCGGCGAGCAGGAAGGCGACCGCGCGCGCGTGATCGGCGAGCACACGGTACGAGCCGCGGTCGGGCGCGTCGCGATCGTAGGCATGCCCGACGAGCTGCCCGGCGCGTTCCAGCAGCGGCAGGAAGAGATCGGTGTGGAAGTTGTCGTCCTCGCCCTGCATGACCGCCGCGATGCGCTCGAGGCCGGCGCCGGTGTCGACCGACGGCCGGGGTAGCGGCGTGAGCGCGCCGTCGGCCGCGCGGTCGTACTGCATGAACACGAGGTTCCAGATCTCGAGATAGCGGCCCTCCTCCGCCAGCCGCTCGAACTCGGCTTGCGGGACGACCGCCTCCCGCCCGCTCCCGCCCGCTCCCGCCCGCTCCCGCCCCGCCGGCCACTCCAGATCTACGTAGATCTCCGTACACGGCCCGCACGGACCGGTGTCGCCCATCTGCCAGAAGTTGTCCTGGTCCCCGAGACCGTAGATGCGGTCGTCCGGCAGCCCGGCGACCTCGCGCCAGAGCGCCCGGGCTTCGTGATCGGTGTGGTGTACGGTCACACGGAGCCGATGGGGGTCGATCCCGAGGTAGTCCTCCGAGGTGACGAACTCCCAGGCGTACCCGATGGCGTCGCGCTTGAAGTAGTCGCCGAAGGAGAAGTTGCCGAGCATCTCGAAGAACGTGTGATGCCGGCGCGTGTGGCCCACCTGCTCGAGGTCGTTGT